>NZ_JBANRN010000016.1:0-72642 GCF_037154155.1 Alteraurantiacibacter lauratis
GGAATCCCAATCGAAGAACACGATGTAGGGGCCCTGGTTGCACTGCACCACCGGCGGCGGAGGCGGCGGGGGCGGAGGCGGCGGCGGCGGGGGAGGCGGCGGCGGGGGCGGCGGGGGCGGCGGCGGAGCCACCGGCGCCGGCGCAGGAGCGCCACCGAAGTTGTAGATCAGGCTGATCAGCGCGGAGTGCGTGGCCAGCGAGAACTCGGTCGCGCGGCCCTGGCTGTCGGTTACGTTGAAGTTGTTGGTGTTGAAGTACTTGTACTTCAGGCCAACGTCGAAATTGCGGCTGGCCGGAACACGCAGCGCGGCGATCGCCTGCCATGCCCAGGTGTGATCTGCATCGTCGATGTAGCCGGGGCCGGGCGAGTAGATCGAGGTTTCGCCGCTCATCCAGGTGTGGCCGAAACCGCCACCCACCGACAGACCAATGCCTTCGTCACCGCCGAAGTCAACCAGCGCATTCGCCATCACCGAGGTGAGGCGCATTTCGCCGCCAGCCACCGAGGTGCCGGTAAAGAAGTTGCCGTTGCGCACAGCTTCGGCGGTGCGCGGAATGCCGATCACGGTCGAGGTCAGGAGCGTGGGATCCCATTCCTTGTACGAACCTTCCAGTTCGGCACGGATCGGGCCGAAGTCATAACCGAGAACGCCGGCAACTTCCCAACCGGTTTCGCCTTCGATCAGGACCGCATTCTGGGCAACACCAGCATTGGTGGTGACATCGAGTTCATACTCGTTCGGGAAAACAGCGCCGACATCGACACCGAAATACCCCTGACCATCCCTGGCCATTGCAGGTGCCGAAAGGGCAACGGCTGCAACGCCAAGGCCGAGCGCAAATTTCTTCATAGTTTATTCCCCTTTGAACCTTCGAACGCGGTCATAATTGCTCACGCGAATTGTGGCAACCGTAACCGGTTATCCAGCACATATGACGGCCGGTGGTTTCAACGATTTGAAGCCCTATGCGACAAGTCTATGCCGCAGTTGCGGTTCCCGGCAACGCCCCTTTTCGCCTAGTTTCAGGCCATAATGGAGCTTTTCACCTGCAATCGTTGCGCAAATGCAACATTTGCGCGATTTCATTGCTTGGCGCGGAAACTTTGCTGCATTGCAGCGGCGTTGGAATGCCAGGGAAGCCCTACAGCGCCAATTCGCCCGATTCTCCGGTGCGTATCCGCACCACTTCGGGCAGGTCGAGGACGAAGATCTTGCCATCGCCGATGGTGTCCGTCGCCGCTGCTGCGCGGATCGTTTCAACCACGCGCGGTGCCAGGTCGTCGCTGGTGGCGATCTCCAGCCGCACCTTGGGCAGCATGTTCACCGCATATTCGGCGCCGCGATAGATTTCGGTCTGGCCTTTCTGGCGGCCAAAGCCCTTGGCTTCGGATGCGGTCATGCCGGCGATCCCGATACCGGCCAGCGCCTCGCGAACAGCTTCCAGCTTGAAAGGCTTGATCACCGCAATCACCAGTTTCATCGCATATCCCCTTGGTCAGTGCCCCGGCAGCCGCGCCATCCCTCCGGCGTCTCCGCCGCGCCATAATCGACCTTGGCGCGGTGATGGCAACAAAAAAGGGCCGGAGCGGCTGGCTCCGGCCCAAAGTTTGTTCGTTCGCAGGAGGAACGAGTGGAGGCGGGACCGAGGGGAGAGGAGGAGGTTCGCGGTCCCGCCAAGCTTCAACTTCAGTTGTAGGCGCGCTCGCCGTGTTCGGAGATGTCGAGGCCGTTGACCTCTTCCTCTTCGGTGACACGCAGACCGATGGTCAGCTTCACGAGGTAGCCCGCGATCAGCGTGCCGATACCGGCCCACAAGATCGTGACGATCACGCTGAAAGTCTGGATCCAGAGCTGTGCACCCATCGCGGTCGAACCGTCGCCGGGGCCGCCGAGGAACGGCTGGTAGACCACCGCGGTGCCGATGGCGCCGACAATGCCGCCGATCCCGTGGATGCCGAAGGCGTCGAGCGAGTCGTCATAACCGAACTTCGCCTTCATCTTCGCCACGAAGAAGTAGCAGACGATCGAGGAGACGATGCCGAGCAGGATCGCGCCGAACGGGCCGGAATTGCCCGCAGCAGGCGTAACCGCAACGAGACCGGCGATGATGCCCGAGGCAAAGCCCAGTGCCGAACCCTTGTGGCCAGCCAGCCTTTCCACGACCATCCAGGTCAGCGCCGCAGCAGCGGTGGCAACGAAGGTATTGATCATCGCCAGGCCAGCCGAACCGTCAGCTTCGAGCGCCGAACCGGCGTTGAAGCCGAACCAGCCCACCCACAGCAGGCCGGCGCCGACCAGCGTCAGCGTCAGGCTGTGCGGGGGCATCGGCTCCTGCGGGTAACCGCGGCGCTTGCCCAGCAGATAGGCAAGGACGAGGCCCGAAATACCGGCATTGATGTGCACCACGGTGCCGCCAGCGAAGTCGAGCGCGCCGTCTTCGAACAGCAGGCCGCCGCCCGCCCACACCATGTGCGCGATCGGGAAATACACGATGGTCAACCAGATCGGCACGAACATCATCAGCGCGCTGAACTTCATGCGCTCAGCCGTCGCACCCAGAATCAGGGCGGCGGTGATCGCGGCGAAGGTCATCTGGAAGCTGATGAAGACATACTTGCTGATGACTTCATCGGTGAAGGTGGCCGCCGTGCTCGACGCATCGGTGCCCATCAGGAAATAGCTGCCGCCCGAAATGAACAGGCCCAGCGTGCCTTCGTAAGTGGTATCGCCAAAGGCGAGCGAATAGCCCCACATCACCCAGATCAGCATGGCAAGGCACGCCGTGGCGCCAACCTGCGTCATGGTGGAGAGCATGTTCTTGGAACGGGTGAGGCCGCCATAGAAGAGGGCAAGGCCCGGCAAGATCATGAGCAGCACCAAGAGGGTGGCAGTCATCATCCAGGCGTTGTTGCCGGGATTGGGCACGGCTTCGACCACTTCGGCCGCTTCCTGTGCATAGGCCGCTGTAGCGGTCAGCATGGATGCACCGAGCGTTGCGGCGCCATACATGAGTTTGCGGATCATTGTGTTACCCCTTTGTCCGAAAGCACTGGTCAAAGCGCGGTTTCGCCGGTTTCGCCGGTGCGGATCCGGGTCGTCGACATGAGGTCGAGGACGAAGATCTTGCCGTCGCCGATGCTTTCCGTGCTGGCGGTTGCCTGAATGGTTTCCACGACCTTGGGCATAAGCTCGTCGCTGACGGCGATTTCGAGCTTCACCTTGGGCAGCATATTCACCGAATATTCGGCCCCGCGGTAAATCTCGGTCTGGCCCTTCTGCCGACCGAAGCCCTTGACTTCGGACACAGTCATGCCCGCAACGCCCAGCGCGCCAAGCGCTTCACGCACTTCGTCGAGCTTGAATGGTTTGATGATGGCGATGATGAATTTCATCACTGACCCCTGTTGCTTTTACCGGAGACGGTCCCGGCCGGGGGAATGCAATGCAAAGCCCGTGCCAATTCCCCTCACGGGGAACGCAACGGGCTGTTAAGGATTATCACAGGGGAAAGTTCCGCCTCGGAAAGCCCGAATCTTGTGCAGTTGCACAAAAATTAGGCACGCATCTCGCAGTCGGCCAGCTCCAGCTCGGCACGCACGGGCAAGTGGTCCGATGCGGCCACGGCCAGCGCGCTGCGGTGCACTTCGCAACCCGCGCAGCGCCAGTGCGGCGAATGGACGATCCGGTCGAGCGGGGCGAGCGGGCGGCTGGCGGGGAAGGAGCGGCCGGGGGTAAGCACTTCCCACCCCTGCCCGAACGAACGCAGCGCCCCGCCGCGCGGCGACCATTCGTTGAGATCGCCCAGGATCACCGCCGGCGCATTCCCATGCGCCAGCACGCCGCACACCGTGGCAATCTGGCGGCGGCGCAGCAGGCCCGACAGGTCGAGATGCATCCCCACCACATCGAATTCGCAGCCTTCCTTCGACAGCCGTGCATGCACCGCCCCGCGTGGTTCGAGCGACGGGAGCGTGATGGGCGCGGCATCCACAATATCGATTCCCCGCTTCACCAGAATGGAATTGCCGTGCCACCCCATCCCGCCTGCGCGCATCGCCAGCGGCACGATCTGCCAATGCGTCTCGATCAGCATATCGCGCGGGATCACCGCCGCGCGCGGGCCGAACCGCTGATCCGCCTCTTGCAGCGCCACCACATCGGCATCGAGTTCGTGCAGCACGCGCACGATCCGGTCGGCATCGTGCCGCCCGTCAATCCCCACGCCCTTGTGGATGTTGTAGCTGGCAAAAGTCAGCTTCATCCCGCACATTTTCCATCAACCGGCATGGGACTACAGGTAGGTCTGCCCTGCCCTATTGTCACCTGCCGCCAATCATCGCTCCTTGGTGGCGGAAAAGGTGAGGTCGGGGTTCTTTTCGGCGGCGTAATTCACGTCCCACGGGCTTTTCGCCATGAACACCGGATCGCCATCACGGTCCTTCGCCAGATTGGGGCGGTTGAATTCGGCAAAGCTGCGCTGCGCCGCCTCGCCGCCCCTGATCCAACGCGCGGTGGAGAAAGGCGAAGGCTCCAGCACCGCCTCTACCTTGTATTCGGCCTCCAGCCGCGAAATCAGCACCTCCAATTGCAACTGGCCCACCACGCCCACGATCCACTGGCTGCCGATTTCGGGATAGAACACCTGGATCACCCCTTCTTCGGACAGGTCATCGAGCGCTTTTCGCAACTGCTTGGTTTTGGTGGGGTCCTTCAACTGCACGCGGCGCAGGATTTCGGGCGCGAAATTGGGCAGGCCGGTAAAGCGGACCTGATTCTTTTCGCTCAGCGTATCGCCCACGCGCAGCGTGCCGTGGTTGGGGATGCCGATAATGTCGCCGGCCTCGGCCGTGTCGGCCAGTTCACGATCCTGCGCAAAGAACAGGATGGGCGAATGCACCGCGATCGGCTTGCCAAGGCCACTCGGCACCAGCTTCATGCCGCGCCTGAACGTGCCCGATACCTGCCGCATGAAGGCGATGCGGTCGCGGTGGTTGGGGTCCATATTGGCCTGCACCTTGAAGATGAAGCCGGTCACCTCGTCGCGCTCCGGGCTTATCAGTTCCTCGCCCGCGGGCTGCGGGCGCGGCGGCGGGGCATAGGCAGCGATGGCGCCAATCAGTTCCTCGACGCCAAAGTTCTTGAGCGCCGATCCGAAATAGACCGGAGTCAGGTCGCCATGGCGGAAGGCTTCAAGGTCAAATTCGGGGTAGCCGCCGCGTGCCAGTTCGATCTCCTCGGCAAAGCGCGGCGGGATGGCGGCATCGGTTTCGCGGGTGCCCAGAAATTCGCGGCTTGGCCCTTCGGGACGGGTCACTGTCTCGGTGGCGAAATCGAGCAGACCTTCAAACTCGCCGCCCATGCCGATGGGCCACATTTGCGGACTGACATCGAGCGCCAGCATATCGGCCACTTCGTCAAGCAGCGCGAACGGATCGCGCCCTTCGCGGTCCACCTTGTTGACGAAGGTGATGATCGGCACGCTGCGCAACCGGCACACTTCGAACAGCTTGCGCGTCTGCGGCTCGATCCCCTTGGCTGCGTCGATCACCATGATGGCCGAATCGACCGCGGTCAGCGTGCGATAGGTATCTTCGCTGAAATCCTCGTGCCCCGGCGTGTCGAGCAGATTGAAGACGATCCCGTCCTTCTGGAAGGTCATCACGCTGGAGGTGACCGATATGCCGCGCTGCTGCTCGATCTTCATCCAGTCCGACCGCGCGCGCCGCGCCGCGCCGCGGGCCTTCACCTCGCCCGCCAGATGGATCGCGCCGCCCTGCAGCAGCAGCTTTTCGGTCAGCGTGGTTTTCCCTGCGTCCGGGTGCGAGATGATCGCGAAGGTGCGGCGGTTACTGGTCATGGATCAGCCGCGCAGCTCCGCGCCCAGCTTTGCCGCTGCCGCCACGACCTTGTCCGAAATGGCTTTCAGATCGGCATCCTTGAAGCTGGCCTCACCCGGTTGCAGCGTCACTTCGATCGCCAACGACTTCTTGCCTTCGGGCACGCCCGCACCCGCAAACAGGTCGAAAATGCGCGCATCGGCAATGCTCAGCTTGTCCGCCCCCTTCACGCTGCGCAGCAGATCGCCGGCGGGCAGATCGGCAGGCACCAGGAAGGCGAAGTCGCGCGTCACGGCCTGCAGCGCGGGCGGCGCGTAATGGGGCCGCGCAAAGCCTGTGCCGCCCTTCTTCGCCGGGATCGCATCGAGGAACAGCTCCACCGCCATCACCGGCCCATCCACATCGAACGCGGCGAGCGTTGCCGGGTGCAGCGCGCCAAAGCGGGCCAGCACAACCTTGGGCCCCAGCCGGAGCGTGGCGGACTGGCCGGGATGGAATTGCGGCCCCGGCCCAAGATCATCAGGGCCCATAACCTGCAGTTTTTCGACCGGCGCGCCCGCTTCGGCGAGCAGTGCCAGCGCTTCGGCCTTGGCATCGAAGGCGTCGAACTTCACCGCCTTGCCGTTCGCCCAGCCGCGGGGGGTCTTCTCGCCCGCCAGCACCACCGCCAGCGCCGCACGCTCGTCGCTCGCGCCATCGGGGCTGCGCAGATAACGGCGGCCAATCTCGAACAGGCGCGATCCGGCCGCGCCGCGATCCGCATTGCGCTTGGCCGCAGCCAGCAGGCCGGGGATGAGCGAGGGGCGCATCGCCTTCATGTCCTCGCTGATCGGGTTGTCGAGCACCCAGAGGGGTTGGTCATTGGCGGCAAAATGCTCCGCCTGCGCCACCGGCAGGAAAGACCATGTCACCGCCTCGTTCAGCCCGCGTGCGGCAGCGGCACGGCGCAGGCGGCGTTCGACCTGCTGCTGCGGCGTCGCGGTTGGCCGGGCCACGCCGTCGGCGCGCGGCAGGGCGACGCTCGCCACCTTGTCGAGACCGTGGATGCGAACGACTTCCTCCACGATATCGGGCGCACCGTCCACATCATGGCGCCGCAGCGGCACGGTCACTTGCCAGTCGTCCGAAACGGCAAAATCGAGCGCGGCAAGGATGCGGCGCTGCTCGCTTTCCTCCACCGCGACGCCGCCCAGCTTCTGCGTCAGCGCTGGGTCATAGGCGATCACCTTGGGCGTGAGAGGCGGCGAACCGGCGCGCACGACATGGCTTGCCTCGCCCCCGCAAGTGACAAGGATCAGATCGGTGAGAAGCGCCAGCCCCTCGTCCAAAAAGGCGGGATCGACCCCGCGCTCGAACCGCGTGCGCGCATCGCTGGCAAGGCCCAGCTTGCGCCCGGTTACGCCGATGCTTTCGGGGTTGAAATAGGCGATCTCAAGCAGGACATCGGTGGTGTCGTCCTGCACGCCCGAATGTTCGCCGCCCATGATCCCGGCGATGTCGTGCACGCCGGCATCATCCGCAATCACCGTCATGCTGGAATCGAGCGTATAGGTCTTGCCGTTGAGCGCCAGCACCTGTTCGCCATCCTTCGCACGACGGGCGACAACCGCACCCGACAGCTTGGCAAGGTCATAGACATGCGCCGGGCGGCCGCAGGCGAGCATCAGATAGTTGGTGCAGTCCACCAGCGCCGATATCGGTCGCAGGCCCGCCGCCTTCAGCCGCGCCTGCATCCAGTCGGGCGAGGGGCCGTTTGTGACGCCGCGGATTACGCGGCCGTAAAAGGCGGGGCACCCTTCGGGATCGTCGGTGCGGATGTCCACCGGGCAGGGGAAGCCGCCCACGATAGCAGGCACCGTCACTGGCCTGAACCTGCCCATACCGGCGGCCGCCAGATCGCGGGCAATACCCATTACGCCCATGCAATCGGGCCGGTTGGGCGTGATCGCCACGTCGAAGATGGGCGATGTGCCGTGATAGTCCGCAAAGGGCGTGCCGACCGGCGCATCGTCGGGCAATTCGATGATGCCTGCGTGATCCTCGCCCAGCTCCAGCTCGCGCGCCGAGCACATCATGCCGTTCGATTCCTGCCCGCGAATGGCGCTTTTCTTGAGCACCATGCCGTTGGCCGGCACCACTGCGCCGGCGGTGCCCAGCACGCCCTTCATGCCTGCCCGCGCATTGGGTGCCCCGCACACGACTTGCAGCGGATTGCCATCCCCCGCATCCACGGTCAGCACGCGCAGCTTGTCGGCATCGGGGTGCGGCTTTGCGGTGAGCACATGGGCCACGCGGAAACCGGCGAGCTTCTCGGCCGGATCCTCGATCCCTTCCACTTCCATGCCAATGGCGTTGAGCGTAGCCGAAATCTCCGCCACGCTCGCCTCGGTGTCGAGGTAGTATTTCAGCCATTCGAGCGAGAATTTCATGCCCGCGCTCCTACACCGCTGGAAAGGGTAGGCTGATCGAACGGCGAGAAGCCGTAATGCGCCAGCCAGCGCGCATCGCCGTCGAAGAAGGCGCGCAGATCGTCCATCCCGTATTTCAGCATCGCCAGACGATCGACCCCCAGGCCAAAGGCAAAGCCCTGCCATTCATCGGGATCAAGGCCCGACATCTCGATCACCCGGCGGTTGACCATGCCGCTGCCGAGCAATTCCATCCAGCCGTGCCCCGGCGCATCCCCGCTGCCGCCCAGCACGCGGCGCGAACGGCCATCGGCAGTCTTTTCGATGGCAAAGCCCACATCGACTTCGACCGAGGGTTCGGTGAAGGGGAAATAGCTGGGACGCAGGCGCAGCACGATATCCTCGCGCTCGAAAAAGGCCTTGAGGAAGGTTTCCAGCGTCCACTTCAGATGGCCCAGATGAATATCGCGGTCGATCACCAGCCCTTCGATCTGGTGGAACATCGGCGTGTGCGTGGCGTCGCTGTCGCTGCGATAGACGCGCCCCGGCGCGATGACGCGCAACGGTGCACCTTCCGCCAGCATGGTGCGAACCTGCACGGGGCTGGTGTGCGTGCGCAGCAGCATCTTGCCGCCTTTCGGGGCCTGATCCGGGAAATAGAACGTATCGTGCATCGCCCGCGCCGGGTGGCTTTCGGGCATGTTGAGTGCGGTGAAATTGTACCAGTCGTCCTCGATTTCCGGCCCGGTCGCCACGGCAAAGCCCAGATCGGCGAAGATTTCGGCCAGCTCGTCCATCACCTGGCTGACCGGGTGCACGCTGCCGCGCGGGGCATCGGGCGCAGGCAGGGTCAGATCGACGCGCTCGGTCGCCAGCCGCTCGGCCAGTTCGGCCGCGTCGAACGCCTGCTTGCGGGCAGCCAGCGCCTCGGCCACGGCTTCGCGCAAGCCCTGAATCGCCGGACCCTTGGCCTGCCGCTCCTCCGGGCTCATCGCGCCCAGCGTTTTCAGCAGGGCGGACACGCTGCCCTGCTTGCCCAACAGGCCGACGCGCAAGGCTTCCAGCGCGGCGGGCTCGTGCGCAGCAGCGATTGCGGCCAGCGCTTCGCTCTTCATGGTTTCAATGTCAGACATGGGTTTTGATCAGTCAAAAGGTGTGCAGCAATTGGAAACAGGCGCGCCTGTTAGCCGCCCCGCGCGCTGCACCCAAGCCCTAAATGCCCGGACTTACCCCGCCGCGGCCGCGCCATCGGCATAGCGCAGCACAGTGGGCATGTCGGTCTGCGCCAAGACTCCTTGATCCACCATGCGGCGCGCCATGATCCGGTCGAGCACGGGATGCGGCCTTTCGGCATATTCGGTGGGGGTCATGCCCATGAAGCTGCGGAAATCGCGCACGAAATGCGCGTGGTCGAAATATTGCTCGTCCAGCACACTGCTCCAGCTTCGCGCGCTGCGATCCGTTGACGACGATACCATATAGCGCGCCAGGCTACGCAAGAAGCGTTGGCGGCGCAGCAGCATCTTGGGCGGAAACCCGAAATAGCGCGCGCAGAACCGTTCCAGCGAGCGGCGATTCATGTCCAGCTTGCGCCCCAGTCCCTCGACATCGGCAACCGCCGGATCGCGCAGCACCTCGTGGCAGCGCTCCACCAGCGGATCGGGCGCGGCAAAGTGCTGATCCAGATCCAGAAGATAGGTGTTGATCTGGCGGGCGATAGCATCGGCCTTCAGCCGCTCTTGCCGCACGATGTCCAGAATGGGGGCGAAAGGGGCCAGTGCCTCGACCTGGTGGCCGTCGACAATCTGGTCCGCCAGCGCCCGCGCGGGCATGGCGACATAACGCGCCCAGCCCGCCGGTTGCAGACCCAGCCCCCACAGGCGCGAACGCCACAGGGTAAAGCCGATGGCGCGGCTGGTCGGGCCGCTCACCACAAAGGGAAAGGTGGGACCGGCCGGAGCGGGGATGACAGCGCCATCGGGTGGCCTGCCTTCCTGCGTAAAGCGCATCGTCGCCCATTCGGGATGCAGCCAGTCATCCACCCGCATACCTTCCGGACAATCGATTTCGAAGGAGTAGAGAGCCGTGAAAAAAGGCTGCAACGCACCCGACAGCGCATAGAACCTTACCTGGATATCAAACGGCTCCATCATGCGCGCAACCCAGCCCTGTTTGTGCCGAACATCTGGTGCCGGGCCGGATTCGGCTCCACCCAATGCGACACATCATTACGTGCCACTTCCCGGATGGTTCCCATCAAGACCAGTTTTTTTCAAGCCGCCTGTTACAATCGCGCAAGGAATTGTGACAAGCGCCGTTAGGGTGCGGCGGCTGTCTTGCCGCACAGGACTGTCGCTGTTTCACACCGCCTTCGCCGACTGGGTCGTTTCAGATCGGGTGGAAGGGATAGCGACATGAAGACAAGAACTGGATTGGCCTGTGCAACTGCGCTGGCGCTCGCCTGCGGGACATCCCCCGCCTTTGCCAACGACAATGCCGTGCAACTTGTCCGCTGCGAACAGAGCCTTGGCACGGTCGCATTTGTCGACGGCGCGAATGCCGGGTGGAGCCAGTGGAACCTGGGCAGCCCGCGCGCGCTGCTGATGCGCCTTGCCACCGAATCGGGATGTTTCACCCCGCACAGCGGCGGCAACGAGCCCGCGCGCTTTTTGATGACCGCGATTGCGGGCACGCAGGAAGAGGTGGATCAGGGCGTGGAATTGGCGCGCGGCGCGGCCACCGAAGCGCTGGTGCGGAGCGGCGCGGCGTCATCTGTCCTGCGCAGCGTGCCCTTTGGCGGCGCGGCGCTGGGAATGCTGGGTGGGCTGGGCGGCCGGCGCACCACAGTGGCGGCCGGTCTGACCGTGGTCAGCCCCGCCAATGGCCAGCCGCTCGCCACGGGCAGCGGATCGGTCACCCGATCATCGCTGACATTCCGGGGCAATAACGGATCCTGGGCGCGCGATGTGGCCGGCACGACCGGCTATGCCAACAGCAGCGAAGGCCAGCGCCTGACCGAAGCCTTCATCCTCGCCTTTAACCAGATCGTCGGGCAGAACGCCGCGCTGGCCGCCGCTCCGCAACCGGGGGCAGCCGCAGCAGCCCCCGCCGCAGCGCCGGGCGCAACCACTGCGGTTGCCACGGTGATGCGCGCCGGCCCTGCGGAAAGTGCCGCCGAAGTGCGCGACCTGCGTGCGGGCACCGCTCTCAAACTCACCGGCAACCGTGAGGGCCTGTGGATCGAGGCAGAGGACAATTTCGGCACCAGGGGGTGGGTATCGGTCGAAGACCTGCAATAGCCACCCTTCTTACGGACAGCCTTCTGAACCGGCGCTGCGCCTCTCGGCAAACGACCCTTGCCCCTGCAGCGTCCGGAACAGACGAAGGGCGCGGATGGCCCAAACCATCCGCGCCCTTCATTTTTTGTCTTCCGGTCAGTCGACCGCAACAGGCCGGCAGATTACGCGGGGAGCGCGCCCTTGGCTTGGCGGATAATCGCGGTGAAGGCATCGGCCTGGTTCATCGCCAGATCGGCCATCACCTTGCGGTCGAGTTCGATCCCCGCCAGCTTGGCGCCGTGCATGAACTGCGAATAGGTCAGGCCTTCCATCCGGACAGCGGCATTGATGCGCTGGATCCACAGGGCGCGGAAATTCCGCTTCTTCACCTTGCGGTCGCGATAGGCATACTGGCCGGCCTTTTCGACCGCCTGCCGCGCAACGCGGATGGTGTTCTTGCGGCGACCGCGATAGCCCTTGGCCTGGTCCAGAATCCGCTTGTGCTTGGCGCGGGTGGTCACGCCCCTCTTGATACGGCTCATCCGTCAGTGCTCCTTAATTAAGGCCGTAGGGCGCCCAAAGCTTGATCGTCTTCGCATCTGCGTCAGAGATCACCTTGGTGCCGCGCTGCTGGCGGATGTATTTGGCGTTGTGGCTGATCAGGCGGTGGCGCTTGCCGGCCACACCGTGCTTGACCTTGCCATTGGCGGTGATCTTGAAGCGCTTCTTCACACCGCTCTTGGTCTTCAGCTTGGGCATTTTCGTCTCCTTTGTCAGGGACACGTCCGACCAGCCCTGGCAGCCCTTTTGGCCAGACCGGCGGGGAATCACGTGTCAGTGAAGGAGGGGCCGATAGGCGCAGGACGCGCAAAAGGCAAGCCGGATCGGATCAGTGCGCGTGATCGTCGTGCGCGTCCTCGCCGCTCATCACCGCCAGCACATCCTCCAGCCGCGCCGGATCGCCCAGCGCCAGCACATGGCCTTCGGACGCATCGTGCAGCGGCTCGCCATTCCAGTCGCACATCAGGCCGCCTGCGCCTTCCACCACGGGCACCAGCGCGGCGTAATCGTGCAGCTTCAGTCCCGCCTCGCACACAATGTCGATATGGCCGCTGGCAAGGCAGGCGTAATTGTAGCAATCGCCGCCCATCACCATGCGCTTGTGATCGGTCTTGGCGGCGAGCGCCATGAAGACCTCGCCTTCGGCTTGACTGAAATATTGCGGGCCGGTGGTGGCGATGGTGGCGCGGGCCAGATCGCGGCAGGTGCGCGCAGAAACGGGCTGGCCGTTCAGCGTGGTGCCCTGCCCCATGACGCCCAGCCAGCGCTCCTTCAGCACCGGCTGGTCGATCAGTCCCAGCACCGGAAAGCCATCGACCAGCAGCGCGATCAGCGTGCCGAAAGTCGCGCGCCCGGCGAGAAAGGCGGTGGTGCCGTCAATCGGGTCGAGCACCCATTGCCGGCCCGAACGGCCCTTCTCCTCGCCGAACTCCTCGCCAAAAACGCCGTCCTGCGGCAGTTCGGCCTTGAGGATGCGGCGCATCGCTTCCTCGGCATTGCGGTCTGCCAGCGTGACCGGGGTGGCGTCTTCCTTGGCCTCGGTCGAGACGGGGGTGCGGAACAGCGGCAGGATCTCCGCCCGCGCGGCATCGGCCAGACGGTGCGCCAGTGCGATTTCGGCGGAAAGGTTCATGGAAGAGGCATCCTTTCCGCAGCCGGAACGCTGACGGGATCACCCGCATCGTGCACGCGGATCACGATGGCGCGAATCCCGTCCGCCCCGGCGCGCGGCGTGTGCACGGTGCGGCGCGGGATGACGAAGCTTTCGCCCGGCCCCAACTCGCGCGGCTCCATCCCGTCAATATCGAGCACTGCGCTGCCGCCCAGCACGTAGAGATATTCCTCCCATTCGTGCCAATGCGCCTCGCCCATGGCATTGGGCGGCAGATGGAGATCGGCCACGATCACCTCGTGCCCCGGCGCGGCCTGCGCCTCTTCGCGGAACACCGGGTTCGAACCGAAAGGCGGCTGATGAATCGCGGGCTGGGCGTGGGCAGGCGCCGCAGAGGCGGCGAGCAACACAAGGGGAGCCAGCGCGCGCATCGGATCAGTCGAACAGGCTCGACACGCTGCTTTCGTCCGCAATGCGGCGCACCGCCTCGCCCACCAGCGGGGCGATGGTGAGCACGCGGATCTTGGTCGAATTCTTGGTGGCATCGGTCGGCAGGATGGTGTCGGTAATCACCAGTTCCTTCATGCAGGAGCCCTCGATCCGCGCCACCGCGCCGCCTGACAGCACGCCGTGCGTGATGTAGGCCGCCACGCTTTTCGCGCCCGCTTCCAGCAGCGCTTCGGCCGCGTTGCACAGCGTGCCACCCGAATCGATGATGTCGTCGATCAGGATGCAGTTGCGCCCCTTCACCTCGCCGATGATGTTCATCACTTCGCTTTCGCCGGGGCGTTCGCGGCGCTTGTCGACAATGGCGAGCGGCGCGTTATCGAGCCTTTTCGCCAGCGCGCGCGCGCGCACCACGCCGCCCACATCGGGGGAAACGACCATCAGATCGTTCTCGCCATAACGGGCCTGAATATCCGCCGCCATTACCGGGGCGGCATAGAGGTTGTCGGTCGGGATATCGAAGAAGCCCTGGATCTGGCCGGCGTGCAGATCCACCGCCAGCACGCGGTTGGCGCCCGCCTGTGTGATGAGATTCGCCACCAGCTTGGCCGAAATGGGCGTGCGCGGCCCCGGTTTGCGGTCCTGCCGGCCATATCCGAAATAGGGCACCACCGCGGTGATCCGCTTGGCCGAGGCGCGCTTGAGCGCGTCGATGCAGATCAGCAGTTCCATGAGGTTGTCGTTTGCCGGATAGCTGGTGGATTGCACCACGAACACATCTTCGCCGCGCACATTCTCGTGAATCTCGACGAAGATTTCCTCATCCGCGAAGCGGCGCACGCTGGCATCGGTCAGCGGCACTTCGAGATAGCCGGCAATGGCGCGGGCAAGCGGTAGATTGGCGTTGCCGGACATGATCTTCATGGGCGTTCAAGACCTGTAATGACGCGCAGGGGCAGGGATTCGATGCCCTGCCTCTAGCCCAGCGTCACATTATTGCAAACCATGGGCGCGCGGCGATGTGGGGGAAAGCACCCGATCAATCCTCCCGTTCGGCGCAATGCTCGCCCCGGATCCAGCGGATCGTGCCGGTGGAAGCGCGCATCACCACGCTGTGGGTGGACAGCGCCTGCCGCCCGTCCTTGCGGCGCACATGGCGCACCCCGTCGAGCAGGCTGCCATCGGTCACGCCGGTGGCGGCAAAGATGCAATCGCCGCGCGCCAGATCCTCCAGCCGGTAGATGCGATCGAAATCGGTGATGCCGCATTCATGCGCACGGCGGCGTTCGGCTTCGTTACGGAACATCAGCCGCCCTTCGAACTGCCCGCCCAGGCAGCGAAGCGCCGCCGCCGCCAGCACGCCTTCGGGAGCGCCGCCGGAACCCATATAGAGGTCAATCCCGCCATCGGGATCTGCCGTGGCAATCACCCCGGCAATATCGCCATCGCCCAGCAATTGAATGCCGCAGCCCAGCTCGCGCAATTTGCCGATCAGATCGGCGTGGCGCGGCCGGTCGAGCACGCTGACCATCAGCCGGTCAGGCGCCACGCCCTTGGCTGCTGCCACCGCCGCGACATTTTCCTCTGGCGTCTTGGCAAGGCTGACGATCCCGTCGGGAAAGCCGGGGCCGACCGCGATCTTTTCCATATAGACATCGGGCGCATTGAGCAGGCAGCCCTTGCCCGCAATCGCCAGCACGGCCAGCGCATTGGCCCCGGCCTTGGCGGTGATGGTGGTGCCTTCCAGCGGATCGACCGCAATGTCGATTTCCGGCCCGGCGCGCCCATCGCTCGCCTGCGCCGCGCCCAGCTTCTCGCCGATATACAGCATGGGCGCATGGTCGCGCTCGCCTTCACCGATCACCACCGTGCCATCGACCGGCACAAAATCGAATGCGGCGCGCATGGCCCTGACCGCTGCGTCATCGGCCGCGGTCTCGTCCCCCCGGCCGACCTGCCGCGCCGCCGCCATCGCCGCCGCTTCGGTGACGCGCACCATTTCCAGCGCCAGCACCCGGTCGAGCGGGGATGTCGTCGCGGCACTTGTGGCGGTATCGTTCACGGGCAATTCACTTGGGCAAAGGGAGGTTGCCGGCGGGATTAGGACGGGGTGGCAGCGATGTCGAGATCATTGGCGCGTTACACCCTGCTTGGGGCGCTTGCGGCACCTCTGGCCGCGCCCTTGGCCGCGCAGGAGGCCGCACCCGCCATCACCGCAGAGGAAGCGCTGGAAAACGCCCGCTCTGTCTGGAGCACAAGGCCGGAGCCCGAAGCGGACCCTTGCGCGCAGGCCGAAGCCAATCCCGATGTAATCGTGGTCTGCCGCCGCTGGGAAAGCGGGGAACGCTACACTTTCGAGCGCCCTGTCGAGGCCGATAGCGGGGTCACCGGCAGCGGTGCGCCGCGCCCGCCCGAATTCGACAATTCCTGCCTGCGCACGCGGGGCCGTGAAAACTGCATCATGCTGGGCCGTGTGCCGCCACCTGCGGTAATGGTGGATTTCAGCGCTTTCCCCGAAACGCCCGCCGGATCGGATGCGGCGCGCTATGGCGGGCCGACCGATGCGGATGCGGCGGGCGATTAACCCAGCAACGGCATTACCAGCGGCGGTTCGGCCAGGCTGGGCGAACCTTCAAGCAGGCGCATCGCGGCCGCTACCGCGCTTTCCGGCCCTTCATGGCTGACGATCGCCACCAGCACCGGATCGAGTCCGGCGTCGGAGGGCGAGCCGTGCTGGATCATGCTTTCGATCGACACGCCCGCATCGCGCATCGCGGCCGTAATCTCGGCCAGCACGCCGGGCCGGTCGGCCACGGTGAAGCGCATATAGTGGCGGCCCAGCCGGTTGCCGGGATCAGCGGCAGGCGCCTTTTCCAGCAAGGCCACGGGCAGCGAGAAGGGCGCAACCGCATTGCCGCGCGCAATGTCGATGAGGTCAGCCACCACCGCGCTCGCCGTGGGGCCATCGCCCGCGCCGCGCCCCTGGAACAGCAGGCGGCCGACGAAATTGCCCTCGGCCACCACCGCATTGGTTGGCCCATCCACGGCAGCGAGCGGGTGATCCTTGGCCACCAGCACCGGCTGGACGCGCTGGAACAGGCGGCGTTCGCCGTCCACCGTCTGCACCTCGGCCTGCCCGACAAGGCGAATCACATGGCCCAGCGCATCGGCCTGCGCGATATCGGCTGCGCGGATGCGGCTGATGCCGGAAATGTCCACCGCGCCGAAATCCACCGCCGTGCCAAATGCCAGCGCCGCCAGAATCGCCAGCTTGTGCGCGGCGTCCACGCCTTCGACGTCGAAAGTGGGATCGGCCTCGGCATAGCCCAGGTCCTGCGCAGCCTTGAGCACGCCGCCGAAATCGGCGCCGGTCGATTCCATCTGCGTCAGGATGTAATTGCAGGTGCCGTTGAGGATACCGTACAGGCGCTCGATCCGGTTGGCAGCCGCGCCCTCGCCCAGCCCCTTGATCACCGGGATGCCGCCCGCAACCGCCGCCTCGAATTTCAGGGCAAGGCCGTGCGCTTCTGCCAGAGTGGCCAGTTCCATGCCATGATGCGCGATCATCGCCTTGTTCGCGGTGACCAGCGCCTTGCCGCCGCCCAGCGCCTGCCGCGCCAGAGTGAGAGCGGGGCCATCCGATCCGCCGACCAGTTCCACCACAACATCGACATCAGGCCGCATGGCCAGCGCGGTCATGTCGTCTTCCCAGGCATAGGGAGCAAGGTCGATGCCGCGATCCTTGCTGCGGTTGCGCGCGCTTACCGCCACCACTTCGATGGCCCGGCCCGCGCGTGCGGCGATCAGGCTGCCATTGGCATCGAGCAGGCGAATGACGCCCGCCCCCACGGTGCCAAGTCCGGCAAGAGCGATTCGCAAGGGTTGGGTCATGTTCGGAGTTTCCGCAAGCTGAGTGGAAGAGGGCCAGGCCGCGCCCGATAATGCGGACCGGTGCGCTTGGCTAGGCCCCGTCGCGTCTACTCCGCGCTGCGCGCGCAGGGGCCGACCCGGTCGCGCACGAGGGCGTAATCGGCGCGGGCGCGGGCGCGCGAATCGGGATCGCGCTGCAAGAAGGCGTCGGCGGGCAATTCTGGCGGAAGGAAGCAGGCCAGCGCATACCACTGCAGCGTTTCCGCGCGTGGCGGGCGCGCCGACTGGTCGACAATTTCGGTCCACGACACGCCCCATTCGGGCGCCATCCCCGGTCGCCGCACGATCGACAGCGAGACAGGGGCACCGCTGCGCGTTTCAAGAAAGATCTGCGTTTCCGATTCGCCCGCCAGATTGCCGGGCACACTCATCACCTCTTTCACACCGGTGATGACGGGTGGCCGTTCGCCCTGCACCAGCTGTGTCATGACCTCGCGCACGCGCGTTTCCAGCAGCGGATCGGCCGGCTGGATCGCCTGCGGCCCGACCAGCTGGATCTGCCCCGGACGGTTGGGCACGCGGCGGGCGAAGACAATCACGGTCTCGCGCTTCAGATTGGGGCGGCGGCCGCGTTCGTTCAGCGGCAGATCGACCAGAAAGCTGTGCCGCGCGCCTACCGGCCCCGGCCCCGCGATGAGCGCCTGCGTATCGGCTTCCAGCAGCAGGCGGGCCATGCCCGGCGCCAGCCCCGGCGCATTGGCGGGGCGGATATTGCTTTGCTTGCGCACCTCGACGCGCATCACCAGTTCGGCCGCCTGCCCCAATTCGACCAGATCGACATAGGTGAGATCTGCAGCAGGCAAGGGGCCGCTGCGAAACGGGGATGCAAGCTGCG
This sequence comes from Alteraurantiacibacter lauratis, assembly GCF_037154155.1. Taxonomy (NCBI): domain Bacteria; kingdom Pseudomonadati; phylum Pseudomonadota; class Alphaproteobacteria; order Sphingomonadales; family Erythrobacteraceae; genus Alteraurantiacibacter; species Alteraurantiacibacter lauratis. Next base: position 18,411 of record NZ_JBANRN010000016.1, read on the forward strand.
ACGATGGCGCCTGTGCCTGCAACTGGGCGGGCAGCGCAGCGAACCCGCACGCCGCCATCCCCGCCAGCGCCAAGAGCAGATTCGCACTGCGAGAGATTCGCATTTTCGTTCTATCCTTATGCCGAAACCACGGCATTTTGCCGCAATTCAGACCGCTCTGGTGCCCCATATAGGACGCAATCGGGTGGTTTTGCGACAAAAACTGTCCTTAAACCATCCGTTAACGGCTGAATCCTTGCTGAACTCCGCCCCCATGCCATGAAAGCGATTGCCCATGGGGTAAGGTGCCGTTAAGACCCGGGCCGAATGGATGGCGCACCCATAACAGAACAGGGGCGCATCCTGGGCGGGGTGGGCAAATTGCGTATGTCCTCTCGTTCCTTACCGCTCTTGAAGCGTGGCGCGCTCTGAAAGCTTCAGGCTGCACGTATGGGAGTGGTGAAATTTCGCTGCGGCAGGCGAACCCACAGGTGGGTTGTGGAATGCTGCTCTGGCCGGGCCTGGACCTGGCGAATGGATATGGAGTGATGGGACTGGATGGCTTACGCTGACCAAGAAATGAGCGGTAGTCGACTTGTATCGATTATCATCGTTGCCCTCATCCACATTGCAGTTGGTTACCTGCTTATCAGCGGCCTCGCCATTTCGGCGGTGAAGGAAGTTGTCGAGCGCGTGACCACAGTGGATGTGAACGAACCGGAACCGGAAGTGGAGGAACCCCCGCCACCGCCGCCGGATGATACCGCCCCGCCGCCGCCCGTGGCGCCGGCACCGCCGATTAGCATTGCACCGGCACCGCCGCCGATCCGCACGCAGGAGAATATTCCTCCGCCTGCGCCGCCGGCCGTGATCGTGCCGCCGCCGGCACCGCCTGCGCCGCCTGCTGCTCCGCCGCCGCCGCCGCCGCCTTCGCGGGCTCGTCCTGCACAGCCGGACGGACAAAGCCGCTGGGCGCGCCGCATTCAGGACAATTACCCGGCGCGCGCCGTGCGTCAGGAAATTCAGGGCAATGTCGGCGTATCCGTCGTCGTCGGCCCGGATGGCCGCGTGACGCAGTGCACGGTTTCCAATTCCAGCGGTTCGGACATTCTGGACTCGGCAGCTTGCGAAGGGATGCAGCGTTACGCACGCTACACTCCGGCGCTGGATGATGCGGGCAACCCCACAACCGGCCGGCACTCGATCACGATCGTGTACCAGCTCGGCAACTGATTTTCCGGTTCAGATTCATCTCATACAGAGAGGACTTTTCGCATGTTTATTGAACTTCTCGCCGCCGCTGCCGACGCAGCCCCGCAGAACCAGTTCGGCTTCATGGAAGCCATGGAACAGGGCGGCCCCGTCGCCTGGACGATTCTGGGCGTGCTGGTTATCCAGTCGGTCGGTTCGTTCTACATCCTGTTCACCAAGTATTTTGAACAGAACAAGGTGATCAAGCAGTACACCTCCAGCCGCGCCGCCTTCTGGCGCGCCGGTTCGCTGAGCGAAGGTGCCACCAAGCTGGAAAAGAACAGCGCCTGGCGTCAGCTGGTGGACGATGCCCTCGCCGCCGAAGCCGAGCACAAGAACATGACCGACAGCCTCGAAGCGCACGATTGGCTGCACGGCACGCTGGCGCGTTCCGAAGCTGCGATCAACGCCAAGCTGGCAAGCGGCCTGCCCTTCCTCGCCACCACCGGTGCGACCGCGCCGTTCGTGGGTCTGCTCGGCACCGTGATCGGGATCTACCGCGCACTGATCAACATCGGTATTGCCGGTTCGGCCTCGATCGACAAGGTTGCCGGCCCGGTGGGTGAAGCGCTCATCATGACCGCCATCGGTCTGCTGGTGGCCGTGCCTGCGGTGTTCGCCTACAACTACCTGCAGAGCCGCAACAAGAAGATCGCCGCGATGCTGTCTGGCTTCTCGACCGAACTGCTGGCCAACCTCGCCTCGAACGGCGTTGTAAAGCCGCATCTTCCGGCCGCGGCGGCCAAGCCTGCCGCTCCGGCCAAGCCGGCGCCGAAGGCCTGATCCTCTCCTGCAAAACGACGGCGGGTGCCAGGCGGCACCCGCCACCTTGCAGAATTTTTTGAGATAGGACGAGAAACATGGCCATATCGATGGGTGGAGACGGCGCCGACACGCCAATGTCCGACATCAACACCACGCCGCTGGTGGACGTGATGCTGGTGCTGCTGATCATCTTTCTGATCGCCGTGCCGGTTGCCATCCAGACGGTGGAAGAACTGCGTGTGCCGATCCTCGTTTCGCGGGAATCGGACAACAAGGTCGAAAACCTGCTGATCACGGTGACCACCACCGATGATGCGGGCCGGACGCCCAGCACGATCAACACCGCCTATACCGGTGCCTCGCGCAACGGTGATTGCCGCGTGTTTTTCAACAACACCACGCTCGTCGATTCGAGCGAGCTGTACGAGCAGGCATTCCAGCGTCTGGACGCCATCGTGCAGCGTGCGGGCGGCCCGGAAGCCATCATGGCGCAGCCGGAACTGATCCCGCAGGTGCATATCCGCGGCGACGTCAACGCGCCGTGGCGCTGTGTTGCGGGCACGATCTTCAACGTGCAGGCGGCGGGCTATCCCACCGTCGGCTTCATTTCCAACCCGGTCGATCCGAACGGCTGATAGGCCGCTCGCCCATTCGATCAGGATATTAGGAGAAAACCCATGGCAATGTCAGGCGGCCGGGACGATGGCGAGCCGATGATGGAGATGAACACGACGCCGCTGATCGACGTCATGCTCGTGCTCCTCATCATGTTCATCATCACCATTCCCGTGGCGACCCACGCCATCAATATCGATCTGCCGGCTCCCAGCCCGCCCACCAACGTTCCGCCGCCGGATCCGATCATCAACAAGGTGGTGCTGACGCCGGACAACCAGATCCTGTGGAACGGCAACGCAATCTCGATTGCCGAACTGCGCTTCCAGTTGCAGCAAACGCTGAACTTCCCGGTTGAACCCGAACTTCAGTTCGAGCCGGAAGCACAGGCCAGCTACGAATTGTCGGCGCAAGTGCTCAACGTGATCAAGAACGAAGGCATCACCAAGTTCGGCTTCGTCGGCAACGAACGCTACCGCAGCTTCGGCAAGGAATAAGCCGGAGCGCTTCGGCGGACAGAATTGAGGGGGCCGGAGCGATCCGGCCCCCTTTTTCGTGCCCCGCCTCTCGCGGGGGTGCCGCGCTGGCAAGGGGGATCAATCGACCCGCATGGCCGCATCCGCCAGGCTCTCGGCTTCCAGCAACAGCTCGTCATCGCCCGCACCCTGCGGCACCGCCTCGCGCCCGATCATCACCATCACCGGCACCGCCAGCGGGCTGACGCGATCGAGCGTGACGTGTTCCAGTCGCGCCGCTGCGCCTTGCAGCACATCGGCCAGCCGCGCCATATCGGTCAGCCGCGTGCGCGCATCGGCCCAGGCCGCCTCGATCAGCACATGGCCCGGCTCGTATTTGCGCAGCACATCGTAAATCAGATCGGTGCTGAAAGTGACCTGCCGCCCGCTCTTGCGCTGGCCCGGTTGCTGGCGCTCGACCAGTCCGCCGATCACCGCCACCTCGCGAAAGGCACGGCGCAGCAGATAGCTGTTCTCCACCCAGCTTTCGAATTCCGCCGCCAAAATAGCAGGCGACAGCAGCGGCGCAGGATCGGTCACCGCGCGCCGCCCCCATACCGCCAGGCAATAATCGTTGGCGACGAAACCTCCGGGCATCAGCCCCGCATCCTCCATCCGCTTGGTAATCAGCATCCCCAGCGACTGGTTCGCGTTCCAGCCGGCAAAGGTGTAATAGACCGCATATTCGCGGCCTCCGTGGGGGAAGCTTTCCACCAGCAGATTGTCCGGCCCCGGCAGGCGGCTGCGCCAGTCCTGCACTTCCAGCCATTCGCGCACCTCTTCGGGCAGACGCGCCCAGCCTGCCCGATCGACCAGCAGGCCGCGCACACGCTCGGCCAGATGCGTGGTCAGCGGCAGGCGCAAACCACCATAGGACGGGATCACCGCGGCCTTTGCACTGGCGCGCACGATCAGATCCATGTCCTTCAGTTGCTCGACTTCCAGATTGAGACCCGAAAAGCGGAACGTGTCGCCCGGCGCGAGCGCAGCGGCAAAGCGTTCCTCCACCCGGCCCAGCGAGCGCCCATTGCGGAAACGGACATTGAGCATTTCGGAATCGACGATGATGCCAGCATTGAGCCGGTGCCGCGCCGCCATTTCGGGATGCGTCAGCCGCCATGTGCCGTCACGGTCGCGCACAATGCGCCGGAACCGGTCATAGGCCTTCAGCGCATAACCGCCTGTCGCCACGAAGTTCAGCACCCGGCTCCACACTACCTCGTCGACCCACGCATAGGGCAGGCAGGATCGCACTTCGGCCAGCAGGCCTGCCTCGTCAAACGGCGCGGCGCAGGCGCAGACCATCACGTGCTGCGCCAGCACATCGAGCGCGCCGGGCCGGAAATCCTCCCCGTCGCGCCGGCCTTCATCCACCGCATCCTTGGCCGCCTGGGCTTCCAGAAACTCGAACCGGTTGCCCGGCACCAGCAGCGCGCGGCTGGGCTGGTCAAGCCGGTGATTGGCGCGGCCAATGCGTTGCAACAGGCGGCTGGAGCCCTTGGGCGCCCCCATTTGCACCACCAGATCGACATCGCCCCAATCCACCCCCAGATCGAGGCTGGCGGTGCACACCAGCGCGCGCAGTTCGCCCCGCGCCATCGCGCCTTCCACCTTGCGTCGCCCTTCGACCGACAGCGATCCGTGATGAATGCCGATAGGCAGCTTGTCCTCGTTCGCGTCCCACAATTGTTCGAAGATATATTCGGCCAGAAAGCGGGTATTGGTGAAGATCAGCGTGGTGCGGTTGGCGCGGATTTGTTCGTAAAGCTGCGGAATGGCCCAGGTCCCCGCATGGCCGCCCCAGGGCACGCGCGTATCCGCGGGCAGGACGATATCCACCTGCGCCGGTGCGCCCGGCTCGCCTTCCACCAGCGTCACCGTGTCGATTTCACCAAAGGGGGCGAGCCATGCGCGAAACCCCGCTGGATCGGCCAGTGTGGCCGACAGACCCACGCGCCGCACATCCGGCGCAATGGCCTGCAACCGTGCCAGCGCCAACGCCAGAAGATCGCCGCGCTTTTGCGTGGCAAAGGCGTGGATCTCGTCCACCACAATCCGCTTGAGGCCCGCGAACAGCTTGAAGCTTTCCGGATAGGACAGCAGCAGCGACAGGCTTTCGGGCGTGGTCAGCAGGATGTGCGGCGGCTTTTCGCGCTGGCGCTTCTTGCGGTCGGACGGGGTATCGCCGCTGCGCGCCTCCACCCGCAAAGGCAGGCCCATTTCGGCAATGGGGGTGAGCAGATTGCGCTGCACATCATGCGCCAAGGCTTTCAACGGCGAGACATACAGCGTGTGCAAGCCTTCGGGCGGCGGATCATCGCCCAGCACCGAGGGGCAGAAGGCCGCCAGAGTGGGCAGGAACCCGGCAAGCGTCTTGCCCGCGCCGGTATCGGCCACCAGCAGCGCGTGCCGTCCTGCCCCGGCCACCGCCAGCATATCGGCCTGGTGACGGCGCAAGCGCCAGCCTTTGGCGGCAAACCACTGCGCGATTTCGGGCGGGAGAGGCGGCGGCGATGCCATGGGCCAAGAGATAGGGCGCACAGCGCCCGTATCAAAGCGCGAACAGCCCCAATTTCTCGACTTCGCCAAGCGGCAGGTTCAGGCCGAAATGCATCGCCAGCGCGGATTGCACCTCTGCCGCATCGGCAAGTTCGCGCCGTTCCGCACCATCCGGCCCGCCAATCGACAGGCTGCACCCCGTCAGCGCGGCGAATCCGGCCGGCAGCACACGGCTGACCACCAGCCCTGCGCGAAAGCGGGAAGCGGGCCAAGTGGCCGTCCAGTGGTTTGCCTGCTCCAGATCCATGGGCATGACGGGGGCAAGGTCAAAACTGTATTGCGCCTGCCACTCCGCGGTTTCCTGCGCACGGCCATCGGTGGTGGTGCGGGGGCCAGCGCGTTCGAGCAGCCATTCGCCGTGCGGCTCGCCTGCCCGGCGCAAGCGGTGGCGTGCGCCATCGCCCGTTTGCGCCGACGCGCCGTCTACCAGCGGGAGAGGCGGCACGAAGCTCCCGCCAAATCCCGCATCAGCCAGCCATTGCTGCCCCTCAACCTCGGCCAGCAACAGCACATGGGTGCGCGGGCCTATGAAATCCGCGGGCATGGCAAGGCGCGGGCGGGCGAGCAGCGGGCGCGTGGCGATGCCCATGGCGGCAAGCATATCGGCGTACAGGCGGTTCTGTTCGAAGCAGTATCCGCCGCGCCCATGCTCGACCAACTTGGCAAACACGGCATCACTGCCAATGGCAGGCGTGTGCCCCCGCAAGACATCAATGTTTTCAAAGGTGATCGCCTGCCGGTGCGCCGCCTGCACCTGCGCCAGACCCTGCGGCGTGGCGGGCGGTGCGGATGGCAGCCCCAGCCGCGCGAGGTAGGCGGCAAGGCGCGCATCGGTCATTCCTGCATGATCTCACTGCCGGCAGGTTCACCGCCTTCGAGGAACAGCATCTGCGCATCCAGCTCCTCCCGGCTCATCCCCACCAATTGCGCCAACCGCTTGCGATCAGCGTCCCCAAGTTCGCTGTAGCGCCGCTCGGGCGGGAGATCGGCCGCGACCGCGGCGATTTCTGCTTCCACCTCGGCAAAAGCCTGCATCATGGCGGGCATGGCCGACATCGCGGCCATCGCCAGGCGCGGGTCGGATGAAAGCGACAACGACCGACGGGCATAGGCCGCACCGGAAGGGGTGGCGAAGAAAGCGGCAATATCGGCCAGTTCGGCAGAGGTGAAGTTGATTGCATAAAGCTCTGCCATGGCGCGACGCAACGGCGCTTCCAGCGCGGCGCCCGCCCGGCTCATCAGGCGGGGGTATATTTCGGCTTCGCGCGCCTGCCGTTCACGCCAGACGGGATCGAGCAGGCTGGCCGCGCGTTCCGCCTGTGCCTCGTCCAGTTCGAGCCCGGCGCTGCCCATGCCAAGCCGCTCGCGCACATAGGCGGCGGCATCGCGCGGTTGATCCTGCCTGATCGGCAGCAGCATCTGGTTGAAGCCGCCCCCCATCAGTGGCCCCAGTGATCCGGGCGGCAGCATCGCATCCAGCAACGCTTCGGCAGCGGGCAGGCGTTCCTGTTGTTCGGGGGTGAGCGGCTCTGCCTCCATGGCCTGCGCCAGCCCACCCAGCCAATCAGCTCCCGATTCGAAAATCGGGCCAGGCAGGCCTTCTCCTGCCTGGCCGGGAGCCTGCGCCACGGCGTGCGCGGGGACAAACACGAACCCAAGCGCGGCGACCCATGCAAGTGCCTTCATCCCACTCTCCCCTTGGCACGGGGCCTAGTGCCCCACGTTTTCCCCACGTTCGAGGCCGGACAGGGCCAATTGCTCGTCAATCTGCGCCAGCAAACGCTCCAGCCCTTCTGCCGTGTCGCTTTCGGCGCGGGCCACCAGCACATCCTGCGTGTTGGATGCGCGCAGCAGCCACCAACCATCCGCAGTGGTCACACGAACCCCATCGGTGTTGTTGACCTCAGCCGGGCTGTTCGCCAGCCGCGCGGCCACCTCGTCGATCGCGGCAAATTTGCGGCTTTCATCCACCTGAAACCGCATTTCGGGCGTGTTGAGCATTTGGGGCATGGCGCTGCGCAATTCGGTCACCGATTTGCCCAGCCGCGCCGACGCCGCGATCAGCCGGACACCGGCATAGAGCGCGTCGTCAAAGCCGTAATATTCATCCGCAAAAAACACATGCCCGCTCATCTCGCCTGCCAGAGGGGAGGAAACCTCCTTCATTTTGGACTTAATCAGCGAGTGGCCCGTCTTCCACATCAGCGGTGTGCCGCCGCACGCCGCGACATGATCGAACAGCGCGCGGCTGGCCTTCACATCGGCGATAATCGTCGCACCGGGACGCCGGGCGAGCAGATCCTCGGCATAGATCATCAGCAGCTGGTCGCCCCAGATCACGCGGCCCATGCCGTCAATTGCGCCGATCCGGTCGCCATCCCCGTCAAAAGCAACTCCGAAATCGAGGGACTTTGCGGAGACAAGCGCCCGCAAATCCTCAAGGTTTGCCTCGACAGTAGGATCGGGATGATGATTGGGAAATTCGCCATCGACTTCGGTAAACAGCAGGTGATGCTCGCCGGGCAGGCGCGCGGCCAGTTTCTCCAGCGCGGGGCCGGCCGCACCATTGCCCGCATCCCAGCCCACCTTGAGACGGGACAGGATAACGGGATCGATCCCCTCCAGCGGGGCGAGGAGCCGGTCGATATACGCATCGAGGATGTCTACGTCCTCAGCAGTCCCGGTGCCGCTGTCCCAATCGCCCGCCGCCGCCATCTGGCCGAGCGTCTGGATATCGGCGCCGAAGAACGGACGCCCGCGAAATACCATTTTGAAGCCGTTGTAATTGGCGGGATTGTGGCTGCCGGTTATCTGAATGCCGCCATCCACATCTTCGGCTGACGCTTCGGCGTAATACAGCATCGGGGTTGGCCCCATGCCCACGCGGCGCACATTCACGCCGGACTCATTCAGCCCCTTCACCAGCGCTTCGGCCAGCATGGGGGAGGACACGCGCCCGTCCCAGCCCACTGCCACCAGCCTGCCGCCATCGCGCGCGATCAGCGTGCCGAAGCCGCGCCCGATGGCATAGGCATCCTCGGCCCCCAGCGTTTCGCCGATAATGCCGCGAATATCGTATTCGCGAAGGACGGTGGAATGGAACTGGTGCGTCATGGATGCTCCTTGGAATCGGGGAACAGGAGTGCAGATTCAGGGTGTTGTGTCAGAAGGCACATCAGGGGGCAATTCGGCCAGCAACAGGTCGCGGGCGGCATTGGCTTCGTGCATCTGTTCGTTTGTGCCGCCGCGATCGGGATGCACTACCGCCACCAGACGGCGATGCGCGGCGATGATTTCCTCGCGCGCCGCGCGCTCCCCTACTCCCAGCAGCAACCTTGCGCGTTGCAACGCCTGTTGCCGCACTGATTGCTTGCGCTCCCAGGGCCAGCGTCCGGCCATCAGCCTGTAGGCCAGGCATAGGATACCGGCGAGAAGGAGCAGCCGCAGGAACATCCGGGTCAGTCTGCGCCGCTTTCGGCCAATGCCAGTTCCGGCATGGCAGGGGACGCTGCGGGCCGATTGGGAATAGGCAAGGCAAGGCTGGCGACCAGGCTGCGCAATTCCTGCCGCGCCACCAGATGGCTGGTGCCCAATTCACCCAGATGCCCCTTGTCGAGCAGAGTCAGGCCCGAAGGAAACAGCTCGCGGTAGATCACGCGTTCGGATAGGCCCTGCGCCACGCGAAATCCTACCCGTTTGCTGAGTTCGCCCAGTGCAGCATCAAGCCGGCGCTGGTTGCGCGCATCGGTATGGCCGGTGCGGTTGCGCACGACCACCCAATCCATCTGCCGCCGCTTCTGTTCGACCGTCGCCCGGCTGCGCTTCAGCCGTGCCTCCCAGATCAGTTCGGCATAGAAGGACAGGCGCCGCACCTTGAAGCTTTCGGCATCGACTTGCCCGATCAGGTCGAAATCGACGAAGCTGTCATTCATGGGCGTGACCAGCGTGTCCGCCTCGGTCGCCACATGGCGGGCAAAGGGATCGTCGCGTCCCGGCGTATCGAAGATCAGGAAATCGGCATTGGCCCCCAGCCGTGCTGCCTGTGCTTCCAGTTCCTCCACCGTATGGCCGCGAAACACCTCGCACACGGGGCCGGGCAGGTCGATCCCGCGCCGCACAGCAGTCTCCACGCGGTTTTCGATGTAACGGTGCATGGTCGCCTGCCGCGTGTCGAGATCGATCGCCGCCACCCGCGCCCCCTGATACGCCAGCGCCACCGCCACATGCACGGCCGTGGTCGATTTGCCCGTCCCCCCCTTTTCATTGGCGAAGACGATGCGAAAAGGCGGGGAAGCGGTCACGGCAATGCGGGCTTTCTCTGGCAGGAGGACATGTCTAGGGCAGGTGCGCCTGCCATTATACTATCCGAGGGAAGCCTGCGTGCAAACCATCAACCGCCTGAACACCCTCAAGCAAGCTGTGGAAGACCTGCGGCAAAGCGGCACGGTGGCGCTTGTCCCCACAATGGGCGCGCTACACGCGGGACATGTGGCGCTGGTGCGGCGGGCGCGGGAGCTGGCCGATCACGTGGTGGTGTCGATCTTCGTCAACCCCACGCAGTTTGGGCCAAACGAGGATCTGGCCCGTTACCCGCGCGATCTGGCTGCCGATCAGGCGCTGCTGGCGGCAGAGGGCGCGGCGCTGATCTGGGCGCCTGATGCGGCCGAGATGTATCCGGCTGGCTTTGCCACCAGCGTCGCAGTGGAAGTATTGAGCGCGAACTATTGCGGCGCGGTGCGCCCCGGCCATTTCGCGGGCGTTGCCACCGTGGTGCTGAAACTGTTCAACCAGGTGCGACCCAATTTCGCGGTTTTTGGAGAGAAGGACTGGCAGCAACTGGCGGTCATCCGCCGCATGGTGCAAGACCTCAACTTAACTTTACCCTGCGTGGAAAACATCGTGGGCGTGCCTATCGTGCGCGAGGAGGACGGGCTCGCTTTGTCCAGCCGCAACGCGTATCTTTCGGCTGCGGACCGGCGTGTGGCGGGCCAGCTCAATGCGCTGATGCGGCGGGCCATTGCGCAGATCGAAACCGGCGACGAGGTTCGCGCTGCGCTGACGGACCTGGAAAACGCCTTGCTGGCGGCGGGCTTTGCCAGTGTGGATTATGCCGCACTGGCCGATGCCGAGAGCCTAGCCCCGCTTGGAGCGCTGACCGGCTCACCCGCTCGCCTGCTCGTCGCAGCGCGGATCGGCACCACACGGCTGATCGACAATATGCCGGTCGCGGCGGGCTGAACCATGCTGACCGAAGCCGATTTCCGCGCCTATATCGCCGCCTTCAACGCCAATGATTTCGACGGCTTCACCCGGTTCTATGCCGATGATGTGGTGTTCGAACTGGGCGACATGAAGCAGATTGTGGGGCGCGCCAACATCCTCGCCTTCTATCGCCAGGTGAAGGCGCACATTGCCGAAGTGGTGACCCCGCTCGACGTGGTCGTCACCCCCACGCGCATTGCCATGCACTGCCGCACCACTTTCGAGACCTTCAAGGACTGGCCCGATTTCGACATCTGGCCCACGCGTGCGGGCGACCGGCGGGTGGTGGAGACGATTGCCCTGTACGAAGTGGAGGGCGGCCGCTTCACCCACATCCGCGCCGCGCGCTTCAAACCCTGAACGGGACAAGAGATGGCGCGCCCCCGTAATCTCAGAACGAGTGGCGCAGCCCGATATTGGCCCCGTGCGAATCAAATTCGCGCGATACCATGCCGTTATAACCAATCTGCACCTCCACCGGACCGACGGGATCAGTCACGCCCGTGCCCAGTTCCGCACAGCTCCGCACCCGCTCATCCCAATGGGGGCCGCGATGGTAGGCGGCGCGCACCTTGTCGCTGTCACCATGCGCCAGCGCGCGTTCGATCGCATCCGGGTGCCACTTGCCGCTTTCATTCAGCAGGGTGGATGCCATTGCGCGAAAGCCGTGCGCTGTCATTTCATCGCTGGCATAGCCCATGCGCCGCAGGGCCGCGTTTAGCGTGTTGTCGCTCATGGGGCGTTGCCGAGTGCGGACAGAGGGGAACACATATCCCGCCGGGCCGGTGGCCTCATGGGCTTCGCGGAACAGCGCCACAGCCTGTTTGGATAGCGGGACATGGTGGGCTTTCCGCATTTTCATCTTGCCCGCCGGGATGATCCACAGCGCCCCGTCCAGATCGATTTCGCTCCATTCCGCATGGCGCAATTCGCCGGGCCGCACGAACACATGGGGGGCAATCTGCAATGCGAGCTTGGTGAGCCCGCTGCCTTCGTAATCATCGATCGCCCGCAACAGCCTGCCCACTTCGCTGGCCTTGGTAATCGCGCCGTAATGGGTAACGGTGGGCGTTGTCAGTGCGCCGCGCAAATCGCGGGTGGGATCGGATGCAAGCCGCGCGGTGGCCACGGCATAGCGAAAAACAGCGCTGGCAAGTTGCAAGGTGCGTCGCGCGCTTTCCAGCTTGCCTTTGCTTTCCATCTTGCGGATGGCCGCCAGCACATCGGCAGGTTCAATATCCGCGATCGGCAAATGCCCGATCGATGGATTGAGTAGCGACAACAGATATTCGCACCGGATGGCGGTTGAAGGGGCCCAACCCTTTTCTCCATCCCACTTGCGCTTGGCCGCATATTCAGCGGCGATGGCGGCAAAGGTGTTTTCGGCAGATAGCTTGGCCTGCGCCTTTTGGCGCTGTTTGGCCCGTGCCGGTTCATCGCCATGGGCCAATTGCGCGCGGGCCTCGTCCCGCTTCTTGCGGGTTTCCGCCAGACTGATTTCGGGATAGCGCCCCAGCGCCAGCTTGCCCCCGGCTGGCGTCACCAGCAGGTAAAGCCCGCCGGAATCGCCCAGCCTGTAATCCTTGTCCCGCGCCTTGGCCGTGCGGATGGCCGTATCAGTCAACGCCATAGTGGGGGCCTTTTCCAGCCGAGAGATGCCCTTCAGATCGAAAGGCCTCCATCCGATGCGGCATTCGGCGATCAGAAAAGAACGCCAATGGCTGCTAGACCGCCTAAATATGGCGGATTTCCGCCATTTGTCTAGACGGCAATGAACGGTGGTGGATGGGGAGTTGGAGCGGGTAGCGGGAATCGAACCCGCATAGCCAGCTTGGAAGGCTGGAGCTTTACCACTAAGCTATACCCGCTTTTCCGGCCGAATTGTGCGACCGATCATGCCGGGTGGCCTTTGCCATTTGTGGGGTGGCGGCGTCAAGCAGGTCAGTGCCCGGAGAACTCCAGCAGCGCTTTGCCCGCCACGCCTTGCTCGGCCAACCTGTCCATCCCGCCGAGATCCGGCAGGTCGATCACGAACAGCGCCGCCTCGCACACGGCGCCCGCTGCGCGCAGCAACCCAGCGGCGGCAATCGCGGTGCCGCCCGTGGCGATCAGATCATCGACCAGCAGGACATGCTCGCCCGCCGTCAGAAGTGTGGGATCAATCTCGATCCGGGCTTGGCCATATTCGAGCGTATAATCCGCCCCGATAACCGGCACCGGCAACTTGCCCGCCTTGCGCAGCGGAATGAAACCCAAATGGAGGTGCGCGGCAAGCGCGGCGCCAAGGATGAAGCCGCGCGCCTCTATCCCCGCGATGGCGGTGGTACGGGGCGATACGGCCTGCGCCATTTGCGCGATGCAGGCGGAAAAGCCCTGCGGATGCGCAAGCAGCGTCGTGATGTCGCGGAACAATATTCCCGCATCGGGAAAATCGGGAACGGTGCGAACCAGCGCCATGATCTCGTCGCGAGTCATGGCGCTGGCCGACATTCTCAATCTTCCAGCTTGGCGCGCGCCCAGACCTGCTTCTTGGCGAGCCAGGCAAGGATCGTCGCAAACAGCAGGAAGCCCATCACGATCCAGCCGACCTGCTTGCGATAGACCAGCGTGGGTTCTGCCGTCCAGGTGAGGAAGGCAGCCACGTCTGCCGCCATCTGGCGCACAGTTGCCTGGGTCCCGTCGGCATAGGTGACCTGACCAGCCGCGGTCAGCGGCGGAGCCATCGCCAGATTGAGATTGGCGAAATAAGGGTTGTGGTGCAGGCCCGGCCCCGGTGCGGCATCGGGGAACTGTGCCAGCAGCTCAGGCGAAGGCTCCTGATAGCCGGTCAGCAGCGAATAGACATAGGCGGTGCCATGATGGCGCGCCTTTGTCATCAGCGAGAGGTCGGGCGGAATGGCATTGTTGTTCGCCGCGGCCGCTGCGATGCTGTTCGGATAAGGCGAAGGGAACCGGTCGGTCGGCAGGCCCGGACGTGTCGTGGCTTCGCCCGTATCGGGATTGATGCCCGGCACGGTCCAACTGGCGGCTTCGGCCTTCACTTCTTCTTCGGTATAGCCCAGATCTGCCAGATTGCGGAAATGCAACTGGTGCAGGCTGTGACAGGCGGCGCACACTTCCTTGTAAACCTGATAGCCGCGCTGCAGCTGCGCCAGGTCCCATTGCGGGAACAGACCGTCAAAGGAGTAGCCGCCGGCAGGCAGATGCGCCTCGCGGTGGAACACCTTCTCGGCCGTGGGCTGGGCGGGCTCGGTCGCCGCCGTGTAAGCGCCCACGACAAAGGCCAGCAGCACCACGAAGGTGAAGCCCAGGCCGACAAAAAATCCAACAAGGCGGATCATCTTATAATTCCCCTTAACCCGCGCGCTCAGGCAGTTGCCGGCTTGGTGTTGTCAGTCAGTGCGGCCTGCGCGTCCTTGCCCAGCACCGCCTCGGTGATCGAGAACGGCAGCGGTTCGGGCTTCTCGATCGAGGAGATGATCGGCAGGATCACCAGAAAGTGCAGGAAGTAATAGGCCGTGAAGATCTGGCTCAGCATCACGTAGGGCTCTTCCGCAGGTGCACCGCCCAGATAGAACAGCGCTGCCATGGTCGGGATCAGGCCGAACCAGAAGAACTTGCGGAACAGCGGGCGGTAATGGCCTGAACGCACAGGGCTCTTGTCCAGCCAGGGCAGGAAGAACCACACCAGGATCGACGAGAACATCGCCAGCACGCCCCACAGCTTGGCAGGCAGGATGAAGTCGAAGGTGAAGGCACGCAGGATCGCGTAGAACGGGTAGAAATACCATTCGGGCACGATGTGCGCGGGCGTCGAAAGCGGGTTCGCCGGGATGTAGTTGTCCGGATGGCCCAGCGCGTTCGGCATGAAGAAGACAAAGGCGAAATAGACCAGCAGGAACACGCCGAGGCCGAAGCCATCCTTCGCCGTATAATAGGGGTGGAAGGGCAGCGTGTCGCTCTCACTCTTCACTTCCACGCCGGTCGGGTTGGACGAACCGGGAATATGCAGCGCCCAGATGTGCAGGATCACGCAGCCCGCAATCACGAAGGGCAGCAGGAAGTGCAGGCTGAAGAACCGGTTGAGCGCGGCGTTGTCGGGCGCATAACCGCCCAGCAGCCATACCTGAAGCGGTTCCCCCACAAAGGGGATGGCGCCGAACAGGCCGGTAATCACCTTGGCGCCCCAAAAGCTCATCTGGCCCCAGGGAAGCACATAACCCATGAAGGCGGTCGCCATCATCAGCAGGAAGATCACCACGCCAATCAGCCAGATCATCTCGCGCGGGGCCTTGTAGGACGAATAGAACAGGCCGCGGAAGATGTGCAGGTATATCACGACGAAGAACGCGCTGGCGCCGTTGGCGTGCATGTAGCGCATCAACCAGCCCCAGTTCACATCGCGCATGATATGTTCGACCGAATCGAAGGCGACGCTGGCATTGGCGGCATAATGCATCGCCAGCACCACGCCGGTGACGATCTGCAGCACCAGGCAGAAGCCGGCCAGAACGCCGAAGTTCCACATATAGGACAGGTTGCGCGGCACCGGATAGCCCGCACCCACCGCGTTGTAGACAAACCGCGGCAGCGGAAGTTTCTCGTCGAGAAACTTCATCAGCGGAGTGGTCGGTTCGTACTGCTTCGCCCAGGGAAAACTCATCGCTTCTGTCTCTCGCCTCAGCCGATCACGATGGTGGTGTCGGAAGTGAACGTGTATTCCGGAACTTCAAGATTGGTCGGTGCCGGACCTTTGCGGATGCGCGCGGCGGTGTCGTAGTGCGAGCCATGGCACGGGCAGAAATAGCCGCCATATTCGCCCTTCACTTCGCCCTCGGCGGCACCCAGCGGCACGCAGCCCAGATGGGTGCACACGCCCATGACGACGAGGATGTGTTCATGCCCCGGCTGCGTGCGCTCGGCCAGGGTCTGCGCGTCGCGCAGCGAGCCCACATCGACCGCGTTCGCCTCTGCGATTTCGGCATCGGTCAGGTAGCGCACGAAAACCGGCTGCTTGCGGAATTCGGCCTTGATGGCCTGACCCGGCTCCAGCGCGGAAATGTCGAGCTCGGTCGTGCTGGCGGCCAGCACATCCTTGGACGGGGCCATCTGGCTGACCAGCGGCAGCAGGGCGAAAATCCCGCCCACGCCCGCGGTTGCCACGGCAGCGATTTCGATAAAGTCGCGGCGGCGCACGCCATCGGCGGCGGTATCCGTCGGTGTGGTATCAGTGGAGCTTGCCATTACCCTGCCTTGCCTGCCGGACAATCCGCGAGCGCCGCAGCGCCAGCTCATGCCCGAAAAGAAACCTGACCTTGCCGCCTTGCCCCCGCACCCCGGATTCCTCAACGCGGATTCCAGGCGCACAGATTGGCGGCTTGGCGCGGCTGATAGACGAGCAATTCGCCCCTGCCAACCCGCCTTTTCGGCCCATAGGTAAGAGCGTGGCGCAGGCGAATAGGCTGCGCAATCCCCGCACCCAATTTGTCGACAGCCCGGTCGGCGCGCAGCGGCCCGGAAGCGATTCTACCGGCCGATCAGCGAAAACTGGCGGCCATAAGTCGGCTCGCCCCGGTGCGTGGCGCGACGAAAGGAATGAAAACGCGCAGAATCGGCATAGGTGTCGAGCGCCGTATCCGCCACACGGCCTACGCCTGCCGCTTCCAGCCGCGCGCGAACATAGGCGGGCAGATCAAACTGGAAGTGATCCGCCCGCGCGCCGGGCGCGAAGAAGGCAGCATTGGCAGGCGCAGCGTCGAGCAAGCGCTGGCGAAAGCCCGCGTCCACTTCGTAACTTGCCTGCGCAATCGTGGGACCGATCGCCGCGCGGATCCGCCCGCGCTCCGCGCCAAGCGTTTCCATCGCGGCGAGCGTTGCCTCCAGCACGCCGCCAAACGCACCGCGCCAGCCGGCATGGGCCGCGCCCACAACCCCGGCAACGGAATCGGCCAGCAGCACCGGCGCGCAATCGGCGGTGACCACGCCGAGCACCAGCCCTGGCGTTGCGGTAACAAGCGCATCGGCCTCCGGCTCCTCCCCCGGCGCGAAGGGCGCGGTGACGGGCAGGGCGCGCGCCGAATGCACCTGCCGCAAGCGGACAAGCTGGCCGCCGGGGACGAGAAGGTCGGCAGCGGGCGGGCCTTCGAAGCCGATTCCGGTGAAGAAGCCGTGCGGCACGCCTGCCAGCAGAGCATCGCGGATGACGGGCCTCCCCTGCGGTGCACCCTCAGCCAAGCGAGCGGATCACTTGTTCATGGGTGTCGCGCGAAAGGCTTGGCGCGGCGGCGATCCGTTCCAGCGCGGCCCGCATAAGGTTCGCGCGCTGCGGCTCGATCCGCCGCCAGCGGCCCAGCGGTGCGACAAAACGCGCAGCCGTCTGCGGGTTGAGCGGATCAAGCTGGAGAATGAGGTCGGCCACCATCCGGTACCCCTCACCCGATGCATCGTGGAACGCCGCCGGGTTCACCGCCATCGCCATGTAAAGGGCGCGTACGCGGTTGGGATTGGTGAGCGTGAAGTCGGGATGCTCCGCCAGCGCCTTTACATGATCGAGCACCTGCGGATGGAGCGAGCCGGCCTGGAGCGAGAACCATTTGTCCACGACCAGCGCATTGCCGCGATAGCGGTTGTAGAAATCAATCAGCGCATGGGTGCGCTCCGGCCCTTGCAGGCCCGCCAGCACCATCAACGCGCCCTGCCGGTCGGTCATATTATCCGCCGCCCGGTATTGCGCAGCGGCCATCTTTTCGGCGAGCGCGGGATTGCCTTCCGCCAGATAGATCAGCGCCTGCGTCTTGACCTTGCGCGCGCCGCGCGCCTGCGGGCTGAGGCTGTAAGGCACGGCGCTGGCCCTTTCGTGCAGCGCGACGAACTCGCCTTCCAACGCGCGGGCAAGATCGGCGCGCAGCGCCTGCCGCTCGCCGTGAATCGCGCCCGGATCGGCCACCAGCATCTGTTCCGACAGATAGGCGTGCGAAGGCAGGATCAGCAATTCGCCGCGCATCAGATCGTCCAGCCGTTCATCGGCCAACACGGCGCGCAAGGCGCCCGCAATCGCGGCGCGGCCTTCATCGCGCTGTTCGTCCGAGAGGCTGCCTGACACTGCCTCCTTCAGATGGGTGACGACCAGTTCCTGCATCGCCTCATACCGGGCGAAGGGATCGTCATCATGCGCGGCCAGGAACACCAGATCGCTGGTGGGCACATCCTGCGCGATGGCAACAGGGGCGGTAAAGCCGCGGTTGACGGAAAGCACCGGGCGGCTGGCATATCCTTGATAAATAAAGCTATCTTCAGCCTTGTCCAGAACCAGCAATTGCTCGCCCCGGTGGGCGCCCGTTTGCGGATCAAACAGCGCCACTTTCAGCGGGATCGGCATGGGCTGCTTGTCGGGCTGGCCGGGCGTGGCGGGCACATTCTGCGACAGGTGCAGCGCGACCTTGTCACCATCGTGCGCCATGCGGATGGTGACGCGCGGCGTTCCCGCCTGCGAATACCACAGCCGGAACTGCGTCAGATCCAGCCCTGCGCCCTCCTCCATTGCGCGGATGAAATCCTCGCAGGTGGCCGCCTCGCCGTCGTGCCGCGCGAAATACAGGTCGCATCCCTTGCGGAACCGCTCCGGCCCCGCCAGCACGCGCATCATGCGGATCACCTCGGCCCCCTTGTTATAGACCGTGGCGGTGTAGAAGTTCGAGATCTCGCGATAGGCATCCGGGCGGATGGGATGGGCGAGCGGCCCTGAATCCTCCGGGAACTGCACCCCGCGCAGCACGCGCACATCCTCGATCCGCTTCACCGCCTCGCTGCCCATGTCGGCGGAGAACAGCTGATCGCGCAGCACGGTGAAGCCTTCCTTCAAGGAAAGCTGGAACCAGTCGCGGCAGGTCACGCGGTTGCCCGACCAGTTGTGGAAATATTCATGCGCGATCACGCCTTCGACCGCGTCATAATCGCCATCGGTCGCGGTTTCGGGGTCGGCCAGCACATAGCGCGTGTTGAAGATGTTCAGCCCCTTGTTCTCCATCGCGCCCATGTTGAAATCGGACACGGCGACGATGTTGAACACGTCGAGGTCGTATTCGCGGCCGAACACTTCCTCGTCCCATTTCATCGCGCGGATGAGCGATTCCATCGCGTGGCCGGTGCGTTCCAGATCCCCCGTGCCGCGCCGCACGAAAATGGCGAGTTCGACCTTGCGCCCGCTGCAGGTGGTGAAGGTGTCGCGCCGCGCTTCCAGATCGCCTGCGACCAGCGCGAACAGATAGCTCGGCTTGGGCCAGGGATCGTGCCACTCGGCCCAGTGCGTCCCGCCCTCGCCCTTGCCACTGCTCACCAGATTGCCGTTGGACAGCAGCACGGGAAACGCGCCTGCATCACCGCTCATTCGCACAGTATAGGTGGAGAGCACATCGGGCCGGTCGGGGAAAAAGGTGATGCGGCGGAAACCTTCCGCCTCGCACTGGGTGCACAGCATCCCGTTCGAAGCATAAAGCCCCATCAACTGCGTGTTGGCGGCAGGCGCGATTGCCGTGGCCACTTCTACGCTGTGCGCCTCGCCCGGCAAGGTGAGCAGAAGGTCAGGGCCATCCATCACCCAGCCGGTGGTTTCCGCGCTGTCCACTTTCACCCACAGCGGCGTGATGCCATCGCCGTTGAGGCGCAGCACGGGAGAGGCTTCGGCTGCCGGATTGCGGCGCACATCCAGCCGCGCGGTGACCTGCGTCTCCTCCAGCCCCAGCGTGAAATCGAGCGCGACCTGCGGCACGGCCCACGGAAAAGGCCGGTAATCCTCGCGCCTGACCTCGACCGGCGAGGCGATTTCGTGCGCGGCATCGGCCATTTCAGGGTTGCCATCGGGCGTGGAAGGGGTGCGAGCAATATCCATGGGGTTCGATTTAGGTCCTTTCGCGTCTGCGTCCAGCGGCTATCGTGCGGGGATGACGGGACATCTGCTGATTTTCGGCCTTGGCTACACCGCCGCGATCCTCGCCAACCACCTGCGCACAGCGGGCTGGCAAGTGGACGCAACGGGGCGCGCAGGCAATCTCGCCTTTTCCGACCGCGAGAGGGTGGAGGCCGCGCTGGCCTCCGCCAGCCATGTGCTTTCCAGCGTGCCACCCGCAGACGAGGGCGATCCCGTGCTCGACCAATATGGCGCAGCGCTGGCCGGAAAATGGCTCGGCTACCTATCCTCCACCGGGGTCTACGGCGACACAAAAGGGGCCTGGGTCGACGAAAGCGCCCCGACAGGCACCGGGCGGCGCAGCGCGCGGGCAGTGTGCGATGCGCGCTGGCGGGATGCGGGCGCGCATGTGTTCCGCCTGCCCGGAATCTACGGCCCCGGCCGCAGCGCGTTTGACCGAATCGCCGATGGCCGCGCGCATCGTATCGATCTGCCGGGGCAGGTGTTCAGCCGGGTGCATGTGGAGGACATTGCCCGCGGCGTGATCGCGGCGATGGCAAGCGCCCTGCCCGCTCAGCCGTGGAATCTGGCGGACGATCTGCCGTGCAGCCAGAACGCGGTGATCGAACACGCCTGTCGCTTGCTGAGCGTGCCCCCGCCGCCCTTGCAGACGCTGGACGATGCAGGCCTTTCCCCCACGGCACGCGGTTTTTATCTGGAGAACCGGCGCGTCGCCAACGGCAAGGCCAAGCGCCTGCTCGGCTGGCGACTGCATTATCCCACTTACCGCGAAGGGCTGGCCGCTATTGCACAGGGGGCCGCTATTGCACAGGGGGCCGCTATTGCGCAGGGGGCCGCTATTGCGCAGGGGGAACGCTTCGCGCCCTGAGCGCCAGCAGCAGCCCGGCCATCGCCAGCCCCGCCCCGCCAATCGCCAGCGGCGTCCAGCGATAGCCTTCGAGTAGCGTGGAAATCCCCATCGCCACCACCACCACCAGCACGCCATTATACGCTGCGCGGCCCGCCCCCAGCTTGCGCACCAGATCGTAATAGAGCGGAAAAGTCACAACCGACCCCACGATCGCCAGCCACGCCGTGCCCAGCCAGTATGTCCCGTCGCGCGGCAGGACGGGCTCACCATCAATGGCATAGGCCAGCCCCATATTGGCCAGCGTGCCATACAGCATCGACCAGGCCAGCAGCGTCACCAGCGGAACGCCCTTGCCCGATGGCCCGGCCTGAATCACATTGGCCAGCGAGGCCGCCAGCATTGCCAGCAACGCCAGCGTCGTTCCCAACGCGACATTGCCGGTGATCTGTGCGCCCGCAGGCGTCGCCAACGCCTCGTTCCACAACAGCAGCGCGATCCCCGCAATCGCCACCGCGCTGCCCGCCGCGAATCGCGGGGTGATCGGCTGGCCCAGCATGATCTTGCCCAGCACCGCATTGGGCACCAGCATCAGCCCGATCAGCAGCGCGACAATCCCCGATGTGATATGCAGTTCGGCCAGATAGACAAAGGTATAGTTGCCGCAGAACTGGAACAGCCCCATCGCCATCGCCAGAAAATGTGCGCGGCGCGGCATTGCCAGTTTCAGCCGCATCACCAGCGCCAGCATGAACATGGCCGGGGTGGCCAAGGCAAACCGCCACGCGACAGACCAATGCGCCGACACATCGCCGATCTGCCCGGTAATCACGAACCAGGTCGATCCCCAGATCAGGGCCACCAGCACGAAGGGAATGGCAATGGCAGGCCGCAGCAGCGCGTGCGGAAGCGCCGCCGCTTCGTCCGGCGCGCTCACAGCGATCCCACCGCACGGGCCAGCGCCGCGGCATCCTCCATCCGCGTATCCCACGCACAGACAAAGCGCGCCGTGGCATCGTCCCAATCGTAAAAGGCGAAACCGCGTGCGCGCAAGGCTGCCCGCTCCCTCTCGGTCAGCCGCACAAACACCTCGTTCGCTTGCGGCGCATAGAGCAGGCGCTCGCCCGCCATGGCTGCAATCTCCGCCGCCGCCGCATTGGCGTGGCGCGCAAGTTCCAGCCACAGATCGCCGTCGAGCAGCGCAAGAATCTGCGCCGCAATAAAGCGTCCTTTGGAATTGAGATGGCCTGCGCGCTTCCTGCGCCAGCGGGCCAGATCGGCGCGCGCGGGATCGAAGAACACCGCCACTTCCGCCCCCAGCGCACCGTTCTTGGTAAAGCCGAAAGACAGCGCATCGACCGGCCCTGCCGCTTGCCCCGCGCTGCACCCCAGAAAGGCCGCTGCATTGGCAAAACGCGCCCCATCCATATGCAGCGCCAGCCCGTATTCGTCCGCCAGCGCCTTTATCGCGGCCAGCTCTGCCGGCGTGTAACTCTGCCCGTATTCGCTCGCCTGCGTGATGGAAATGGCGTGCGCCTGCACCTGGTGGATGCCGCGGGTGATGGCTGCCAGCACCGCCTCGATGCTGTCGGGCGTCAGTTTCGCCCCCGCGCCATCGGCCAGCAGCAGCTTGGCCCCGTGCAGGAAAAAACCGGGCGCGCCGCCTTCGTCCATTTCGATATGCGCCTCGCGGTGGCAGATCACCCCGCCATGCGGATCGGCCATGGTGGCCAGCGCCAGACAATTGGCCGCCGTGCCCGTATTGGCCCAGACGGCATGGCATTCGCGCCCGAACAGCGTGGAAAAAACGTCGTCGAGCTGCTGGCTCAGCGCGTCGCCGTCATACGGCTTGTCCGGTTCGTCCGCGCTGCGCAACGCTTCCCAGACTTTGGGGTGGACGCGGGCGGCATTGTCGGAGAGGAACTGCATATGCCGTGCCATGGCTTCGCCTGCGCACGATGACAAGAGCGAGAGGCCCAAAGACCATGTCCGATGAAAACAGTTTCGATCCCGCCCGCATCTCGCGCGAGGAGGAGGACGGCACCGGCGCCTATGTCTATCCGGTCGAGGGCGCGGCGCGGCCTGCGGTGCTGACATGGCGCGGTGCCGCAGACGATGTGCGCGTGGTGGACCACACCTTCACCCCGCCCGAAGCACGCGGGCGCGGCATTGCGGCGGGGCTGGTGGAAGCAATCGTTGCCGATGCGCGCGCCGAAGGCTTCCGCATCGCGCCGCTCTGCCCCTATGTCGTGCGCGCCTTTGGCAAGAATCCCGCTTGGGCGGATGTGCGGGCCGATTTGCCGAGATAATTTTGTTTTGCGCCCGCCCATCCGGGCGGGCGATCCTCGGCGCTGTTCCCTTTCCCCGGCACAAGGCCGGCGTGCGGGGCGCCTGCGGGCGGCCGTTTGGCCTTGCGGTCTGCTGGTCGCAGACCGAACCAGCGTTGCAATGGATGTTTAGGGATCTCATCAGCCCCGAAGGAGCCGACGGCGTTGGGACAAAAGGCCCGTGCTGACGTAGCCGGAGGCAGTAGGACAGGAAATATGGTGCTGCTGGGGAGGATTGAACTCCCGACCTCACCCTTACCAAGGGTGCGCTCTACCACTGAGCTACAGCAGCCCGGCCCGGCGCAACGCGCCCGGCATCTGGACAGGCGCGCGCTATTGTCGCGGGGCTTGCGAAAGTCAAGCCAAGCTTGAGATGACCGCGCAATTTGGGCAAGAAGCTCGCTATGCCCTCTGCTCCTTCCAGACCTTCACGCGAAGAAATACTGGCCGCCAAGCTGCGCGAGAACCTCAAACGGCGCAAGGTGCAGGCCCGCGCGCTCGCCGCCGATCTCGCCCCGGATGGCTCGGCCCTTCCCAAGGGCGAATCGAACGGCTAACGGCTGGCGCTTCCTGAAAAGAAGGAGCCGAACCCGTGCCCTCGCTTATTCTTGTCCGCCACGGCCAGAGCCAGTGGAATCTGGAAAACCGCTTCACCGGCTGGTGGGATGTGGACCTGACCGAAAAAGGCGTGGCCGAAGCAACCGCGGCGGGCGAATTGCTGGCCGAGAAGGGCCTGCTCCCCACCATCGCCTTCACCTCGCTGCAAAAGCGCGCGATCAAGACGCTGCATCTGGCGCTGGAGGCGTGCGGGCGGCTGTGGATTCCCGAATTCAAGGACTGGCGCCTGAACGAACGGCATTATGGCGGGCTGACCGGCCTCGACAAGGCGGCGACAGCGGCACTGCACGGCGATGAGCAGGTGAAGATCTGGCGGCGCAGTTTCGATATTCCGCCACCACCGCTGGCCGCCGGGGGCGAATTCGATCTGGCCGCCGATCCGCGCTATGCCGGGATCGCCATCCCATCGACCGAAAGCCTGAAGCTGACAATCGAACGCGTGCTGCCCTATTGGGAAGCGACGATTCGACCTCAACTGGCGGCAGGTCAAACCGTGATCGTCGCGGCGCACGGCAATTCCCTGCGCGCGCTGGTCAAGCACCTGTCGAACATTTCCGACGCGGACATTACCGACCTCGAAATCCCCACCGGCCAGCCGATCATCTATGATTTCGATGACGCGTTGGTGCCTGGCGAACGGCATTATCTGAAGGACCGCTGAGAGAGATGACCGCGCCTGTTGCCATCATCATGGGCAGCCAGTCCGACTGGCCCACCATGAAGCGTGCCGCCGATGTGCTCGACCAATTGGGCGTGGCGCATGACGACCGGATCGTATCCGCCCACCGCACGCCCGACCGGCTGCACGCCTTTGGCAAGGGCGCGGCGGATGAAGGCTTCAAGGTCATCATCGCGGGTGCGGGCGGTGCGGCGCATTTGCCGGGCATGGTGGCCGCCCTCACCCATCTGCCCGTTCTGGGCGTGCCGGTGCAATCCAAGGCGCTGAGTGGGCAGGACAGCCTGCTCTCCATCGTGCAGATGCCAGCCGGTATTCCGGTGGGCACGCTGGCCATCGGCGATGCGGGCGCGACCAATGCGGGCATCCTCGCCGCCGCGATCCTGGCGCTGGAAGATCCGGCGCTGGCCGAGCGCTTGATCGCCTTCCGCGCCGCGCAAACCGGATCGGTGGCGGAAAAGCCGGCCACGCAATAGGCTGACGCGATGACGCATCCCTTCCCCCTGCCAGCGGGCAGCACGATCGGCATCCTTGGCGGCGGGCAATTGGGCCGGATGATCGCCATGGCCGCCGCGCAGCTGGGTTACCGCTGCCACATCTACGCGCCTGAGGCCGACAGCGTGGCCGCCGATGTGGCGGCCGCTTTCACCTGCGCCGCGTGGGATGATGCAGGCGCTTTGGCGCGGTTTGCGGATGCGTGCGATGTGGTGACCTACGAGTTCGAAAATGTACCCGTCGGCCCGCTTCTGGCAATCGCCCCCAGTCAGCTCGCCCCCGGCACCGCCGCGCTGGAAGTGGCGCAGGACCGGCTGAACGAGAAACGCTTTGTGACCGATCTGGGCGGCGCGCCGGCGCCTTTTGCAGCCGTGGACACAGCGGACGATCTGGATGCCGCGATTGCCGATATCGGCGCGCCGGGCATCCTGAAAACCCGCCGCGAAGGCTATGACGGCAAGGGCCAATGGCGCATCGCCTGTGCCGGGGCGCCGCTCGACGAAACCGCCTTCGCTTCGCCGCTAGTCTATGAAGGCTTCGTCGATTTCGCCTGCGAATTCTCTGTCATTCTGGTGCGTGGCCGCGATGGCGAAGTGCGTTTCTGGGATTCCACCTGCAACACGCACGAAGGCGGCATCTTGGCGCACAGCGAACTTCCCGCGCCGCCAATCGTGGGCGAGCAATTGCCCGCCGCGCGCGCGCTGGCGCAACAGGTGGCGGAAAAGCTGGATTATATCGGCGTGCTGACCTGCGAGTTCTTTGCCACGGCAGACGGCCCGGTGTTCAACGAAATGGCCCCGCGGGTGCACAATTCGGGCCACTGGACGATCGAAGGCGCGGTGACGAGCCAGTTCGAAAACCACGTCCGCGCCATTTGCGGCCTGCCGCTGGGGGATTGCAGCAGCGTTTCGGCACGGATCGTGATGGACAATCTGATCGGTGAAGGCGCGCTCGATATCGTGCGGCACCTGTCCGATCCGCGCGCGCACCTGCACCTTTACGGCAAAGCCGAAGCAAGGCCTGGCCGCAAGATGGGGCACATCACCCGTGTTGGCTGAGCGGCAGGTTCTTTTCATCGTGGCGCGCGCCACCAACGGCTGCATCGCGGCGAATGGCGATGTGCCATGGAAGATCCGCGCCGATCTCCAGCGGTTCAGGGCGCTCACCTTGGGCAAGCCGATGGTCATGGGCCGCAAGACTTTCGAGAGCTTGCCCGGCCTGCTGCCCGGCCGCCGCCATATCGTGATGACCCGCTCGAAAAGCTGGCAGGCCGACGGGGCGGAAGTCGCGCATGATGTGAACGAGGCTTTGGCTTTGGCGGGGCCGGGCGATTTCTCTGTGATCGGCGGGGCGGAAATCTTCGCGCTGATGGCCGATGTCGCCACGCAATGGGAAATCACCGAGGTGGCGGAAGATACGGCAGGCGATGTCTTCATGCCGCTGCCCGATCCGGCGGTGTGGGACGAATTCTCGCGCGAAGCCTTTCCCGCCGCCGATGGCTGGCCGCCTTATGCCTTCGTCACCTATCGCCGTTGCGGGGAACAGGCGGACTGATGCTGCTCGATCACCGCAATCCGGTGCCCGACGCCTTGCGCGGTGCCATCGTGGCGCTGGGCAATTTCGACGGCTTTCATCTCGGCCATCAGGCAGTGGTGGCCGAGGCTGTGGCCTGGGCGCGGGCAGAGGGGCGCCCGGCCATCGTCGCCACCTTCGATCCGCATCCGGTGCGCCATTTCGCGCCGCACGTGCCGCCTTTTCGCCTGACCACGCTGCCCCAGCGCCACGAATTGTTCCGCGCCGCCGGAGCGGATGCGATGCTGGTGTTCCATTTCGACCATGCGCTGGCCGCAATGGATGCCCACGCCTTCGTCGCCGATCTGCTGGGCGCGCATATCGGCGCAGGTGGCGTGGTGACGGGGGAGGATTTTACCTTCGGAAAGGCGCGCGGCGGCAATGTGGCGGTGCTCCGCGATGTGGGCGCCACTTGCGGCATTGCCACGCGGGCAGTGGGGCAGGTGAAGCACGAGGGGCAGGTCGTATCCTCCAGCCGCATCCGCGATCTGCTGAAGGCAGGCGAATGCGAAGCGGCGGCGGCACTGCTCACCCGCCCCTTTGCGATCCGGGCCGAAGTAATCCACGGCGACAAGCGCGGCCGCACCATCGGCTATCCCACCGCGAACATGGACATGGGCGCTTACCTGCGCCCGCGTTTCGGCATTTACGCGGTGACCGCGCGGGTTCTGGCGACCGGGCACATGCTGCACGGTGCGGCCAATCTGGGCGTGCGGCCGATGTTTGACCCGCCCAAGGAGCTGTTGGAGCCGTATTTCTTCGACTTTTCCGGCGACCTCTACGGGCAGGAAGTGGAAGTGCATTTGCGCCATTTCCTGCGGCCAGAGGCGAAGTTTGCCATGCTCGACGCGCTGATGGAGCAAATGGCGCGCGATTGCGCCGCGGCGCGGGCCTTGCTCGGCTCGCTTTGAAAATTGCGCCGCGCCGCGCGGGCGGCTAAGGCCCGCCCACGATGACACAGCAGCGCGATTACAAAGACACGGTCTTCCTGCCCAAGACCGATTTCCCGATGAAAGCCGGCCTTCCGCAGAAGGAGCCGGGCATACTGGCGCGCTGGCAGGCGGAAAAGGTCTATGCGAAGCTGCGCGAAGCCCGCGCGGGCCGCGAGAAGTTCATCCTCCACGATGGCCCGCCCTATGCCAATGGCGACATCCATATTGGCCATGCGCTGAACAAGGTGCTGAAGGACGCGGTTGTCCGCACGCAGAGCCTGCTGGGCAAGGACGCGCCTTTTATCCCCGGCTGGGACTGCCACGGCCTGCCGATCGAATGGAAGGTGGAAGAAGCCTACCGCAAGAAGAAGCGCAACAAGGACGAGGTTCCCGCCGAAGAGTTCCGCGCCGAATGCCGCGCCTATGCCGCGCAGTGGGTCGAGGTGCAGAAGGCCCAGTTCCAGCGGCTGGGCATTACCGGCGACTGGGAGCGGCCCTATTTGACGATGGCCCCGGAAGCCGAAGCGCTGATCGTGGCCGAATTGCTGAAGTTTGCCGAAAGCGGCCAGCTCTATCGCGGGGCCAAGCCGGTTATGTGGTCGCCGGTGGAGAAAACGGCGCTGGCCGAAGCCGAGGTGGAATACGAGGATATCATTTCCACGCAGATCGATGTGGCGTTCGAGATTGTGGAATCGCCCATTCCTGAACTGGTCGGCGCTTATGCGGTGATCTGGACAACGACCCCGTGGACGATCCCGGTAAACCAGGCCTTGGCCTATGGGCCGGAGGTTCTTTACGGGCTCTACGAACACGAAGACGGGCGAAAGTTCATCTGCGCCGTTCAACTCAAGAACCAAGTCAATGAGCGTTGGCTCAAGGATGCAGGCGAGATTGCTTCTTGGTATGGACGCGACCTCGCCGGAACGATCTGCCGCCACCCGATGCATGCGTTAGGCGGGTTCTTTGCCGAACCGCGCCCGATGCTTCCCGGTGATTTCGTGACCACTGACAGCGGCACCGGCCTTGTGCACATGGCGCCCGACCATGGCGAGGACGACTTTGCGCTGTGCAAGGAACACGGCATCAACCCCAAATTCGTGGTCGAGGCCGATGGCCGCTACCGCGAGGACTGGGCATGGCTGCCGCGCACCGACGAACGCTCGATGTCGGTCATCAATCCCAAGTTCAACGCGCCCGACGGGCCGGTGTGCTCCGACCTCAGGCAGGCGGGAGCTTTGCTCAGCGCGTCTACCGATTATCAACACTCTTATCCACACAGCTGGCGCTCGAAAGCCAAGGTGATTTTCCGCTGCACGCCGCAATGGTTCGTGCCGATGGACAGGCCGATGGCCCCGTTCGATTATGATGTCGCCCCGCTCGGCGGCGTGGGCGCGGCGGTGGCGCTGGGCGTGCGGGCCGACCGCACCGCCACTTTGCGCGAAACCGCGCTGAAGGCGATTGCCGACACCGCCTTCTACCCGGACAAGGGCCGCAACCGCATCGGTTCGATGGTGGAAGGCCGCCCCGACTGGGTGCTCTCCCGCCAGCGCGCCTGGGGCGTGCCGATCACGCTGTTTGTCGACCGCAAGACCGGCGATTATCTGGTCGACCCCGAAGTGAACGCCCGCATCATTGCCGCCGTGCGCGAAAAGGGCGTCGATGCGTGGAGCGAAGAAGCCGCGCCCGCTCTGCTTGGCCCCAATTACAACCCGGAGGATTACGAGCGGATCACCGACATCCTTGATGTGTGGTTCGATTCCGGCTCCACCCATGCCTTCGTGCTCGAAAGCGGCACCTGGCCGGAATTGCAAAGCCCGGCTGACCTTTATCTCGAAGGCAGCGACCAGCATCGCGGCTGGTTCCAGTCCTCCTTGCTCGAAAGCTGCGCCACGCGCGGCCGTGCGCCTTACAAGGCGGTGCTGACCCACGGCTTCACGATGGATGCCAAGGGCATGAAAATGTCCAAGTCGCTCGGCAACACGATCAGCCCGCTGGCGGTGATGGAGGAATACGGCGCGGATATCATCCGGCTGTGGGCGCTCAGCGTCGATTACACCGCCGATCACCGCATCGGCCCCGAAATCCTGAAAGGCGTCGCGGACCAATACCGCAAGCTGCGCAACACCTTCCGCTATCTGCTGGGCGCGCTGCATGATTACACGCCGCAAGAGGCGGTGGGCGTGGAGGATATGCCAGAGCTGGAGCGGTACATGCTCAGCCTGCTGGCGGAACTCGATGCGCGGATGAAGGCGGCGGTCGAGGCCTATGACTTCAACACCTACACCCGCGCGCTGGTGGATTTCTGCAACGAGGATCTCTCCGCCTTCTTCTTCGATATCCGCAAGGATTGCCTTTATTGCGATCATCCTGCGGATATGAAGCGGCGGGCCTACCGCACCGTGCTCGATGCGATGTTCCACGCGCTGATCCGCTACGCCGCCCCGGTGCTGGTGTTCACGGCGGAAGAGGTGTGGGCGAGCCGCTATCCCGATGCGGGCAGCGTGCATTTGCTCGAATGGCCCGAACTCAGTGATCTAAAAATCTCCGAAGAATTATCCAAGAAGTGGCTTTTTGCAAAACTTCTTCGAGATTCCGTTCTTCGAGAAATCGAAGAAAAGCGGAGAAACAAGGAAATACGATCGAGCTTGGAAGCCAAGATTCTCTTTAAATCAAGCGGTTACTTCAAAGAATTTGGCATACCATGGGAAGAATTCTTTATTGTCAGTCAAGTTAGCATGTTTTTATCTGAAGACGTCACCCTTGTTCAGATGCCCGTGCATGACTTATCGGACGAAAGACGCGTCATTGGCACCTCCGAAAATTTGTATTCTAGTTTCGTCGTCCAACGAATAGAGCACCACAAATGCGGCCGCTGCTGGCGGCACCTGCCCGAAGTGACCGAGGACGGCGCATTATGCGGGCGGTGCGAGGATGTGGTGGCGCGGCTGGATGCCGAGGCCGGAGCGCCGGCGGCATGACGGGCCTCTTCACCCGCGCCCGCGTCATCGGCCTTGCCGCCGCGCTGGTCATCTTTGTTGTCGACCAGTGGACCAAGCATTTCGTGGTCAATGTGCTGGGCCTGCGTGATGTGGGTGACCATTACCCGCTGCTGCCGTTCTTCGATTTTACCCGCGTCAACAATTACGGCGTGTCGCTGGGGATGTTTTCGGCCACCAGCGTGGAAATGCGCTGGGCGCTGGTCTTCGTGACCGGGGCGATCGCGCTGGGCGTGTTCATCTGGATCCTGCGCGAACGGCGGCCGTGGGACATTGCCGGCCTCTCGCTGATCCTGGGCGGGGCATTGGGCAATATCGTCGATCGTTATTCCTACGGCTATGTGGTGGACTTTGCCGATTTCCATATCGGCAGCTTCCGCCCCTTCCTCATCTTCAACGTGGCCGATGCCGCGATCACCATTGGCGTGGTGATTCTTCTTTACCGCGCCTTGTTCATCGGCGAGAAACCCGCCACAGAGCAGGACACCAACGAGGCGGGGCAGACCCGCGGAGAGAATTGACCATGCGTAATGCCACCCGGATCATCCTTGCCCTTGGCGCAACCGCCATGCTGTCGGCCTGCGGCGGCGGGCTGATTGCCGCGCGCGAACGGCCCGATGAATTCGTGGTGCAGCGGCAGGCGCCATTGGTGATCCCGCCCGATTTCGCGCTGGTTCCGCCTGCCCCCGGCGCGCCGCGTCCGGGCGAAGGCACCGCCGCGCAGCAGGCGCTGGAGGCGCTGTTTCCGCCGCAATCGCGCAGCGCAGTGGAACGCGATGCGCTCAGCCGTGCGGGCCAGCCCGAAGTCAGCATCCGTTCCACCGTGGGCGATCCCGCAACCTTCACCGTGAACAAGGGCGCCACCACGCGCACCATCCTCGCCGCGCCCGAAGGCGACGGACAGGCCGCACGGGCGATCTGATTTGCGAAGGGCCATCCGGCCCCCAAGATTTCGCAAATCCTCGGTGCTGTTTCCTTCGGCGCACCTGCGGGCGCGGGTTCGCGCTCTGGTTCCGGCTGATCGCCGAAATTTGGATCAGACCCGGCTGACCAGCAATTTGTCGATACGGCGGCCGTCCATATCGACGACTTCGACCCGCCAGCCCTGCTCCTCGAACGCCTCACCCTCGGTCGGCAGCTTCTTGAGGTGGAACAGGACAAAGCCGGCAGCGGTCGCAAATTCGCGTTGTTCGGGCAGGTCAATCCCCAGCCGTTCGGCAAGCGCATCGGCGGGCATGGCCCCGGCGATCAGCAGAGAACCGTCAGCACGCTCGACAACCATCGGAGTGTCATCTTCGTCGCGGTGGCTGGCAAAGGTGCCGGCAATGGCCGCCAGAATGTCCGCCGTGGTCACGATCCCGTCGAGATGGCCATATTCATCGTGCACCATTGCCATGCGCGTGCCCGATTGCTGGAGCACACGCAGCGCATCCATCGCGTCGAGCTGGTCGGGCACCACTTCGGTCTTGTGCAGAAGATCAGCGAGCACGATCGGCCCGCCCGCCAATTGCCGCGCCAGCACTTCGCGCACCTTGACTACGCCCAGCACCTTGTCGGGCGTGCCATCGGCCACGGGCACCAGCGAATGCGGCGTTTCCGCTATTACCGAGAGGATCTCCTCCTCGCCGCCAGCCGCATCGATCCAGTCAAGTTCGGTCCGCGGCGTCATCACTTCGCGCACCGGCTTGTCGGCCAGCTTCATGATCCCCGACAGGATGGCGCGTTCCTGCTCCTCGATCACGCCGCTGCGCGTGGCTTCGGCAAAGATCATCTGCAATTCCTCCGCCGTCAGCCCGTGTTCGCCGCTTTGCCGCACACCCAGCACGCGCAGCAGGAAGGCCGAGGAATTGTCGAGCAGCCAGACAAAGGGGGCGGTCGCCTTGGCGAGCATCGCCATGGGAATAGCCATGACGAGCGCAATGGGCAGGGCGGCGCGAAGCGCCAGCTGCTTGGGCACCAGCTCGCCCACCACCAGGCTGAAGTAGGTCGTCAGCACGATCACGAGCGCAAAACCGGCATTGTCCGCCACATTGGCGGGCACGCCCAGCAGCATCAGCCGCTCGCCAACAGGCGCACCCAGCGCCGCGCCCGAAACCGCGCCCGAAATGATCCCGATCAGCGTGATGCCAATCTGCACGGTGGAGAGGAACTTGCCCGGTTCCGAGGCCAATCTCAGCGCCACCTCGGCGCTTTTGCTGCCGTTGTCTGCCGCGATTCGCAATTGCGCGGTGCGCGCCGAAACAATCGCCAGTTCGGACATGGCAAAAATCCCGTTCAACAGGATCAGCCCGGCCAGCGCAGCCAGATAGTGCCAAGGGAAGGCGGTCATCGCACGAAAGTCGCTAGCACATTTGCCCCACTTGTCTAAGACTCATCAGGGGGCTTGGGGCTGACGGGCGGAACCGGTTGCGCAATCGCGCGTTCCCCGGCCATCACTTGTTCATTTTCCGCATCCTAGCTGATCCGGAGTGAGCAAGATCCACCCTTGGGGAACTCGGAGGACGTCATGAAGACTTCACGTATTCTGGTAGCGGGCATCGCCGCTGTATCTCTCGTTTCGCTGAGCGCCTGCGTCACCGATCCCAATACCGGCGAACGGACGGTTTCGCGGGCGGCCATCGGCGGGATTGGCGGCGCTGGGCTGGGCTATCTGCTGGGCGGCATTGTCGGCGGCAAGACTGCCCGAATCGTGGGCGCTGGTATTGGCGCGGCAGCCGGCGGCTATGTCGGTTACCGCATGGATGAACAGATCCGCGAACTGGACGAAGTGACAGCGGGCACCGGCGTGGATGTGAGCCAGACGCCGGGCGGCGACGGCATTCTGCTCAACTTCCCGGATGTGACCTTTGCGGTGGATTCGACCACGATCAGCCCCGCCATGCGCGCAGTGCTGGACGATGTGGCGGCCAGCATGATCCGCTATCCCAATTCGCTGATCGACGTGATGGGCCACACCGATTCGACCGGGTCGGATGCCTACAATCTCGACCTCTCGCGCCGCCGTGCCGAATCGGTGGCGAACTACCTCGTGTCGCGAGGCGTGTCGCGCGCACGGATCGAGACGATCGGCTATGGCGAGCAATATCCCATCGCCGACAACACCACGGAGGCCGGCCGTTCGCAGAACCGCCGCGTCGAAATCCGCATCACGCCCGTCACCGAACAGGACGTGCGTCAGGCCTATTGATCTGGGAGGGGCCATCCGGCCCCTCCTCCTCCTCGCCGCTGTTCACGGCATTACGAGTCGATAGTATAGCCCATATAGAACGGGCCGCCTGCCCACTCCTCTGCCGCAGCCAATGGGCGCGCCGCAGCGCTGGTCAGCACCGCTTTCTGTTCCTCGCTCGCGCGGAAATGGCCCGGCGCGAAGGCGTGGAACCGCCAGCGCGGATCACCTTGCACCACCAGGTCGATGTCGCCGCGCTGCTGCGGATTGAAAAGCCCCGCCAGCGGCATGTGGACCGTTTCCGCTGCATCGGAAAGCCACGCCGCCAGCCACGAAAAGGTGCTGACCGCCAGCACCACGTGCCGCGCCCCACGCATGGTCTGGAAATCGGCAAGTGCGCCGCCCGACAGGTAACGTGCGTCCGGAAACTGCGCGCGCAGAGCGCAGGTGTACCAGTTCTCTTCGGTCTGCCCCACAAAGACGGGGCTGAGGCCGGTCTGTTCCAGCAAGCTGTGGTAAAAGGCGAGCGGCAGCGGCGTGTAGTCGCGGTGAACGCCGTTCACGATATCGCCGGTGCGCAGATTGATCGCCAGTTCATTGTCCGCGACGGGGAAGCCCGGCGATGCCGAAAAGACCTGCGCATAATGCGCACGCCTTTCGGCGAAATATTCCAACCGCTGTCCGAAGGCGTCCACTTCGACATAATCCGCCTGCTCAGCCACCGCGCGGCGCGCAAGGGCGGGCAGGTCCAGCCGGTGTTCCCACCCGGTGGCGAATCCGTGGCCCGAAAGCGGCTCTTCCACCTCGCTTACCATGCCCCATTCGGGCATCTGGTACCCCACGACCGGCCAGCCGCCCAGTTCGTGGGCGATACGCTGCGCGACCATGTAGCGGATCATCCGGTTTCCCAGCCCGCCAAAATTGCGCATCACAACGTGGCGGGGCGGGGTTTCGATCATGGCGCTGCTCTGCGCCCCTGGGCCAGCGCCTTGGCACGATCCGCCAGACGCTCCACCGCCGCGGCATGGATTGCAGGCGCGGTGACCAGCAGGCCAAAGGCGCGCGGATCGGGCTTGTTGTAGGCCAGTGCATTTCCGAAGGCATCGGTTACCCGCGCACCTGCTTCACGCGCGATCAGCGAGGCGGCGGCCACATCCCATTCCGAACCCCAGCGCAAGGTCGCGACCAGATCGGCGCGGTTGTCGGCCACCATAGCGATGCGCAGCGCGATGGAATTGGGCTTTTCCACCAAGGTCAGATCGGCATCTTCCGTGGCCAGACTGTCGGCAGGAACACGCGCCCCGGCAAATTCGCGCCGAGTGCTGGCGGAAATGTCCACCCCGTTGAGCCGCGCGCCAGTGCCCGCCGTCGCAGACCACACCTCATCACGCGCAGGTGCCACCAGCAGGCCGATCAGCGGGCGGCCCGCGCTGACCAATCCGACCGATACCGCCCAGCCGGTGCGGCCGCGCAGATAATCGCGCGTGCCGTCGATCGGATCGACCACCCAGATGAGATCGCGTTGCAGGCGCGCCGGATCGTCTGCGGTTTCTTCCGAAAGCCAGCCGGCTGCAGGAAGCAGGCGGCCCAGTTCAGCCTTCAGGAAAGCGTCCACTTCCAGATCGGCAGCGCAGACCGGGCTTGCGTCACCTTTGTGCCAGCTTTCAACGGCATGGCCCGCGCCGGGCCACTGGCGCATGGCGATCTGCCCGGCTTCCACGCAAATATCTTTCAGGCGGTTGCGATCAATCATGCGGAGGCGAGCTTGGATTGCGCTGCAACGCATTGCAAGGCCAAGGAGTTAGTGCTTTAGCGCGAGGCAACCGATTCATCCGGAAAAAGGTTCTCTCTCCCATGAACATCCACGAATATCAGGCCAAGGAATTGCTCGCAAAGTTCGGCATCGGCGTGCCCGCAGGACACGCGGCGCTGACCGTGGAGGAAGCCGTTGCTGGGGCCAAGGCGCTTCCGGGGCCGCTTTACGTGGTGAAGGCGCAGATCCATGCGGGCGGGCGCGGCAAGGGCAAGTTCAAGGAACTCGGCCCCGATGCCAAGGGCGGCGTGCGCCTTGCCAAGAGTATCGAGGAAGTCGAAGCCAATGCCCGCGAAATGCTGGGCAACACGCTCGTCACCGTGCAGACGGGCGAGGCGGGCAAGCAGGTGAACCGCCTCTATGTGACCGATGGCGTTGATATCGCCTCGGAATATTACCTCTCCATGCTGGTTGACCGCGCCAGCGGCCGAATCGCCATGATCGTGTCCACCGAAGGCGGGATGGACATCGAAACCGTGGCGCATGACACGCCGGAAAAGATCACCACGATCACCATTGATCCCGCCACCGGCTTCATGCCGCATCACGGCCGCGCGGTAGCCTTCGCGCTGAAACTGTCGGGCGATCTCAACAAGCAGGCGCAGAAGCTGGCCGCGCAGCTCTACACCGCCTTCACCTCGCTCGATTGCGATATGCTGGAAATCAATCCACTGGTCGAAACCGTCGATGGCAATCTGCTGGTGCTCGACACCAAGATGAGCTTCGATTCGAACGCGCTGTTCCGCCACAAGGATATCGAGGCGCTGCGCGACGAGACCGAGGAAGACCCGATGGAGGTCGAGGCCAGCAAGTATGACCTCGCCTATATCAAGCTGGATGGCGATATCGGCTGCATGGTCAACGGCGCGGGCCTTGCCATGGCTACGATGGATATCATCAAGCTGAACGGTTCGTTCCCGGCCAACTTCCTCGATGTGGGCGGCGGTGCGAGCAAGGAAAAGGTGACCGCCGCTTTCAAGATCATCCTGTCCGACCCGGCGGTGAAGGGCATTCTCGTCAATATCTTCGGCGGCATCATGCGCTGCGACACCATCGCAGAAGGCATCGTCGCCGCCGCGCGCGAAGTCGATCTGTCGGTGCCGCTGGTGGTGCGTCTGGAAGGCACCAATGTGGAGCTGGGCAAGCAGATTCTTGAGCAATCCGGCCTGCCCATCGTGGCGGCAGACAATCTGGGCGATGCGGCAAGGAAGATCGTGGCGGAAGTAAAGCAGGCCGCCTGATCGCGGCGCGCATTTCCCGCCGTTACAATTTGCAATCATTCACCGCTTGATCTCCGGCGCGAAGGCGATAGCTTTTCGCGCCGGAGGGATGGCTGATGAAAAAGACAACGCTTTGGCTGGCGGCTGCGGCCGCCGCGCTTTCGCCCCTAACCGCACATGCGCAGGATAATGCGCGTGTGTTCCAGCCATCCGGCCCATGGACAGCGGATTTCGGCGATGATTACTGCCGCCTGATGCGCAGCTTCAGCGACGGGCGAGAGACGGTTTCGATCTCCTTCGAGAAGATTGACACCGGCCCGACCATGCGCCTCATGGTGCTGGGCAACGCCGTATCGATCTATCGCGGATCGGATCAGATCGGAGTGGATTTCGTTCCGTCTGCAAACCCGCGACGCCTGCCCTTTGCCCGGTCAACGTCGACCGACGGCCAGCAATTGCTGATCTTTTCCGGAGTGATGATTGATGATGGCAGCGCGGCGCCTGCGGGCGAGAATGCAGGTCCTCCTCCCGCCACCATACCCACCGCTGCCGAGCGCGATGCCCAGGAATTGGCCCGCGGCACGCAGATCACCGCGCTCAGCCTGACCAGCGGCCTGACAACCCCGGTGCGCATCGAAACCGGATCGCTGCGCAATGCGATGGAGGTGTTGCAAACCTGCGGTTACGATCTGTTGTCGATCTGGGGTCTCGACCCGGAAAAGCACCGCACCTTGTCGCGCCCCGCTTTCCCCCCTCCAGGCCCGCATCTGGCCAATGGCACGATACCCTTTGGCGAGTTTTCCCGGCTGGCGGGCGGCTCCAACATGGTGCGCGTCATGATCAGTGCCGAGGGGAGACCAACAGCCTGCGAGATCCACTATCCGACGCTGAGCGCCAATGTGAACACGCGAATCTGCGCACAGATCATGGACAATGCCCGGTTCCAGCCCGCTCTGGATGCCGAAGGGCAGCCGATGGCAAGCTATTGGACTGTACCGCCCTTCGCGCTGATGGGGCCGCCCCCCGGCCGCCGCTAGCCTCCACGCATCAGAAAAGCTGCGTGATGGCGTGCAGGGCGACGCCGACCAACCCGCCCACCAGTGTGCCGTTGATGCGGATGAATTGCAGGTCGCGGCCGACCGCGTTCTCGATCCGGTCGGTGATCGTCTGCGCGTCCCAGCGCTTCACCGTTTCGGAAACGAGCCGCACGATCTGCTCGCCATAGCGTTGCGCCACGCCCACCAGCGTGCGGCGGGCCAGACGGTTGATCTGCGCCTGCAGCGCGGGATCGGATTGCAGCTTCTCCCCCAGCTCGCGCAATGCCGCGCCCAATTGGCCGTCGAGCGCTGAATCGGGGTCTCGCGCGGCGGCGATCATGCCGTGGCGGATGCGTTCCCACACGCCCATCCACCAATCCCCCAGCGCCGGATTGGCAAGCAGATCGAGCTTTGCGCGTTCCACCTTGGCACGCACAACGGGGTCGGTTTGCAGATTGGCCGCCAATTTCGCCAGCCCTTCCTCCATTCGGCCACGCAGGGGATGCTGCGGATCAACGAGAATTTCGGCCAGCAGGCGATAAAGACCATCAAGCACCGAGGAGGACAGGCGGTCGTCCAATCCCGTCCAGCGCAGCACGGCATTGGCGCGGGCGCGGATCATCTCGCGCACCAGTTCCTCGTTGCCTTCCAGCGTCAGCCCCGCCCAGCGCACCAGCGCATCGATCACCGGGCGATGGCGGCCATCCTGCATCGCGCCTGCCAGCATCCGGCCGAGCAGCGGCGACACCTCCAGCTTGCGCGCCTGCGCAGCGAGGCCCGCCTTGACCTGCAGGCCCAGCCTTTCGGGATCGAGCGCTTCGAGCAGATCGACCAGCAATTGCACTGCCCCGCTGCGGATGCGGCCCAGTTCGGCATCGCTGCTGCGCCGTTCCACCAGGAAGCGGCCCAGTGCGGCGGCTAAGTTCATGTCCTGCAAACGCCGCGCCACAACATGGGGGGTAAGAAAATTGCGCCGCAGGAAATCCGCCATCGTATCGGCAATGCGGTCCTTGTTGCGAGGGATGATCGCGGTGTGCGGGATCGGCAGGCCCAGCGGGTGGCGGAACAGCGCGGTCACCGCAAACCAGTCGGCCAGCCCGCCAATCATCCCCGCCTCTGCAAAAGCGCGCACATAGCCCCAGGCGGGGTGCAGATCCTGCCGGGGAAAGGCAATGGCAAAGACCACCGCCATCGCCACCAGCATCAGCGTGGCGGAAAGGCGCATGGCTCTTGCGCGGTCCACGGAAGGGCGCTCAACGGGTCCGGTCACAACCGCACCAGTCTAGCGCGCTCCGCCGGCACGCGCCAAGGGCCGGCAGGTCGCTATTCTGCCGGCACCGGCTGCGCGCGCGCCTTGTCCTCGTCGCTGTCGTCCGGCTTGTAGGTGAGCAGGTTCTCGCGCAGCCACGGCCCGACGCGCTTTTCCAGACCGTCGGCCAGGCTGAAGCCCGCCGGCACGATGAGCAGCGTGAGCAGCGTCGACAGCATCAGCCCGCCAATCACCACCGTGCCCATCGGCGCGCGCCACGCCGAATCGCCGCTGAGCGACAAGGCGGTGGGCAGCATCCCCGCGGTCATGGCGATAGTGGTCATCACGATCGGCTGCGCGCGCTTGTGCCCGGCTTCCAGAATGGCGGCGCGCTTGGCCGCGCCCTTGTCCATCTCGTCCAGCGCAAAGTCGATCAGCAGGATCGAGTTCTTGCCGACAATGCCGAACAGCATGAGGATACCGATAAACACCGGCAGCGAGAGCGGCTGGCCCAGCGCCCAGACCAGCACCAGCCCGCCAAGCGGTGCCAGCGCGAGCGAGGCCATGTTGACCAGCGGCGACACAAGGCGGCGGTAAAGCAGCACCAGCACGGCAAAGACCAGCAGGATGCCGGTAACCAGCGCCACGCCGAAACTGTCGATCAGCTGGCCCTGCCATTCATCCTGACCCACCGGGGTATTGGCAACGCCGGTGGGCAGGTTGCGCATGATCGGCAGATTGTTGATCGCCGACATGACCGTTCCGCGCGCGGCATCGGGCGCGAGGTCGGCGCTGACGAAAACGCGGCGGTTCTGGTTGTAACGTTCGATCGAGGTTGGCCCCATGCCAAGGCCAATTTCGGCCACCCGCTCCAGCGGCACCGATCCGCCGGTGGAGGTGGGCACGGGCAGATTGCGGATCACCGCAAGATTGCGTCGGTCGCCTTCAGCAAGGCGCACGCGGATGGGGATCTGCCGGTCGGAAAGCGAGAACTTGGCTGCGTTCTGATCGATATCGCCCAGCGTGGCAATGCGGATGGCTTGGCTGAGCGCCTGCGTTGTCACGCCCAGACTTGCCGCCAGATCCTCGCGCGGTTTGATGATGAGTTCGGGCCGCTGGAGGTCCACCTCCACGCGCGGGCCGACCGCGCCGGGCACGTCCTTCATCTGGTCAACCAGCGTGTTTGCCGCCCGTTCGAGCGCCGCCGGATCGGAACCCGACAGCATGATCGTGATCGCGCGGCCCGAACCGCCGCCGCCACCGCCGCCGTCCTGGTCCTGGAAATTGACCCGCGCATCGGGGATGTCGGACAATTCGGGTCCCAATTGGCGAATGAATTCGAGGCTGGTTCGCTCGCGGTCCGGCTTGAACACAAGGCGCACCATGCCGTTGCCTTCATTGGCAATGCCCAGAGCCAGCGCCACTTCGGGCTCCTCGCTCATGCGCGCGGCCACGCGGCTGACCACTTCGTCGGTCTGCTGCAAGGTCGTTCCCGGCACCATATTGATGCGGATCATCGCAAAGTCGCTGTCCGCATTGGGGAAGAACTGCATCGGGATGCGGCTGCCGACAAGTGCGGTCAGCCCCAAGGCCACCACGCCCACCAGCATCATCCACACGCGGTGGTCAAGGAATCGCGCGCCCAGATAACGGGCACGGGCGAAGAGGGGATTGCTGTCATATCCCGCCAGCCAGCCGCCAATCAGGCCGAGAAGGAAATTGACGAGGCCGCCCACCAGATAGGCGAGCACAAGCAGGCCCAGCATCAGGCCAATGGACAGGCCGCCCTCGCCGCCCTCTTGGGTGCCAACACCTGTGACCGCGCGCAGGGCCAGGATCACGACCAGCCCGCTGGCCACTGCCGCCAGATGGAACCACCAGCGCGTGCCCGTCTTGCCGATGCGGGCGCGCATCTCGCGGAACTTGCTATCGTCCAGCGACCAGCGCAGCACCTTCATATAGGTGTCCATCAGGCGGCCTTCGCCATGCGCCGCCTCGCCCTTGGCTTTCAGGAAATAGGCCGCAACCATCGGGGTGATCATGCGCGCAACCGCCAGGCTCATCAGCACCGAGACCACGACGGTGAGGCCGAAATTCTTGAAGAACTGGCCCGACACGCCCGGCATCAGGCCCACCGGCAGGAACACCGCCACGATGGAGAAAGTGGTGGCGACCACCGCCAGCCCGATCTCGTCCGCCGCATCGATCGAGGCCTGATAGGCGCTTTTGCCCATGCGCATATGGCGCACGATGTTTTCGATCTCCACGATCGCATCGTCGACCAGCACACCTGCAACCAGCCCCAAGGCAAGCAGGGAAAGCGTGTTGAGCGTGAAGCCCAGCCATTCCATGAAATAGAAGGTGGGAATCGCCGAAAGCGGGATCGCCAGCGCCGCGATGATCGTGGCGCGCCAGTCCCGCAGAAACAGGAACACGACCACCACCGCCAGAATCGCGCCTTCGACCATGGCGGCCATGCTGCTTTCGTACTGGGCCTTGGTGTAATCGACTTCGGTGAACAGGCGGGTGAACCGGATGCCGGGATTGGCTTCCTCCAGCTCCTGCAGGACTTCCACCGCGCCATCGTAGACCGCAACATCGGATTCGCCGCGCGCGCGGGTGATCGAGAAGGTAACGACCTGTCGCCCGTCAATCTTGGCGAGCGAGCGGATTTCGCCATAGGCGTCGCGGACGGTGGCAATATCAGCCAGCTTGACCGTGCGTCCGCCGCCCAGCGCAATCTGCGTCTGCGACAATTCATAGGCCGACCCGGCATTTCCCAGCACACGCACCGATTGCCGCGATCCGGCGATTTCCGCCTGCCCGCCTGCCGCGTTCACATTGGTCTGGCGCAGCGTGGTGTTGACCTGCGCCGCGGTAACACCAAGCGACTGCATCTTGGCCGGGTCGAGGATGACGAGGATTTCGCGGTCCACCCCACCGCTGCGATTCACCTCGGCAAGGCCCGGCACATTCAGCAGCGCCTTGGTAATCGTGTCGTCAATGAACCAGCTCAGCTCCTCGATTGTCATGTCATCGGCGGTGACGCCGAAATAGACGATGGGCTGCGAACTGGTCTGCTGCTTGAAGATGCGCGGCTCCAGAATCCCGTCGGGCAATTCGCCGCGGATCTGGTCGACCGCGCTTTTGACCTCGTTCACCGCCTCGGCAATGTCGGTGCCGAGCAGGAATTGCACCTGTGTGGACGAACTGCCTTCGCTGGCGGTCGAGCGGATGCTTTCCACCCCGTCCAGCGTCTGCACGGCGGCTTCCACGCGCTGGGTGATCTGGTTCTCGATCTCGCTGGGGGCCGCGCCCGGCTGCGCGATCGAGATGATCACCACCGGAAACTCGATATCGGGGCGATCCTGGATATCCATCCGCTGAAACGCCATGATCCCGGCCAGCATCAGCCCGATGAAGGCGAGCAGAGGAACGATCGGGTTGCGGATCGACCAGGCGGAAATGTTGCGGAAATTCATTGCCGGCGCGCCTTACTGCGCCGCCGCCGGGGCCGCGCCAGCCGGAGCCGCGCCTTCGACGACCGGGCGCACCGTTTCGCCCACATTGAGGAAGCCGCCCGCGCGCGCCACGATGCGCTCCTGCCCGGTAAGCCCACCGGCAATGACGATGCC
Organism: Alteraurantiacibacter lauratis; assembly: GCF_037154155.1. Lineage (NCBI taxonomy): Bacteria > Pseudomonadati > Pseudomonadota > Alphaproteobacteria > Sphingomonadales > Erythrobacteraceae > Alteraurantiacibacter > Alteraurantiacibacter lauratis. Next base: position 60,866 of record NZ_JBANRN010000016.1, read on the forward strand.
ATCGTCGCTGATCATGCCCAGTTGCACATTGCGCCGCTCAACCTTGTTTTCGGCGTTGACGATCAGCACATAGCTGCCGTTGTCATCGGAGAGAACCGCGCTTTCGGGCAGGCGCGGAGCTACCACCGCCCCGCTGTCGATCTGGATCGAGGCAAAGCCGCCGGGGCGCAGCGAGGCGTTGTAGGCCATTGCACACCGCGCGGTGCCCTGCCGGGTCTGTTCGTTGATCACAGGGGCCTTCTGCCAGATCTGGCAGGTAAAGGTCTGATCGCTGCCCACCGGCGTTACCCGCCCGGTTGCGCCCAGCGGGATGCGGTCCAGCTCCGCCTCGCCGATCTGCGCCAGCAGTTCCATTTCCCCGCCGCGCGCGATGGAAAACAGCACGCCTGACCCCGCGCCCACCACCTGGCCGGGCTCGACATTGCGCGTCAGCAAAAGTCCGGCTGCGGGGGCCACGATATTGAGCTGCGCATTGCGCGCCTGCCGTTCGGCCAGCTGCGCCTCGGCCACGCGCAAGCGCGCAATGGCGGCATCGCGGGTGGCGGTCAGCCGGTCGACGTCGGCCTGGCTGATAAAACCGCGATCCACCAGTTGCAGAGCGCGGTCCAGATTGGCCTGCGCCAGATTGGCATCGGCGCGCGCGACTTCGATCTGCGCGGCGGCGCTGGCGGTCTGCTGCGTCTGCACCGAACGGTCGATCACGGCCAGCACCTGCCCCGCATTGACCCACTGGCCCGCCTCGACCGGCACGGACACCACGCGCCCACCTTCGCCCACCACGCCCACCGGCATTTCACGGCGCGCCGCCAGCGTGCCGGTGGCGTTAATCATGCCGGCATAGGTCCCCTTGCCGGGGCTGATCACCGTAACGGCAGGTATAATGCCATCGGCCTGCCCGGTGAAGGGCGCAGGCTCGTCACTGCGGTTCATGAGGAAGAAAGCGAGGATCGCGGCAATGCCCAGAACGGCGAGCGCAATGATAAGATTGCGCTTCTTTCGCGCGCGCAATGCATCCTGGTTATCCGGAGTCCCGGCAGCTTGCCCGGAATCCTGCGAAATCTCGCTCAGGTCCATTCGCGTTTCGTAGTTCATCTGCGCAGTCCGCCTCGATCTTACGGTCCGGCGCGGATCGCCTGGAACCCCCCTTTTCCCGCCGGATTGCTCCGCACGGCAACTGGTCGTGCCCTAGCACCGCTGCCGCAGCCTGCCGAGATGGCCTGACTGCCGTAACCGCTTGCGCCATATACGCTTGCGATGCGTGCTGCAACGCACCCATCGTCCAGAGGGCGAGCGCCATCGACCAACGGTGCGATAGCGGCCAAGCAAAAAGGCCGGAAACGCAAGGGTTTCCGGCCTTTAAGCCAAATTGTATCATTTTGTCAGGCGGTCATGCGATCGCCTGCAGCAGCCGGGGCCTTACCGAATCCGGCCGCGCTGGATCAGATTGACAATCGCCAGCAGCACAATGGCACCAAGCAGCGCGATCAACAGCCCGGTCAGCGAAAACGCCTGAACCGTTCCCTGAACGCCGAACAGCGGCCCGGCAAGCCAGTTGCCGATCACCGAACCAACAATACCGACAACGACATTCCAGAAAATGCCCATCGACGCATCGCGGTTCATCACCTTGCTCGCCAGCCAGCCAGCGATGCCGCCTACGATAATTGCGATAATCCATCCCATCACCGTCTCCTCCTGTTTCCCTCCGGTCATACGGGCCCGCAGGCGCCCTGCTGCATCAATGCGGCAAGCCCCATGCGGTTCCGGCCTCGCGCCGTTACGCGCAAGGCCGGAGGAGAAACTGACGGTTAACGAAACGCGAGTCCAACGAATTGAACCCTGCCATCCGCCTTCAGAAGGCGACTTTCAATATTTCAGCTGGCGCTCGTAAAGATCGCGGTAGTGCTGAATGCGCGTCACCCGCAGGCCCTGCATCCCGGAACGGTCCACGGCCCGCTGCCAGCTGGCGAATTCCTCCAGCGTGAGCGAATAGCGCTCAAGCACTTCGTCTATTGTCAGCAGCCCGCCATTTACGGCGGCCACGACTTCAGCCTTGCGGCGCACAACCCAGCGGCGGGTTTCGGGCGCGGGAAGATCGGCAAGCGTCAGCGGCTCGCCAAGAGGGCCGATGACTTGCGCGGGGCGGATTTTCTGGTTCTCGATCATTATTTCCTCTGGTCGCTGCCGCAACCGGCATCACGCGATGCCCCGTTAATGACCCCAAGCGCTTTGCGATCGGCTAAATCTTCAAGGTTAACGCCGTGTTTGCCATTGGAGAGCGCAGCAATCCGCCGCGCCGAATCGGCATCGAAGCTTGCCAGCTTGTCAGCCTCTCCCGGCCGGCGAAGAGCGCAGCGCAGGTCGCGCACGGCATCAAGCCGCGCGCGCAGGTCGCGCCACGTCATTTCACGCAAGAATCCGGGCTCGCCGGAATCCTGTCCGTTTTCAATGGCCTGCTGGGCCGAAGGCAGTTTTCCCTCGTACATGACGATCGTCATACACGCGCAACCGTCAAGAAGCGGTAAAGCCGCGCTTAACCACGCCTTAGCCTGGGCCTTGGTGTTCTGCCGTGTGCCCCTCCTCACCCGCAGCCGCGCCATTGGCGTGGCTGCGGCAAGAGTGTATGGGCCGCCCATGTCCGCCGCCTCCCTGTCTCCCACCCCGCCGCTTGACGCGCAGAGCGCCGCTGCCCTGTTCGATCTGCCGCGCGCCGCGGCCGAATGCCGCATCGTGGTGGCGATGTCGGGCGGGGTCGATTCCTCGGTCGTTGCTGCTCTTGCCGCCGCCAGCGGGGCCGAAGTGATCGGCATCACGCTGCAACTTTACGATTATGGCGCGGCCACCGGGCGCAAGGGCGCCTGCTGCGCGGGCGACGATATCCGCGACGCGCGCGCCGTGGCCGACCGTCTGGGCATCGCGCATTACGTGTTCGACCATGAGAGCGCCTTCCGCGAGGAGGTGGTCGAACGCTTTGCCGACGATTATCTGGCCGGCCGCACGCCGATCCCCTGCATCCGCTGCAATATGGGGCCGAAATTCACCGATCTCTTGCGCATGGCGCGCGATCTGGGGGCCGATTGCCTTGCCACGGGCCATTATGTGCGCCGCGTGATGGGCGAGGCCGGGCCGGAACTGCACCGCGCCGCCGATCCCGCGCGCGACCAGTCCTACTTCCTCTATGGCACGACCGAGGGACAGCTTGCCTTTCTGCGCTATCCCTTGGGCGGATTGCCCAAGGACGAGGTGCGGCGTCTGGCGGCGGGATATGGTCTCGCCGTGGCATCCAAGCCCGACAGCCAGGATATCTGCTTCGTTCCCGACGGCGATTATGCGCGCATCGTGCAAAAGGTGCGCCCGGAAGGCGTGCGCCCCGGCCAGATTGTCCACGCCGCCACGGGCGAGGTGCTGGGCCATCACAAGGGCATCATCCATTATACTGTGGGCCAGCGGCGCGGGCTCGAAATCGGCGGACTGGCAGAGCCGCTCTACGTGGTGGAGCTGGACGCCGCCAGCGCCGAAGTGCGCGTGGGGCCGAAAGCGATGCTGGCGGTGGCATCGGCGCAGCTGATCGAGACGAACCGCATCGGCCCGCTTCCGGCCAAAGGGCTGACCGCTAAGGTGCGCTCGCTGGCAAAGCCAGTTCCAGTCACGCTGGAAGGCGAGTTTGGCGACGGCGCGCCTGCCACGATCCGCTTTGCCGTCCCCGAATTCGGCGTGGCACCGGGGCAAGCGGCAGTGCTTTATTGCGGGGAAAGGGTGGTCGGGGGCGGCTGGATCGATTCGACCGAAGCAGCTGCCTAGCTGCGCCACGGCTCCAGCACGCAGCCAAAGCCTTCGCGATATTGGGCGGTGGCGCTGGCGACCAGTGGCACGCGCGCGGTGACGGATTTCGCATCCGCGTCCTCGCTCAGGAATACCGCCTCCATGCCCGGCAGGAAATCGCCCTTGCAACTCGCCAAATCGCGCCCGCCCAGATGGCGGCACGAGCATGCGGTGCGCGCGCCATAGGCTGTTGCCACTTCGGCTTGCGCACGCACGGGTTCACCCCATTGCCACGCGGCAAGCCCGGCGACGAGCAGCGCGCCCAGCACCCAGATGGCCCAGCCGCCACGCGGGCGCCACCGGGCATCGTGTCGCTGCGCCTTTCGCATGGTCTTTCCGGTTGCCATTCCTGCCTGCCTGTTCAATTGAGGCGCGCATGTTGCGCCTGCATAATCCCGATACTTCCCCTAAACGTGCAAGGGGCCGCCGGCCAAGCGCCAAACTTGCCTTGGCATCGCTGGGCGTGATTCTGCTGGCCTCGTGCGGACAGGAAGGCCCGCCGCCGCCACCGCCGCTGTCCGATGGCGCGCTGGAAGCCGTAGCGGTCGAACCCGGCGTCCCGCGCGAGGAATTGGCCCGCCGGCTCGACGCGCTGTTCACCGCCGAGGGGATTGGCGAAACTTACGCCGTTGTTGTGATGCATCGCGGCGAAGTGGTGGCCGAACGCTATGCCGAAGGGTTTTCGGCCGACACCCGCTTTATCGGCTGGTCGATGTCCAAGACGGTTACCGCCGTGCTGATCGGCATGATGGTGGCCGACGGGCGGCTGGCGCTCGATACATCACCGCCGATCGACCATTGGCAGCGCGCGGGCGATCCGCGCGGCGCGATCACGCTGCGCCACCTGCTCCAGATGCGGTCGGGCCTCAGGCACCAGGAAGGGGCCGAACCGGTGCAGGACAGTTCCGAAGTGCGGATGCTGTTTCTCGACGGGCGCGACGATATGGCAGCCTGGGCCGAGGCCCAGCCTCTGGCGCATGAGCCGGGCAGCCAGTTCACCTATTCCACCGCCACCACGGTGATTCTGGGCGACATCCTGGCGCGGCTGCTTGCGCCCGAAGGCGATGCGCAAGAGCGGCAGGTCGCCATGGCCGATTTTCTGGAGGCTCGCCTTGCCGTGCCGCTCGGCCTTACCAGCATGGTCGGCGAATATGACGCGGCTGGAACTCTGGTTGCAGGCAGCGCAATCTGGGCCAATGCCCGCGACTGGGCGCGGTTCGGCGATTTCCTGCGCAGCGGCGGCGCGGCAGGCGGGGTGCAGGTGGTGCCGCGCGGCTGGGTCGATTTCATGAAAAGCGAGAGCCCGCGCGCGCCCGATTACGGCGCGCAAGTCTGGCTCAACCGCCCATCGGGATCGGATCGCAACGTGATCTTTGCCGATCAGGGGCCGGACACCGCCTTTGCCGCGATGGGCCATCTGGGGCAGGTGCTCTATATCTCGCCGCAGCAGGGGCTGGTGATCCTGCGCACCGGCAAGACGCTGGACGAAGAGGAACGCGCGCTGATGGATCGGATTGCGGCCATTTCCGCGCTCTATCCGGTGCGCTAGACGCCGCGCCTAACACCGATCGGGCAGCAGTTCCTCGCCCTCGGCACGCACGAGGCCTTCGGGATCGGGGTGAATCAGCACCTCGACACCGGGAAAGGCGGCCTCGATCCGCGCTTCCAGCTCGTCCATCAGGCGGTGCGCCTCGGCCACGGTCATCTGCGGGTCAACCGCCGCGTGAAACTGGGCAAAGTCCTTTGCCCCGCTGGTGCGCGTGCGCAGATCGTGCACCCCGCGCAGTTCCGGATGGCGCGCCAGCACCGCCAGAAACTGCTTGCGCCGCTCCTCCGGCCACTCGTGATCCATCAGATGGTCTATCGCCGCGCCCGCCGCGCGCCAGGCGCTCCATCCCAGCCACAGCGCGATCCCCAACCCAAACAGCGGATCGGCCCCCGCGACATTCAGATAGCGGTCGAGCACCAAGGCCGCGATCACCGCCAGATTGAGCGCCAGATCGCTCTTGTAATGCAGATGGTCGGTGGAAATCGCCAGGCTGCCGGTGCGGGCGATCACATGGCGCTGCCAGGCGATCAGCGCCAGCGTCGCCGCAATGGCAAGGACCGAGACGGCAATGCCCGCCTCCGCGCCCTCCACGCGCCCGCCATCCAGCCATTGCCCGACAGAGCGCGCGCCCAGCCCGAAAGCGGAAAGCGTTATCAGCACAACCTGAAACATCGCGGCCAGCGCTTCGGCCTTGCCGTGCCCGAAACGGTGCGTGGCATCCGCCGGGCGCGCGGCGATCACCACGCCCGCCAGCGCCGCCAGGCTGGCCACCAGATCGAGCGCCGTATCCGCCAGACTGCCCAGCATGGCGGTGGAACCAGTATGCCATACCGCCCACAGCTTCATCCCCACCAGCAGCAAGGCCACCGCCATGCTGGCATAGGCAGCGCTGCGCGTCAGCCAGGCGCGCTCTGCTTCAGCGGGCGTGCGCGGCGCGCTCACGGGTAGAGCAGCGTGCTGGTCCAGCCGCCCGTCGCGGTGCGGGTGAACTGGCGGCGTTCGTGCAGGCGATTGGGGCGATCGGTCCAGAACTCGATCCGTGCCGGATCAAGGCGGAAGCCAGTCCAGTGCGGCGGGCGCGGCACCTGCACCGGGCAGGCCTCGGCAATCTGCTCTACCCGCTTAAGATAGGTTGCCCGCGAATCGAGCGGGCGCGACTGGTCGCTGGCTGCGCTGCCCACCTGCGATTTCAGCGGGCGCGAATGGAAATAGGCATCGGCTTCTTCGGCGCTCACCTCCGCCAACGGACCTTCGATGCGAATCTGGCGGCGCAGGCTTTTCCAATGGAACAGCAAAGCGGCATTGGGATTGGCAAGGATTTCGCCGCCCTTGCGGCTGTGCGCATTGGTATAGAAGACAAAGCCGCGCGCATCATGTCCCTTCAGCAGCACCATGCGCACCGAAGGCATACCGTCTGGCGTGGCGGTCGCCAGCGCCATGGCGTTGGGGTCGTTCAGTTCCGTCCTGTTCGCCTCTTCAAACCAGGCATCGAACAGGACGAAGGGATCGGTATCGGGAATGGCGTTGTCACTATCCTGCATAAGGCCCGGTTACTCCATGCGGCAAACGCTTGCCAGCCATCAATGCATTACCTAGCTAACACACCATGAGTGATCCTTACGCAACACTGGGGGTATCCCGCACAGCTAGCGAGGCGGAAATCAAATCCGCCTATCGCAAGCTGGCAAAAGAACTGCACCCCGACCGCAACAAGGACAATCCCAAGGCGGCGGAACGCTTTTCCGATGTCACCCGCGCTTACGACCTGCTGTCCGACAAGGACAAGCGCGGCCAGTTCGACCGGGGTGAAATCGACGCCGATGGTAATCCGCGAATGTCCTTTGGCCATGGGGGCGGATTTGGCGGCGCAGGTGCCGGCGGTTTCCGCGGTGCCGGCGGGCCGGAAGAAATGGACCTGTCCGACCTGTTCGAAGGGCTGTTCGGCGCTCGCGCGGGCGCGCGCAGCGGAGGTGGATTTGGCGGGGCGGGTTTTGGGCGGCGGCCACCGCCCCCGCCGCCGCGCGGGGCCAATCTCGCCTATACGCTGAAGGTGCCGTTCGTGGATGCGGCAACGCGTGCCCCGCAGCGCATTACGCTGGGCGATGGCAAGACGATCGACCTGAAATTGCCTGCCGGTGTCGAGGATGGCACGCAGATGCGGTTGAAAGGCAAGGGTGAGCCGGGGCCGGGCGGCGCGGGCGATGCGCTGGTGACGATCAAGGTCGAGCCGCACCCCTTCTTCCGCCGCGCGGGGCATGATGTGCTGCTCGACCTGCCGGTGACGCTGGACGAGGCGCTGAACGGCGGCAAGGTCAAGGTGCCCACGGTGGATGGGCCGGTCATGCTGAACGTGGCGGCGGGATCATCCTCTGGCAAGGTGCTGCGCCTGAAGGGCAAGGGTTTTTCGAAGAAGGACGGATCACGCGGCGATCAGCTGGTGACCTTGCAGATTCACCTTCCCGCCGATCCCGCCGCGCTGGCGGCCCGGCTGGAAGGGTGGAAAGACGACAGCCCGGTGCGCCAGCGCTTTGGCTTGTGATGCGCGGGCGCTCCGGCCCTCGACCCAGCTTCACCCGCCTGTTAGGACAAAGGCATGGCTTTGCCCGGCACGCCTGAAGCGCCCCCAAGCGAGGCCCCAACAGAGGATGGCCCGGTTGACCTGTCGCCCGAAGCGCGGCGCCGTGCGGCGGCCCAACCCGCACGGCTGCGCGACCGGCTGCGCAACGGGAAGGAACGGCTTGAACTGCTGGAAAGGTGCAAGCTTGTCCTGAAGCGGGCGATGGTGGGCATTTACAATGATGGCCCGATTCACGCCGGCAATCTTGCCTATCTTTCCATGCTGGCCATCTTCCCCTTTTTCCTGACCGGCGCCGCGGCCTTGTCGCTGCTGGGGGAGGAGGCGGAACAGGCCGCTGCGGTCAATGCCGTGCTCGCCGCCATGCCCCCGGTGGTGGCCGATGTGCTGCGCCCCGTGGCGTTGGGCGCGATCGAGGCGCGCAGCGGATGGCTGCTGTGGGTGGGCGGGCTGATCGGCCTCTGGACAGTGGGCAGCCTGATCGAAACGATCCGTGATATTCTGCGCCGCGCCTATGGCACCAAGGCGACACGGGCCTTCTGGATCTACCGCCTCGGCTCCACCGCCATCATCATCGGCGCGGTGCTGGTGCTGATGGCATCGCTGGTGGCGCAGGTGATGATCGGTGCGGCGCAGCAGGCGATCACCGCCTGGATGCCCGAATTGGCCAGCGCTCTCAGACAGCTCGCCTGGTCGCGCATCATCGCTACGGGCGGGCTGTTCGCCTCGATCTACCTTTTGTTTTACGCCCTGACGCCCGATCCCTACCGCCGCAGCCGATATCCCAAATGGCCCGGCGCCTTGCTCACCACGCTGTGGTGGCTGGCGGTCACGATGGCGCTGCCGCCGGTGCTGCGCTCGGTCTTCACTTACGATCTCACCTACGGATCGCTGGCGGGCAGCATGATCGCGCTTTTCTTTTTCTGGCTGGTGGGCTTAGGGATGGTCGCAGGTGCGGAACTGAACGCCGCGCTGGCCGAACCGGAGGGAATGGAGCCCGATGGCGCGGCAAATATGACGCAAGCGGCAGTTGAGGAGGGCGCGCAATGACGGCAGGTCTGGTTCCGGGTCTGATGCAGGGCAAGAAAGGCCTCATCATGGGGCTGGCGAATGAAAAATCATTGGCCTGGGGCATTGCAAAGAAACTGCATGAGCATGGCGCGGAAATGGCCTTTTCCTATCCGAACGAAGCTTTCGCGCGCCGCGTGGGCCCGCTTTCGGCTGAACTGGGCAGCGATTTCCTGATCGAATGCGACGTGTCCGACATGGCGGCGATGGACGCCGCCTTCGCGCAGATCGAGGAGCGCTGGGGCAAGCTCGATTTCCTCGTCCACGCAATCGGCTTTTCCGACAAGAACGAGCTGCGCGGCAAATATGTCGATACCAGCCTCGAAAACTTCCTGCTGACAATGAACATCTCGGCCTATTCGCTGGTCGCCGCGGCAAAACGCGCGCGCCCGCTGATGAAGGATGGCGGATCGATCATCACGCTGTCCTATTACGGCGCGGAAAAGGTCGTGCCACATTACAATGTAATGGGCGTGGCCAAGGCGGCGCTGGAAACCAGCGTGAAATATCTCGCCAACGATCTGGGGCCGGAAAACATCCGCGTGAACGCGATTTCGGCGGGGCCGATCAAGACGCTGGCGGCGAGCGGGATTGGCGATTTCCGCTATATCCTCAAATGGAACGAGCTGAATTCGCCCATGCGGCGCAATGTCACGATCGAGGATGTGGGCGGCGCGGGCCTCTATTTCCTCTCCGATCTCGCCAGCGGCGTCACGGGCGAAGTGCACCATGTCGACGCCGGCTATCACCTTGTCGGCATGAAGCAGGAAGACGCGCCCGATATCGCGCTGGCCTGAGGCTCGCCACCGCCTAGAACCAGCCAAATGCCATATCGCTGAACAGCGCCAGCCAGGCGGTCAGCAGGCCATACATCATCGTACGCGGAAAATGGTCGGGCAATCGCGCCAGATCGGGCCGGCGGCGCGGATGGCTGAGCCAGTGCGTGCTTCCCACAGGCGGCTGTGGGTTTAGGGAAGCGGTGCGGCCACGCACCTCGTGCGTAACGGTGCCGTTTACAAACTGGAAAACCGGAACGAACCCGTCCGTGCTCAAATCGTGCCGCACCACGGTCCCGCGCACATGGCGCACCCCCTGAATGACGCGCAGCAGATCGGGCCAGCCAAACAGTGCAAGCGCGTAAAGCGCAGGCAGCAGCGCCAGAATGACAAGAGCCTTGAACACACGGCGGGACTAGCCCGCGCGGCGCAGTTCCTCAACCGGGGCAACAGGGGCTTGCGGCTGATCGGGCCAGATGCCGCGCGTGTCGTACACCGCCTTGTCCTCACGCTCGGCCAGCGGGACCGAGCGGAAGACGTCATGATCGACCAGCACGATCATCACGCCGCAATCTTCCAGCGCGCTGTCAATATCGGTCAGCACTGCGCCCGTCCCTTCGAATTCGCGAGGCAATTCGGCGGCGTAAGGCTCCACAATGTGGATGCGGGTCCCGTATCGGCGCGCCAGCGTCGCGGCGACAAGGCGCGCCGGGCTTTCGCGGAAATCGTCGATATTGGCTTTGAAAGCGAGGCCGAGGCAGGCCACTTTGGCTCCCGGATTGGCCTCCACCAGCGCGGCGGCGCGGGCGATCACGTGGTGGATCTTGCCATCGTTCACCCCGCGCGCGGTGCGGATCAGCGGCGTTTGTTCAGGCGCGGCAGAGACGATGAACCACGGATCGACCGCAATGCAATGCCCGCCAACGCCGGGGCCGGGGGTGAGGATGTTGACGCGCGGATGCCGGTTGGCGAGGCGGATCACTTCCCACACATCCATGCCCAGCCTGTCGCACACCATGCTGAGTTCGTTGGCAAAGGCGATGTTCACATCGCGGAAGGCGTTTTCGACCAGCTTGGTCATCTCCGCGCTGCGGGCATCGGTGGTGACGCAGGTGCCGCGCACGAAGCGCTTGTAGAAAGCCAGCGCCTTGCGCGCACAGCGCGGCGTAATGCCGCCAATGCTGCGGTCGTTATTGGTCAGCTCTTCCAGAATGCGGCCCGGCAGCACGCGTTCGGGACAATAGGCGATCGAGACATCGGGCGTGCCATCGGTCAGCCCCGGCATTTTCAGATCGGGCCGCGCCGCGGCGATGGCATCGCGCAATTGCTCGGTCGTGCCCACGGGTGAGGTCGATTCGAGGATCACCGTGTCGCCTGCCTTGAGCACCTTGGCGACATTCTTTGCCGCTTCCAGCACATAGGTGACATCGGGCGTGTGGCGTCCGTCCTTGTGAAACGGCGTGGGCACGGCGATCACGAATACATCGGCCGGATGCACCTCCAGTGAAGCGGTGAGCAGCCCGCGCGCCACCACGCCCTGCACCAGCCCGTCGAGATCGACCTCCTCGATATGAATCTCGCCCCGGTTGATCGTGTCGACCACATGCGGCGTCACATCCATGCCAAAGACGCGCATCCCCGCGCGCGCAATGATCGCGGCGGTGGGCAGGCCAATATAGCCAAGGCCGATAACGGAAACGGTAGGAAGCGATTGCCCGCGCATGAAATGCCTTTCGCGTGTGTGGTGCGACAAGGCTTTGGCGGAAATTGGTTGATATTCGGGTAATGATGGGGCGAGGTGGTAGCCACCGAAGTGAGTGAAAAGGTTCCAGCGTAATGCTCGACGGCTTCAACCCGCGGGCAACCTTGAATCCCGACATTGCCTATCTAATTGGGTTCTCGGTCATCGTCCTAGGGTCTAAACCCAATCAGCCTCTTGAAATTCAGTGCGTGTATTGATTCAGAGTGTCTCCGCTGAAGCAGGAGA
>NZ_JBANRN010000017.1:0-46023 GCF_037154155.1 Alteraurantiacibacter lauratis
CGCCAGAAACTTCCTATCCGCCGTATGCCTTGCCGCCGCCGTGGCTTTCTGGCTCTGATTGAGTCTCGACCCTAGCGAAGGACGTGCAGATTATCCCCGAAATAGAGTTTGTTGGCCATGCCTGCGCTTGTGCCAAGGCGAGAAGGTGGCGGCAAGCCGTGCGTGCCGTAAACACTGCGGAAAAACCCTTTCTTGCAGCCATCCCCCTGCTCCCCCACCGGGCATGACAACACGCAAAATCCCTCGGCAGGCCACCTCCTACATGACCACGCGCAACGGCACTGCGCCGACGCCTGATGATCCGCTGCTCGGCCTTACCCCCGTTCCCGATGCGGCGGAAACGCCTGCGCCCTAATATTGTTCGAGATAGCGTCCCACCGCCAGCACGCCCTGATCGGTAAGGGCCACGAAGGTCACGCGCTTGTCGAACTCGGATGTGCTGCGCGTCACCAGCCCGGCCTCTTCCAGCGCGTTGATATAGCGCAGCGCCGTGGTGCTGGGCACGCGGCTCGCCATGCACAGGCTGGTGGTAGACACTTTCGCCCCGCCCGCAAACTGGATGAACAGGTCAAGCAGCATATCCCACGCCGGTTCGCCCAGCAGATCGGCCGGCAGATGATCCCAGCGCCTGCCGCGCTGTTCGTAGATCACCCGCGCCTTCATCGCGAGGTTGAGCGCGTTCTTCTCGATCCGCGCAAGTTCGCTGGGCCAGCGGAAGATCGATTTCACATTCGATCCGTTCCACGCTTGATCAAGCGAATCCGCGAGGCGCAGCAGCGTGGTGCCCAACTCGCGGATGTCACTGGCCTTCCAGTCATCGGCGAGGAGTTTCAGAACCTCCTGCTTCTTTACAGCCGTCGTCTCTCCCATAGGTCCCTCTTTGCGGCTTTAGTAAGAAACACCCGGCCCCATATCGTTGAAACAGCGATAGGCGCGGCCCGGCCAGGAACTGCAAATCTTTAATTAATAGATGTTCGAAATATGGCAAACATCAATTGCATCTATGTTAGCGATAACACTCAGATTATCTGCCTACCATTCACTGTAACGAGCGTTATCAAGGGAAACCCCGTATCTGTTCCTCAACATCTCTTAAGCACTATCGGGAGTAAATAGGGGTAAACCCCTAATTCTGGTTATCCAGCCAGCCCAACGACAATCATGCCCCGTTTGGCCTTCACACCGCGATTTTCCCTGCTGCAAGGCGTATGCCGCTAGGCGAAATTGATGCCTGGCGCACCATCCACGCAGCCGCCCAGCAAGCCAATTCCCGCAGTCGGCAAACCGAAGCCGATTTGATGTATTTTTCCTACATTTCCATCTGAATCTCTACATTTGCGCCAAATGTCCCAGATTTGCGCGGATGGCAAAGGGTATTTTTCCTACATACCCTACCGCAGCCCCGCACACAGGCCCAGTCAAGGGCGCTGCGACAAAGTGTTACAGACTTTATCAATCTCGACGCTGGCATCCCCGGCGCTTCGCGCCTAATCTGGGATCAAAACCGGGGCTTTGCGTAACAGGCGGGCTGCCGGTGGACAGGATCAATTGGGAAGGGAGCCCGATACTATGACCCGCAAAGGTCTCACCTCGCTTGTCGCCATCGCCGTCGCCTCGTGCGGCCTGGCGCTTACCGCCGCCCCCGCCGCCGCGCAAAGCCGCCCGTCCGATCTCTACACCCTGCCCCCGGTGCCGACCGATTACGAACCCGCGCGCCTGCCGTGGGGCGACTATGATTTCACCGGCACCTGGCCGATCGAACGGCTGAATGAAGGCCGCATCCTGTTTCAGCGGCCCGAACAATACGGGATGCGCTTCTGGGTGACCGACGAGGAGTTTCAGCGCCGGCTCGATGCTGCACGCGGGAATGACGGCCGCTTTGCCGCCGCGACCGAAAACGGCATCGGCACATCGGGCACCGAAGGGTTGGCCGAATGGTTCGAGCAAACCGATTTCGGCCACCGCACCTCGATGCTCGTCTCCCCGGCCAACGGCCAGCTGCCGCCGCTGACCGAGGAAGGGATGCGCCTGTTCCGCGCCGGCCGTTCGGGCTGGGTGCCGGGGCAAGCCTATAACTGGGTGAGCGATTTCGACAGCTGGGATCGCTGCGTGTCGCGTGGCTTCCCGGCGTCGATGTATCCCTTCCGCTACAATAACGGCATCCGCGTGTTCCAGAGCCCCGGTTACATGACCATCGTGCTCGAAATGCTCGGCACGCGCGTGATCAAGATCTACAACAGCAAGGAAGAGGCACAGGCCGCCAAGTGGCCCGAAGCCGTCGAGGCGTGGATGGGCAATTCACGCGGCTGGTGGGAAGGCAAGACGCTGGTGATTGAGACGACCAATATCGTCAGCGGCGACAGCGTGACCGAGGATATCTTCCGCCGCGCCGCCTCGCCGCTCAACATGGCGACGCAGTTCACCGGCACGCTCGATGTCCCCGCCTTCAACACCGTGCCGATGAGCACCGAGGCGATGACGGTGGAACGCCTGACCATGACCGGCCCCAATGCCATCGTGCACGAGCTGACCTATTCCGACCCGCTGATCTATACCGCGCCGTGGACCACTCGCATCGAATGGACGCGCGACGATGATTATGTCTTCTTCGAATATGCCTGCCACGAAGGCAATTACATGCCGCGCGACTATATCAACGCCAGCCGCGCGCAGCAGGCGCGCATAGCCGCGGGCGAGGAAGAACCGGTAACGCCCGAAAATGACGACCGCAGCCGCTTTGCGCGGCCCTTCGACTGGGATCCGGGTGTCGGCCCGCGCGCCGCGCCGGGCGCCGGCCGCGGCGGCTGATCACGGCGAGCCAGCAACCTTACCGACAAGGGCTTCGGCAGAAGATGCCGGAGCCCTTATTCATTACACTTTGCAGCAGGTCAGGCGTATGCTTGTGTTTCGCGCTCCTTGACGAGGACACCTGTGATGACATTCGCTGCCCAATCGTCCGTTCGCATTGTTCTGGCCACCCTGTACGCAACCGCGATTGCCGCATGCGCGCCGGTTCCCGCCGGAAATGACGGCGCTCCATCCTCTGCGCAGCGCCCGCAGGTGCAGGAACCGCTGGTCGATCTGCGCGGGACAAGCTGGCAATTGGTCAATTTCCAATCGTCGGATGACGATATCGGCACGCTGGTTCCGCCCAACCGCGAAGGCTACACGCTCACGCTCAACGCCGATGGCACAGCCAGCCTGCGGCTTGATTGCAACCGGGCATCCTCGCGCTGGACTGCCGATCCGGTGGCAGCGCGCAGCGGTGCCATCACGTTCGAGCCGGGCGCGATGACGCGGGCATTCTGCGGCGAGGCGGCGATGGACACACGCATTGCGGCCGATCTTCCAAACCTGCGATCGTGGGTGATTGCCGATGGCGATCTGTATCTGGCGCTGATTGCCGATGGCGGCATTTACCGGTGGACTCCCGCCCCCGCGCCATAACGCCCCACTTGCCATCACCGCCAAGCTGTTGCAGCTTGGCAAAGGGGGATCGCCCTTTGGGATGATGGGGCTGGGATGACGGCAACTGCCAATGGCGCACGCGCAAAACTGCGCGTCCGAGATGATCTGACCTTTGCCGATCTGGCCCGTGCGCTAGCCGCCGGGTGGGCCGATTTTCGCCGATTTCCCGCATTCGGCCTGTTCTTTGCCGCCTTCTATGTGGTGGCGGGCTGGGCGCTCTATTTCGTGCTGGTGCAGCACGGGCAATGGGTCTGGCTGGTTCCCGCAGCCGGTTTTCCGCTGATCGCGCCGTTCACCGCGGTGGGGATGTACGAGGCGAGCCGGCGGCGCGAGGCGGGCCTACCTCCCGATTGGCGCGCCGTTCTTGGCGCGGTGCGGGGGCGCGGTGACGGGCAGGTGCTGGGCGTGGGCGTGGTCGCCTTTGTGATCTTCTGCTTCTGGGTCATCATCGGCCACGGCATCTTCTACATCTTCATGGCGCAGGCCGGGATGACGAGCGAGAGCATGGCCTTTTTCGCCACGCCTGCGGGCATGGCAATGCTGGCGGTGGGCACCACGGTGGGCGCGGGCTTTGCATTGCTGATCTTCACGCTCACCGCCATCAGCCTGCCCATGCTGGTCGACCGCGACATGGATTGCATCACCGCGATGATTGCCAGCGTGTCTGCCGTGCGCGCCAACCGGGCAGTCATGCTCGGCTGGGCGGCGCTGATCGCGGTGGTGCTGTTTGCGGCGATGATCCCGGCGCTGCTGGGCCTGCTGCTGGCCCTGCCGCTGTTCGCGCATGCCAGTTGGCATCTTTATCGCCGGGCCACCGCCTGACGCGAAAAGGGGCAGGATCGCGCCTGCCCCCTGTTCAATAGCATCTGGCGCGCAAACCTATGGCGCAGGCGGCGCCACCGCAGCGTCAAACGGAACCTCCTCCACCGCGGAAAAGTCGGTTTCCTCCTCGACAGCTTGCAAGCCTTCCACCAGTTCCAGCGCGAAGGCCCCGCCGCCGCCAATGCTGCTGGCGCGGATGCGCAGCCGTTCCAGCCAGTCGCTGCCTTCCATCGCCAACGGGCGAAGGTCCACGGCGAGGCGCGCATTCAGCCCTTCTCCGCCGTCATCATCGCTCATCACGCTCGAATAGCCGAGAGGGGTTTCAAAACCGAGTTCGAGAAACGGATCGATGTTGCTCGGAAAGTCGCTGTCCTCAAACGCCGGTGTCGTCATGTTGATCGTCACCTCGCCTGCGCCGGCCCGTATGGCAGCGATGGCCTCGGCGCCGAGGCGATAGGTCACCGCGCTTTCTTCCCCCTCAACTTCGCCATAAGCGCTCTGAGTGAGATAGCCTTCGGCCGGGTCGCCAAAGCCCAGCGCCTGCTCGCCCGTGGTCGCCGCCACATCGCGCAAGGGGGCGACACGCAGCGTAAACTGCCCTTCGCTGGCGTTGTAAGCGGAAGCGGCAATCGTGTAGGTGCCACTTTCGGGCAGGCGGATGCGCAGCAGGGAATTGAGCCCCCCGCCCCCATCATCGTCGCGCGCCACTTCCTCGCCCATCGTGCCGCTGCCCTTGTAGAGGATCAGCAGCGGATCCAGATCATCGCCCCGCGCGGTGAGCGCCACCTCCAGCAATTGCCCCGCTTCCCCGCGAATCGTGTAGAGGCGCGGATTGCCCCCCGTCAGCCGCCCGCGCATTTCCGCCCCGTAATCGATCGCAGTGGTGTGTTCGGGCACGAAAGGCGCGGGGCGCAGTTGCAGTTCGAACGGGCCGTTGGTCTCCTCGCCTGAGAAGAAGGCGAAGGCCGAGACGGTAATTTCCACCTGGCGGCGCGCTTCGGTGACAATGCGGGCGCGGCTGGCCAGATTGCCGCCGCTGTCGTCATCCTCGGCCAGCACTTCGCCGGTGCGCACATCGGTGATGGTCAGCACGGGATCGAGATCCGAGCCTTCCTTGGGGATCACATCGACTTGCAGCGTGGTATTGGGCTGCATGGTGTAACGAAACACCGCCGGCGCCGTGGTCACCGCGCCGTCAAAGATCAGCACGTCGCTGCGCGCATTGTCGAGATTGCGGGCCGATTGGGCCGATGCCGCCACCGGCACAATCGCCGGAACCAGCACAGCCGCCGCCCCGGCCAGCAGAACCGCCCGGAACCCGCTTGTCACACGCCGAATCATGAAACCCCCTTAGCCGCCAGACTGGCGCCCCTTGATACCGGAGCACTGGCACCACAAAGCGGATAATTCGTCAAAGATTAATGGAAGCTGCGCGGCGATTCAAAATGCTCAATGCCGCCATTCATCGGCCAGCACGCCCCACAGCCATGTGTCGCACCAGCCGATATGCGTTTCCATTGCGCTGCGCAGATGCGCCTCGCGCGTAAAGCCCAGCCTTTGCAGCAGGCGGTTGGATGGCGTGTTGCGCGGATCGGTATCGGCAAAGACGCGGCTATAGCCTTCGGCCCGGAACAGATGCGTCACCAATGCGGCCACACATTCCCCGCCAATGCCTTGCCGCGCATGGCCGGGCAGCACCAGATAGCCGATCTCCGCCACGCCCGGCCGTGCTTCGGAAGCCACGAGCCGCGCCACCGGATCGCCGCCTGCCTTTGGCACGGCGACCCATGTCCGCCCGCCCCAGCTGGCATCGAGCAGCCATTCGGCAAACTGCGCCCGGTTATCGAAGGGGCCACGGCTCCAATATCGCATCGCGTCGGGATCGCAAAACGCGGGCAAGAGTGCGTCAACGTCACCCGCTTCGACTGCGCGCAAGACAAAGCGCGGCGTAGCGATCTGTGAAATCACCGGGCCGCCAGATGCGCGACCAGCGCCTGCACCTTCTTCTGCCGCCATTGCGGGCGCGGGGCGACCAGCCAATAAGCGCGGCGGCATTCCTCCGGCTCACCATCCACCACCAGTCGCCCGTCGGCCAGTGCTTCGGCCACCAGCGGCAGCGGCATTGCCGCACGGCCAAAGCCCGCCAACGCAGAGGACAGCGCCTGCCCGGCATTGCCCACCTGCAACACCACATCCGCGCCATCGGGAGCGGGGAAGCCCGGCCAGCTTATCCAGCCATCAGGCGCTTGCGGTGCGGCGACGACGACCTGCGCGCCATCGGCCAATTGCACGCCTTCCAGTTCGCCCGGCCCTTCGACAAGGCGGATCGCAAGATCGAGATTGGCCTCGGTAAAATCGGCGTCTTCGTCCGCGATCAGCTGAAAGCGCGCATCGGGGTTGGCGGCGCGGAATGACGCGAGCCTTGGCGCAAGCCATTGCGCATAGAATTCGCGCGGCACGGCAATGGCATAAACGCTGCTCGCCTGCCCTGCCTGCATCGCCTGCACCGCTTCCTCGAACTTCAGGAACCCGTCGCGCAGCGGATCGAGCCCCGCCACCGCCTCATCGGTCAGCTCCAGCCCCTTGGAGGTGCGGCGGAACAATATCACGCCCAGCACGTCTTCGAGCGCGCGAATCTGCTGCCCCACGGCGGCAGGCGTCACCGCCAGCTCGTCCGCGGCGCGGGTGAAGCTGAGGTGCCGGGCGGCGGCATCGAATACGCGCAAGGCGTTGAGAGGCAAATGGGTGCGCTTCATGGTCGTGCTGCGCCATGTAAGCGGGCGGCGCGCGGGCGGCAAGCGGGCCTGCGCAATATCGCTTGACCGCTTGCAGATGAAACCACAGGACTTGGCAAATCCCTGTCGGAGTCTTTCCCGCTCATGCTGCGCCGCCTTGCCGCCTTCGCCCTGCTGCTCATCACCTTGCCCGCAGCCGTATCGGCGCAAAGCATGGTCGACGGCCGTTTCCGCGCCGATATTCCCACGCTGGAACAGGTGGTGGGGCACCGGTTGGGGGCCGAGATTACTTCGCCGGAAGAAGCGCTCGCCTATATGCAGGCGCTCGCACGCGCTGCTCCCGACCGGGTGCGATTGGTGGAATATGCGCGCAGCTGGCAGGGGCGCCCGCTGGTCTATGCGGTGATCACCTCGGCGGCGAATATGGCGCGCATCGAGGCGGTGCGCGGCGATCTGGCGCGGCTGGCGGCTGGCACTGCGCCCTCTGCCTTGCCCAACCTGTTGCCCGTCACATGGCTGTCCTATGGCGTGCACGGCGACGAGATTTCCTCCACCGATGCCGCTTTGGCGATGGCCTATCACCTGCTGGCGGCCGAAGGCGATGCGCAGGTTGACCGGATCATGAGCGGCAGCGTGGTCATCATCGACCCCAGCCAGAACCCCGACGGGCGTGCGCGTTTCGTCCATTCCTTCCGTTCGCAGGCCGGGCTTGCCCCCTCGGCCGACCGCTACACCGCCGCCGCCGATCAGCCCTGGCCGGGAGGGCGCTTCAACCATTACCTGTTCGATCTGAACCGCGACTGGTTTGCCCTGACCCAGCCCGAAACGCGCGGGCGCGTGGCCGCGATCCAGCAATGGCAGCCCGTGGTGCTGGTCGACGCGCACGAGATGGGGGGCGATGAAAGCTATTTCTTCCCGCCATCTGCCGATCCGTTCAACCCGCACATCACCGGCGGCCAGCGCGACAAGCAGGTGCTGCTGGGCCGCAATATCGCCGCCAGCCTCGACCGGGCGGGCCAGCCCTATTTCACCCGCGAAGTGTTCGATGCCTTCTACCCCGGCTATGGCGACACCTGGCCCACGCTGAACGGCGCCATCGCCATGACCTTCGAGCAGGGCAGCGCGCGGGGCCTGTTGTGGGAACGCAAGGACGGCACGCTGCTGACCTATGCCGAAGGGGTGCGCAACCACTTCCTCGCCAGCCTCGCCACCGCGCAGACCGTGGCCGACAACGCCGCGCTGTTCCTGGGCGACTATGCCGAATACCGGCGCAGCGCCGCGGCCGGGCAAGCGGGCAGCGGCACCTATGTGATCGACCTTGCCCTGCGCCGCTGGAACGCCGAACACCTCGCCCGCCGGCTGGTAGCGCAAGGCGTGGCGGTGCGCCGCGTGACCGGGCCCGCCAATGCCTGCGGGCGCAGCTATCCGGCAGGATACCTTGCGATAAGCCGCAGCCAGCCCAGCGCGCGGCTGATCCGCAGCCTGCTCGATATCAGCACCGACCTGCCGCCCGAATTCGTCGCCGCGCAGGAAGCGCGCCGCAGCCGTGATCTGGCGCACGAACTGTATGACACCACCGCATGGTCAGTCGGGCTGATGTCGGGCGTGGATGTGACGCTGTGCAGCGGCGCGGTGGCACAGGGCGTGGCGGTATCCGCTGACGAGCCGCTCGCCGCGCTGGTAGAGGAACCGGGTGCCTTCGGCATGGTCGTGCCGTGGACCGATAGCGGGCAGGCGCGGCTTGTCGCGCTCGCGCTGTCGCGTGGCCTTGTGGGCCGCGCGACCGATACCGCCTTTGTGATCGGCGGGCGCGCATACGGGCGTGGCAGCGTGGTTTTTTCCCGCGCCGATAATCCTGAAAAGCTGGAGGAACTTGCCGCCCTCGCCCGCGAGATTGGCGCAGAGGCGCTGGCACTGGAGAATGGCTGGGTCGACAGCGGCCCCAATCTCGGCAGCGAGCGCTTCGTGCGCCTTGCCTCGCCGCGCGTGGCGATGCTGTGGGATGATGGTGTCGATCCGCTTTCGGCGGGCGCGATGCGCTACACGCTCGAACAGCGGCTCGGCATCGCCGTGGCCCCGATCCGCACACGCACCGTCGCCCGTGCGCAACTGGGCCGCTACAATGTGCTGCTGGTGCCCGATGGCACCTATGCCCGATCACTCGGCACCGGCGGGCGCGCGGCGATTGAAGCCTTCATCAATGGCGGCGGCGTGGTGGTGGTGACGGGCGAGGCGATGGCCGAATTCGCCACCGGCGACAACGCGCTGTTCACCCTGTCGCGCGAGACCGTGCTGGGCGGCGATCCCGAAGCGGAGGAGGTCGAGGCCGAAACCGCAGGCAGCGCAATTGCCAGCGAGGCCGATTATCGCGCGCTGATTGCCGATGGCACGCGCCGCCCGGACACGATGCCGGGCGCGCTGCTCCACACCGCGATCGATGCCGACAGCTTCCTGTCCGCCGGGTATGACCGCGCCGCCCCGGTGGTGTTTGCCAGCGGCGATCTGGTCTTTGCCCCGATGGCGCGGGCCAATGGCACCAATGTGGTGCGCTTTGCCGCCGCGGATCGCCTGCTTGCCAGCGGCTATTTGTGGGACGAGAACCGTCGGCAAATGGCGTTCAAGCCCTTCATGGTCGCGCAGCCTGCGCGGCGCGGGTTGGCGGTGGGCTTCGTCTATGATCCCGCAACGCGCGGTTATCTTGACGGGCTGGATCTGCTGCTGGCGAACGCGGTGATGATGGCGCCTGCGCGGGTGCGGTAGGTGGGGTAAACGCCCGTCGCTCACCCCACCGGGTCAGGCATCACCAGCCGGAAATGCGGGATTGCCACAAGGAAGCTCTGCCCTGCGCCGTCGGTAAAGCTGTAATGGCCCTGCATTGCGCCTTCGCTGGTGGTCAGTTCGCAGCCCGACACATAATCGAAGCTTTCGCCGGGCGCGAGCACGGGGGTTTCGCCCACCACGCCTTCGCCATCAACCACATTGATCATGCCGCGCGCGTCGCTGATGCGCCAATGGCGCGTGCGCAGACGCACGGTGTCGTCCCGATGGTTTTCCATGCGGATGTGATAGACCCAGAACCACCGGCCCGCCTCCACCCGCGATTGTTCGGGCATGAAGTTCACCGATACGCGCACCGTCACCCCCGCCGTGGTGGCGACATGCTGGAACAACGCGTTGAGAGCATCACGGGTCATCACAATTCACGCAAGGTAACGGCAATCGGCCCCGCGGCAAGAGGGCTTTGGGTCAGGGGCCGCCGATTTTTTGCGAAGCCCCGGTATCCTTACCCGGCCACTGCCGCCAGCGGCACCGCCAGTTCCCAGACAATACCTCGCGGATCATAGTCAATTGCCGCCGATCCGCCCAGCGCCCGTTGCGGCACTTCGCAGATCAGCCTTGTGCCAAAACCCTTGCGCGCGGGCTTTGCCACCGGCGGGCCGCCGCTTTCGCTCCAGCGCAGCACGAAAGTGCCCTCCTGCACGTGCCAGCGCACATCGACCTCGCCCCCGTCTGCCGACAGCGCGCCATATTTCAGCGAATTGGTCGCCAGTTCGTGCAGCGCCATGCCAAGGGTTTCGGCGGCGCGCGGATTGATCGCGATGTCCGGCCCTTCCGCCACGACCTTGCCCGCCGCATCGGCAGCAAATTCGAGTTGCAGTTCCACCAGCTCGTCCAGCGGCACTTCGCGCCATTCGCGGCGCACCAGGATATCCTGGTTGACTGCCAGGCACTGAATCCGCTGCTGGAAACGGCGCACGAATTCCTCGTCCTCTTCCACGCTGCGGCGCAACAGCGCCTGAATCGTGGTGAGCATATTCTTCGATCGGTGATTGACCTCCATCAGCAGGAGGCGGATTTGCTCTGCCTGTTCGCGCTGTTCGGTGATGTCCGAATTGGTGCCGAACCAGCGCAGCACGCGCCCGTCTTCATCGCGCATCGGCTTGGCCCGGCTCAGGAACCAGCGCCACACCCCATCGCGTCTGCGCAGGGGGAATGTATCCTCCCAATCCTGCCCGCTTTCCAGGCAAGCACGGAAATGCGCACGCACGCGTTCGGCATGATCGGGATGCAGGATTCCATCCGCCCCATGTGTCGTCATGTAATCATAATCGGTTCCGGTAAAGTCGTACCAGCGCTGGGAATACCATTCCACCTTGCCATCGGGAGCCACAATCCAGGCCATCGGGGCGATATTGTCCGCGAGCGCCTCGAACCGCTCCTTCGCCTCGCGCAGCTCGCGCTGGTTGCGCAGGTAATTGCCCGCATCGCGCGCGATCTTGCTGGCCCCGACGATCTGGCCTGCGGCATTATGCACTGGCGAGACGCTGACCCAGACATCGACCAGATGCCCGTCCCGGTGGAGGCGGCGCGTCAGGCGCTGGCCTACCTTTTCTCCGCTGCGGATCATGGCGAGGATCTCATCTTCCTCGTGCTGACGATCTTGGGGAATCAGGCGGCGGATCGATTGCCCCACAATCTCCGCCGCAGACCAGCCGAACAGCCTTTCGGCCGCCGGATTCCACGACAGCACGACGCCATCGGTATCCTTTGCCACGATGGCATCGTCGCAGGATGCGACAAGCGCCGCGTAAAGGTCAGTCACTTCAGGCAAGAGGCGATCCATCCAATCCTCGCACGAAAATTTCGCGAGAGCGCCTAATCGTTACAAAGGCGAACGACGAATTGCGACCAATTTGCGACGAACCGAGCCCGGCCCTTATGCCCGACTAGCGAAGGTCCGGCGGATTATGGCGCTGAAGGAAGTCGACCAGAGTGGAGAGGTAGGTCTGCCGATCCTCCGGCTTGTTGAATCCGTGGCCTGCCTCGTCGAAAACCAGCGTTTCCACCGGGGCGGAGGAGGAACGGGCACGGCTGCGCATCACTTCGAACTGGGTAAAGGGCACGCGGCTGTCCTTGCGCCCATGCGCCAGCAATATCGGCCGGGTCAACCGCGCGGCCTGCACGGCAGGCGACACCTGGTCGAGATTGAAGTCGGCGCTATCGCCCTGCACCTGCCGGCGCCATTCGCGTAGTCCGGCTGTGGTGGTGGAGAGGTAATTGCGGTCATAGGCGAGCTGCCGGTTGAAATGCGTGACCCCGGCCCAGCTGGCGGCGCAGCGGTAAATTTCCGGATTGCGGATAACGCCCCACAAGGCCGCATAGCCGCCATAGCTGCCGCCCACCAGGCACACGCGCCCCGCCGCGGCCACGCCTTCGGCCACCAGATGGTGCACCACATCATCGAGGTCATCCTGCATCGCGCGGCCAATCTGGCCGTCGCCCAATTGCTCGAACGCGTGGCCATACCCGCCCGATCCGCGAAAATTGGGCCGCACCACCGCATAGCCGCGATTGGCCAGCAATTGCGCTTCGTCATCGAAATCGAGCCTGTCGCGCACGCCATAGGGGCCGCCATGCGGGTTGACGATCAGCGGATAGGGGCCATCCCCCTCGCCCGGCGGGAGGGTAAGCATGGCGCGGATCTGCGTTCCGTCGCGCGCGGTATAGGTGAAGGCGCGCGACCGGCCGAGCGCATCGGGTGGCAGGTCGGGGCGCAGATCTCCCACCAGATTGAGTCTGCGCTGCGCCGGGGTGAAGACATAGAGCGCGCCCGGATCGTCCGCGCCGTGTTGCAGCACCAGCAGCCTGTCGGTGCTCGCCCAACTGATGATATCGACCCGACTGCCCGGCAACGCCGCCTGCAAGGCGGCGTGGTGGCGCGCCAGATCGGGTTCAAGCCAGCGCGTCTGCTCCACATCGCCTTCGTAATACAGTGCCACCAGCGAGCGTTCGGGCGACAGGCCAACCGCGCTGATATCGGCCCCGTCCACCCGGTGCACGATCTCGCCCGGTTCAGCGGTGGCGAAGTTGAAACTGCGCAGCACGGCGTGGTTTTCGCCTTCCGGCACGCTGAAGGCATAGCCTTCGTCGCTGCCCGCGCGCAGGCCGACAAAACCCCATTCCTTCAGTTCGCGGCTGTCGCGCCCCACACGTGCCGAGACGCGCCATTCGCTTTGCGCATCGGGGCGGTAACGCATTTCCATCCGCCGGGCTGGCGAATAGCCCACGCCCACGCGCACAACGCCCTGCTCGTCCGCAAACCAGCTCGACACGCTGGCATGGGCGCGCTGCACCTCCACCGGGCGGGCTGCGGGATCTTCCAGATCGAACCGCCAGACCGAAGGCGGCGACCAAAGCCGTTCCGCAATCGACACGAGGGCGTAGCGGCCTTCCGGATCGGTGAATATCAGGTCGTCGCCGTCCAGATCCTGCCGTTCCAGCACCAGCGGCCGCGGGCTGTCCCCGGCCAGCGGCAAGTGGAACAGACGGGAAAAGGCGACCTCCTCCCCCACCAGCCGGGTTGTGCCGTTGACGGAAAGGAGGAAGCCCGAATTGCCCGCCCAACGGAACCAATTGGTGTCAATATCCGTGCCAAGATTGCTGCCGCCCACCATTTCCAGCGTTTCGGCATCGCGCACCAGCACATAGGTGTTGCCGCCCTGCTGCGTCAGATAGGCGATCTTGCTGCCATCGGGCGATATCTGCGTGCCTTGCAACATCGCGCGTGCGGTAAAGGCCGCAACGGGAAACGGCGCAGGCAAGGCGGCGAAGGCTTCGGCCTGCGCGCCATCGGCATCACCATCCTGGCCCGCGGCCATCGGCGGAAAAGCCGTTACCATCGTCAGCGCGGCTGCGCCTGCCAGAAACCGCCGTACTGCCCGCATTGCCCTGCCCCTTCCCCATTCGGAAAATAGGCTAGCACTTACCGTAACTTACACAAGAAAAGAACGCAGCGCTCCGATCAAATGCCCGCCTTGGCGAAGGCCTGATCCAGATCCTCGATCACGTCGAGCGGGTCTTCCAGCCCGATATTGATACGGATCATGCCTTCCTCCACGCCCATTTCGGCGCGGCCTTCGGCGCCCATATTGTGATGCGTTGTGCTGGCAGGGTGGCAGGCGAGCGATTTGGAATCGCCGATATTGTTGGAAATATCGACCAGTTCGAGCGCGTCGAGAACGGCAAACGCCGCTTCGCGCCCGCCATCGACCACGAAGCTGAAAATCGGGCCGAAGGCATCCATTTGTTTTGCCGCGAGTTCGTGCTGATGGAAGGATGGCAGGCCCGGATGCAGGATCGGCTTCTTCAACCGCTCCTCCACGAAACGGCCCACGGCGAGCGCATTCTCGCTCTGCTTGTGCGCGCGCAGGGGCAGCGTCTCCAGCCCCTTCAGCACCACCCAGGCGTTGAACGGCGACAGCACCGGGCCGGTGTTGCGCTGAAAGGGGCTCAGCACCTCGTTGATCCATTGCGCGCTGCCGCAGATGGCGCCTGCCAGCACGCGCCCCTGCCCGTCCATCAGCTTGGTGGCGGAATAAGCGACGACATCCGCGCCGTATTCCATCGGGCGCTGCAAGGCGGCGGTGGCAAAGGCGTTGTCGACGATCGTGGTAATCCCGCGCGATTTTGCCAGCCCGCAAACATAGGCGAGATCGACGATGTCGAGCGTGGGATTGGCGGGCGTTTCGAAGAAGAACGCCTTGGTATTGGGCTGGATCGCGGCTTCCCACTCGTGGTTGTTGCGCCCGTCCACCACAGTATGCGTGATGCCGAAACGGTTGAGGACATTGGCGAGGATCCATCGGCACGAACCAAACGCCGCACGCCCGGCAACCACGTGATCGCCCTGGCTGAGCATGCACAACAGTGCCGATGTCATCGCGGCCATGCCGCTTGCCTGCACCTTGCACGCCTCTGCCCCCTCCATCGCGGCAATGCGTTCTTCCAGCATGGCGACGGTGGGGTTCTGGAACCGGGAATACTGCATCCCCGTGGCTTCCCCGGCAAAACGGGCGGCGACCGTGGCGGCGCTGTCATAGGTGTAGCCGCTGGTCAGGAACAGCGCCTCGCTCGTCTCGCCATGTTCGCTGCGCGTGGTGCCCGCGCGCACCGCACGGGTGGCGGGACGCCATTTGGAGGTGAGCGCGCGGTCGGTTCCGGATGTCCTTTTCATGGGGCAAGCGTTTAGGAGTGTGACCTTGCGCCTGCAAGTGTTGCGAAATGCCGTGCTGCTGCTTTATCGCTGGCCCCCGCATGAGCCCGCCCCCTGCCCGCCCCGCCGATCCGATCCGCTGGCATCTGCTGCTGGCGGCGGTGTTCGCCGTGCTGTGTGCGATCCGGCTGACGATCCCGTCAAAGCCCTATTTCGACGAGGTGCACTACCTGCCCGCCGCGCGCGCGCTGCTGGATATGAGTCAGGCGCTCAACCGCGAGCATCCGCCGCTGGGCAAGCAGGCGATTGCGCTGGCGATGCTGTTGTTTGGCGACAACCCGCTGGGCTGGCGCGCCATGCCCTTTGCCTGCGGCGTGCTGGCGCTGTTTGCCGCCTGCCGCGCGATGTGGTTTGCCAGCCAGAGCCGTGCGGCGAGCGTGCTGACCGGCGTGTTCCTGATCACCGGTTTTCCGCTGCTGGTGCAGGCGCGCATCGCCATGCTCGATGCCGTCATGCTGGGCTTTGTCATGCTGGCGCTGTGGATGTGCGCAGGTGCGGTGCGCGAGCATGAGACGGCGCGCTGGCGGCTGGCGATGGCGGGCGCGGCGCTGGGCGCGGCGATGGCGGCGAAGTGGAACGCTATTCCGCTGGCCATGGTGCCGGGGCTGGCCTTTCTGGCGGCGCGGGTCTGGCAGGCGAAAGGCCAGTTCCTCACCACCAAACGCGGCTGGCCGATCGGGGGCATGACCTTGTGGGAAGCGGGTATCTGGCTTGGCCTGCTGCCATTGGCGGTATATGCGCTGAGTTACTGGCCCTTCCTGCTGTTTGCCGATGTGCCGGGCAATCCCACGGGCCTGATCGACCTGCACCGCCAGATGCTTGATCTTCAGACGCAGGTGCTCGCCCCGCACCCTTACCAGAGCCAGTGGTGGCAATGGGCGACCAATGCCCGCGCGATCTGGTATCTGTATGAAGTGGCCGACGGGGCGCAGCGCGGCGTGGTGCTGCTGGGCAATCCGCTGTCCTCGCTCGCCATGCTGCCCGCGCTTGTCTGGTGCCTGTGGGCGGGTTTGAAGGAAGGTCGACGCGATTGCCTCGCGCTGGCGGTGCTTTACGCGGTCAGCCTGGGCATGTGGATCGTGGCGCCCAAGCCGGTGCAGTTCTACTACCACTACATCCTGCCGCATTGTTTCGGCATGGCGGCGCTTGCCTTGGCGACCGAGCGGTTGTGGCAAAGGAATGAGCGGCTGGTCCCCACCGTGCTGGTAGGGGGATCAGCCGTCCTGTTCCTGTGGTTCTACCCCATCCTGACCGCTGCGCCGCTGGAGAGCGATCAGGATTTCCTCCACTATGCTTGGATAGAGGGCTGGCGTTAGGCGATCACTCGCTTGCCGCCACGCGGGCCGGCAATAAGCCACACGATGAAGCCGAGGATCGGCAGCAGCACCAGGCCGATCGTCCAGCCGATCTTCGCACCGGTCGTGGCGCCGCTCGTCAGCACATTATAGATGGCATACAGCGCCAGCAGCAGGCCAATAAGACCAAAGATTTCCATGATTTGCTCCTGTTTCTTGCAAGACGGTGTCTGCTCCGTCCGATGTAACAGGAATGGCCGGGGGCGCGGTTTGGTTCCCGAAGATTTACCGGAACCGGCCCCAGACGAACTTGCTCGACAGCGCGTAATTCCACACCGATGCCAGCACGACGCCTACCAGAGCGGCGGCCCACCAGCGCCAGCCATGGCTTTGCAGATAGGTCGATACCGCCACATTGGCGAAAGCGCCGACCGCGCAGGTGGCGCAGAACCCCGCCCACCCCGCCAGCATGGCCCGCGCGCCGGACAAGCGCCGGTCACGGTAGGTGAGAAGGTTGTTGAGCCAGAAATTGAACGTCATCGCCGCCAAAGTCGCCGCGCTCGTCGCCAGCGCAAAGGCCATCAGCCCCGTGCGAAACAGCGCTGCCAGCACCGCCATATGCACCACCACCCCCAGTGCGCCCACCGTGCCGAACAGCGCGTAGCGCACCGGGATCAACCGCCCCAGATAGCGGTCATACAATCCGGCGAGGAAATCGAGCACCACGGCATTATCGAGCTTGCTTTCCCCTGCCAGCCGTGGGCCGAACTGCATCGGCAGTTCCTTGACCCTGAGCGGCGGAGATGCCGTGGCAAGTATATCGAGCATGATCTTGAAACCAATACCCGAAAGATCGCCCGCCTGCCGCCGGAGCTGATCCGAACGCATCAGGAAAAAGCCGCTCATCGCGTCCGAGAGTTCGCTGCCTGTCAAGCGCCGCGCCAGCGCGTTGGCAATCCGGCTGCCTTTCTCGCGCCGCGCATCGGCAAGACCCGCAGCGCTCGCCCCGTCGGCAAAGCGGCTGGCATAGGCAAGGTCTGCCTCGCCGCTTTTGACCGCCGCCAGCATGGTGAGCAGCAGCGCCGGATCGTGCTGGTGATCGGCATCCATCACCGCCACGAAAGGCGCGGCGGTGGCGCACATCCCCTCTATCGCCGCGCTGGCAAGCCCGCGCCGACCGATGCGCTGGATCACGCGGATGCGCGGATCGGTGCGGGCAATACGCCGGGCTTCTTCGGCCGTGCCGTCATGGCTGTTGTCATCGACGAACAGCGCTTCCCAGCCCGCAGGGCCAAGCGCCGCTTCGAGCCGGGCAACCATCGGCGCGATATTGCCCGCCTCGTTCAGCGTGGGCAGCACCACGGCCAGTTCAAGCTGCGGGCCGAGATTGCTCATCGCCCCGCCCCTCCGTCAGAGCCGCGCGACTACCGCGTCACCGATTTCCGCCGTGCCCGCATGGCCGCCCAGATCGGCGCCCTTGACGCCATCGGCCAGCGCCTTGGCCACGGCGGCTTCGACCCGCGCGGCCTCCGCCTCCAGCCCCAGCGAATGGCGCAGCAGCATGGCGAGGCTGAGGATCATCGCCATCGGATTGGCCTTGCCTTGGCCCGCAATATCGGGCGCGCTGCCGTGGATCGGCTCGTAAAGCCCCTTGGTGCCGAAAGCGGTCTGCGTCTCTCCCAGCGATGCGCTGGCGAGAAGGCCGATCGAGCCGACGCACATGCTCGCCTGATCGGACAGGATATCGCCAAACAGATTGCCGGTGACCACCACATCGAACTGGCCGGGATTGCGGACAAGCTGCATTGCGGCGTTATCGACATACATGTGCGACAGCTCAACATCGGGATATTCGGCTGAAACCTCGATCACGACATCGCGCCACAGCTGACTGGTTTCCAGCACATTGGCCTTGTCCACGCTGCACAGGCGCTTGGCCCGGCCCTGCGCCGCCCGGAAGGCGACATGGGCAATGCGGCGCACCTCGTCCTCGGCATAGGACATCAGGTCAAACCCCTGCCGCCGCCCATCGGGCAGCGTGCGGATCGCCTTTTCGCCGAAATAGACATCGCCGTTGAGCTCGCGCACGATCAGAAGGTCAATCTGGCGGGCGACTTCGGGGCGCAGGGCGGACAAATCCTCAAGGCCCGCAAACATCGTGGCGGGGCGCAGATTGGCGAACAGCGTCAACGCCTGCCGCAGGCCCAGGATCGCCTGTTCGGGGCGCAGATGCCGCTCCAGATTGTCGCAGGCCGGATCGCCCACCGCGCCGAACAGCACCGCATCGGATGCCTTGCACAGCTCCAGCGTTTCGGGCGGCAGCGGGTGGCCGTGCTTGCGATAGGCAACGCCGCCCACATCGGCATCCGCCGTTTCAATTCCGGCAATGTTGAGGGCGGCGAGCACCTTCTTGGCCTCTGCCATGATTTCCGGGCCAATACCGTCCCCGGCAAGACAAGCGATTTTCATTCCACCATCCGTTGCAAGAGTTCACGCAAGCGTTCGCGCGCCGCCATAACGCCTGCGCGCCGGTCGGCAAGAAGGTAGTGGTCAAGCGGCTGTGCCAGCGCGTCCATCGCGGCAAGGATCTCCGGCAAATCGCCCTCCGGCCGCTGCCCCTGCCCGCCATAGCCCAGCTCGCGCAGCAGCAGCATTTCGTAAGCCACCAGCGCCCCCGCCCAACCGCGCGCAGACGGCGCAAGGCAGATCGCATCGAGCAGCGCGCCAAGGGCCGTATGGAGCGAGGGGTAAGGCTGGCGTTCGGGCAGCGCGGTGGCGGTCAGCGCGGTGATCCAGCCGATCGCGGCGGCGGCGAGCGGTTCGGCAAGAAACGGCGCGCGGCTGGCCTGCAATTCGACTTTGGCAAAGGGAAGCTGGCTGTCCGAACGGGCGGAAACCTGCACCTCCACCCCGTTGCCAGGGATCAGCACAGGCCGCAAACTGCGCCCGCGCCCGCCCGCGACATAGGCGGCGACAAGGCCGTATTCGGCCGTCAGGAAACGCGCCACAACGGCCGTCTCGCCATGCGGACGGGTGGCAACCAGAATGGCAGGGGCGCGCAATTGCATCAGCGCGAGGTGTGCCGCTTAACGCCCTGATGGGCAAGCAGCGCGCGGGATCAGCCCTTGGTCTTGCCTTCCAGAGCGGCAAGGCGGGCTTCGAGCGCATCGACCTTTTCGCGTGCCGTAGCGGCCATCTGCTTGACAGCGTCAAACTCCTCGCGGCTCACGAAATCCATCCCGCCCAAGGCTTCCTTCATCCGCTCGCGCGCACTGTCGCGCGCTTCGCGGGTCATCCCCGCAAGCGTTCCGGCGGCCGCATTGGCCAGTTTGACGAAGTCGGCGATGATCGGGTTTTCGCTTTGCATGGGTGTTATCTGGGCCTCTGTGCGCGGATTCTCAAGAGCTAGAGTTCAATTCGCTGCACCGCATTGTTGCCTTCGATCTCTGCCGCGTTGGGGTTAAGTTGCCAGAACTGCCAGGTCAGCACGGTGGCAAAGCACACCCACGCCAGATAGGGCACCAGCAGCCAGGCGGCGGCACGGCGCACCTTGGCAAACAGCCAGATCGTGAGCACGAGGGCGGCGATAAGCGCCACGATCACCGCCAGTGCCAGCGGGATATCGTGCAGGGCAAAAAACACCGGCGACCAGGCGAGATTCAGCGCCAATTGCACGACAAAGGCCAGGATCGCCCACGGCCGCCAGCGCGCCCCCCACGCCGCGCACACCATCGCCAGCGCCACGCCCATCATCACATACAGGATCGTCCAGACGATGCCGAACAAGGCAGGAGGCGGGTAGATCGCGGGCTTTTCGAGCGCGTCGAACCACGGATTGCCCGGCCCGCTGCCCGCAAACTGCCCCGAAACAAAGCCAAGCAGCAGGACGGTGGGCACCAGAAACAGCGACCAGCGCAGCAGGCTGGCGCGCAATTGGCCGGGGGTGGCAAGGCGGTTCATCTCGGCTCCTTCACAGGGATGCGTGTAATCAAGCCCCTGAAAATCGTGAAGCGCGGAGTTTGGCGAGAGGTTCCCGCCAGCGCAAGCAGCCCTGCGCCGCTGGCCAGATTAATCCCCGCCCCTTTGTGCGGAAACAAGGAACTCCACATTGCCCTCGGTGCCCTTGATCGGGCTTTCGATGATGTCGTCCACCACCCAGCCGCCCAGTTCGAGCCAGCGGCGCACTTCGCCGCAGACTCGCTCGTGCAGGCGCGGATCGCGCACGATGCCGCCCTTGCCGACCTCGTCCCGCGCCACTTCGAATTGCGGCTTGATCAGGGCCACCAGCCGGCATGTGGGCGCCGCAAGTTGCAGCGGCACTTCCAGCACCTTGGCCAGCGAAATGAACGATGCATCGCAAACCACCCAATTGCACGGGCGGTCGATCAAGGCAGGCGTCAGGTCGCGTGCATTGGTCTGTTCCAGAACGGTGATGCGCGGGTCGCCGCGCAGCCGGTAATCCAGCTGGTTGGTCCCCACATCCACGGCAAAGACATGCGCCGCGCCGTGATGCAGCAGCACTTGCGTAAACCCGCCGGTCGAGCTGCCGATATCCATCGCCACCGCGCCGGTGGGATCAAGGCCGAAGCTCTTTATTGCGCCGTCCAGCTTTACCCCGCCGCGTCCGACCCACGGATGATCGCGGCCCTTTACCTCGATTTCGGCGTCGATCGGAACCTGCTGGCCGGGCTTTGCCACGCGCGCACCCTTGGCAAAGACCAGCCCCGCCATCACCAATGCCTGCGCGCGGGCGCGGCTTTCCGCATCGCCGCGTTCGACCAGCAACTGGTCGATCCGTATCTTGCCCGGTTTCTTGTCCGCCATGCCGCTTGCGATAGGGGCCTGCGGCGGACAAGCGCAAGGGACAAGCGGGCGGCTGTCGGGTTCCTGTCACATTTCGGGCGCAACCGGGTGGACCCGAA
Organism: Alteraurantiacibacter lauratis; assembly: GCF_037154155.1. Taxonomy (NCBI): domain Bacteria; kingdom Pseudomonadati; phylum Pseudomonadota; class Alphaproteobacteria; order Sphingomonadales; family Erythrobacteraceae; genus Alteraurantiacibacter; species Alteraurantiacibacter lauratis. Next base: position 21,296 of record NZ_JBANRN010000017.1, read on the forward strand.
TCGCATTATCAAGGATTGAAGCTGTCATGACCTTCCACGCCATCTTTTCGCGCAGCACCGTGATTGCCTTGGCCGCCGGCCTGCTGGCCGCATGCAGTTCGTCCGACGAGCCGGTGGCTGAGGAGAGCCCCGCTGCTGCCCCCATGCCCGTCCTTACGCCTTCGCCCACCCCCACCGTTGCGGCGGACGGATCGCCGCTGGCGCTGGGCAGCTGGAACATCAACGAGGATGCGACGGGGGCCAGCGCCAGCTTCCAACCGCCCGAAGGCGATGCGCTGCTGGTGATTACCTGCGATGCCGCGAGCCGCAGCCTCTCGCTGGCAGTCAGCAATGCCACCCCCGGCAACCAGACCTTCGTCATCGAATCGGGCGGCACCGCCGCGCGGCTGGACATGATGGCCGATGGCAATGCCGCGCTGCCCCGGCAGGTGGCGCAGATCGCGATCAACGCGCCCGTCTTCGGCGGTTTCGTGCAGCCGGGCGGCGCGATCGAAATCAGCCAGCCGGGCGGCGCAACGGTGCGCGTTCCGGCCGCGCCGGGCATCCGCCGCGTATTTGAAAGGTGCCAATGACCCTGAAGTCTTCCCCTCCCGCCCTGCGCCGCGCCGTCCTGTTGCTGGGAGGGGCGGCGGGTGCGCTCGCTCTGGCGGGCTGCATCCCGCCAGCCAGCGACGCGCCGCCTGCGCCGCGGACAGAGCCGGTCGCCGCTCCCGCGCCGGAACCCGCGCCCGCCCCTGCCCCTGCTCCGGCCGCTCCGGCAGTATCTTCTGCCCTCGAAGCGCATCCCGAAGAATGGATCGACCAGCCGCAAACCGCAGGCGATTGGCGCTGGATGATGGCGGGCGGGCAGAGCACGGCCGAATTCAGTGATCCCGCCGGGACGGTGCTGGCACGGCTTGTCTGCACGCCAGACCGGCACGTGCTGATCGCGGTGGCGGGCAGCCAGCCGACACGCGGCGTGCGGGTGCGCACCGAAACACGCGACGCCTTGCTGACCGCGAGCCTGCGCGAAGGATGGCTGGAAACACGCCTCGCCGCGCGCGATGCGATTCTTGATGCAATGGCCTTTTCGCGCGGGCGCTTTGCGCTGGAGGTGCAAGGGGGCCGCGCGCTCTATCTGCCCAGCTATCCCGAAATCACCCGCGTTCTGGAGGATTGCCGCCGCTGACAGGCCATGAGGTGAGCGGGCCGAAACCCCAATTCTGACTGTGAAAAACATTTTTACAAGACTTGTGTTGCAGCGCGGCAGGATTCACATTGCACCCAAGGCCAGCGGTTATCGCGGTCTTCGCCCGGCAGAATACTGGCGGGTGTAGGCTCAACAGCGCGAAAGGAGGTGATCCGATGTCTCATGGTTCAGCAGAGAGGTCGGTTAGTTTCCGCGCGGGGCATTGTCGGTTCTGATTTATCGCAACCGGTAAAGGCTTCGTGGGCGGCACTTCCGGCCGCTGACCATGCGAAAGGCGGTTCCCTGTCAGACAGGGGCCGCCTTTCTCATTTGTGGCGCGCGTGTTTGCCCTGTCCAGCCCTGCGCAAAAGCCCCCCTTCCCCTTGCACGCAATGCAAGCTAGCACGGCGGCAAATCTGGTTGCGAAAGATATAATAATTCAATCTTCCACAAGGGATTGAAATTATATAACAGGCGATCGACACAAGCCCGAAGGACATCCCCCCATGGCGACCGCCGCCGCGCCCCTAACCCTTTCCCGCCTTCCCCACCCGGCCCCCACCGCGCCCGATCGGCGCGAGAGCGCGATTGCCGATCCCGGCTTTGGCCGCGTGTTCACCGATCACATGGTGGTGATCGATTGGGACGAGGCAAATGGCTGGCACAACGCCACGCTGGGCCCGCGCGGCCCCATCCCGCTCGATCCGGCGGCGAGCGTGCTGCATTACGCGCAGGAAATCTTTGAAGGGCTGAAGGCTTACCGGCTGGACGATGGCGCGATGGCGCTGTTCCGTCCCGATCAGAATGCGGCCCGCTTCAACGCCAGCGCCCGCCGCCTTGCCATGCCCGAAATCCCGGAGGAGCTGTTTGTCGAGGCGGTGCGCCAACTGGTGCTGGCCGATGCCGACTGGTTTCCCAAGGTCGAAGGCGGATCGCTCTACATCCGGCCCTTCATGTTTGCGAGCGAGCCCTTTTTGGGTGTGCGCCCGGCCAAGCAATACAAGTTCGTGGTGATCCTCAGCCCTGCCGGCAATTACTTCAAGAGCGGCGCGCCCGCCGTGTCGGTGTGGGTGTCGGACTATACGCGCGCGGCGCCCGGCGGCACCGGCGCGGCCAAGTGCGGCGGCAACTACGCCGCCAGCCTCGTGCCCACCAGCGAAGCCTTCGCCAATGGCCACGATCAGGTGGTGTTCCTCGACGCGGCCGAACGCAAATGGATCGAGGAGCTGGGCGGCATGAACCTGTTCTTCGTGTTCGATGACGGGTCGCTGCTCACCCCGCCGCTGACCGGTACGATCCTGCCCGGCATCACCCGCGACAGCCTGCTGACGCTGGCGCGCGAAGAAGGGCTTGCGTTACGCGAAGAGCGTTACAGCATCGACCAGTGGCAGGCCGACGCCGCATCGGGCCGTCTGGTGGAAACCTTTGCCTGCGGCACCGCTGCGGTTGTCACCCCGGTGGGCCGCGTGGCGGGCCGCGCGCATGATTTCACCATCGGCACCGGCGGGCCGGGGCAACTCACCGGCAAGCTGAAGCAGAAACTGGTCGATATCCAGCGCGGCCTTGCCGAGGATCGCCACAGCTGGGTGATGCGCCTTTGATGCTGCAAACCTTCCGCTGGATCGCGCTGGTCGAAGGCGTGACGACGCTTGCCTTGTTCCTCGTCGCCATGCCGCTCAAATATTGGGGCGGCAATCCGGTGCTGGTGCCACCTGTCGGCATGGCGCACGGCCTTGCCTGGGTTGCCTATGTCGCGGCGATGGCTGTGTGCCTGCCGGGCAAGGGGTTCTCGGCCAGCGAATGGGCGCGCACCTTTGTGGCGGCGCTGTTTCCCTTCGGCACGTTCCTGAATGACGGGCTGATCCGCCGGAAAATGGCGGCGCGCGGGCCGGCCTGAGGCTCAGCCGCCGATATCGTTCCAGCGCCGCGGAGGAAGCGCGGCGGCTTCGGCCAGCATGGCGTCGGCCATGCGCATGGCATCGGCCATGGCGGCTTCGTTCTGCACCGGGGTCAGCGTTTCGCCGGTCACTGCGACACGCACGCTGCGCGACAGCAGGATGATATTGCGGCGCGTCTCGCCCGTTTCGGCAACGGTTACGCCCACGCGCTGCGATCCGGCAGTCACGCTGTGTTCGCCCGCTGCCACTTCGGCAAAGCGGTAGGAGCCATCCGCCCCGCTCACCGTGCGCGCATTGCCCAGCACCAGTTCGACGCCTGCTGCCGCCTGGCCGCGCGCATCATAGACCGTGCCCGCCACATCGCCGGCCTGCGCCGCCTCGGGGGCGAGCAGGGCAAGGACGGCGGCAAGGCAGAAAGATCGGCGCAAGGACAGGGTTCCACCGGCGCGACTCGGTGCCCCGCCTGAACCTTCTCCCAAGACGCGCAATGTGACGGCTGCATTACAATGGTGTCACAGGTGAGACTTACCGCAACGCCTCCAGCACCAGCGCGCTCGCCCGTTCGCCGATCATGATGCTGGTGGCGTTTGTGTTTCCTTGCGGGATGGTGGGCATCACGCTGGCATCGGCAACCCACAGCCCCTCGACGCCCTTCACCCGGCAATCGGCGGTGAGCGGCGCGGTGGAATCATCCGCCGCCCCCATCTTCACCGTTCCCACCGGGTGATACATCGGGATTGTCGCCGCGCCGACATAGGCGCGAAGCGCCTCTGGCGAAGAACAATCCGCGCCGGGGCGCACTTCGCGCGTCACCAGCGGGGCAATCGCGTCCTGCCGCATGATGCGCCGCGCGATCTGCAGGCCTTCGACCAGTTGCACGGCATCCTCCTCCACGCCGAGCAGTTGGTGGCGGATTACCGGGGCGGCATCGGGATCATCGCTGCGCAGGGTAATTGTGCCGCGCGCTTCGGGCCGCATCAGCGCAACGAAAGTGGACACGCTGCTATTTTCACGCAGCGCCAGATTGCCCGTGGGCGTCACATCAAAGGCAAAGGCGGAGAAGGCCAGCTGGATATTGGGCGCGGGCAGCCCCTCGCGGCTGCGCACAAAGGCTTGCGCATGGCCGATGCCGGTGGTGAGCGCCCCGCGCCTGCCGAACAGGAAGGCCAGCAGGCTCTTGAACCCAGCAAAGCCCCGGCTGTCGTCGTTGAGGGTGTGCGCGGCCACCTCGTTCACCAGGTGGACGCCGGGATGTTCCTGCAGATTCTGCCCCACACCCGGCGCATCCACCGCCACCGTAATGCCGTGTTCGCGCAGATGCTCTGCCGGGCCGATGCCGGACAGCATCAGCAGGCGCGGCGAATTGAGCGCGCCCGCGCACAGCACCACCCCTTCGCGCGTGGCAAGGGTGCGCACCTCACCCCCGCGCCGGATGGTGACGCCGGTGGCGCGGCCTTTCGCCAGTTCGATCTTCAGCACCTGCGCCTCGGTCAGGATATCGAGACCAAGCGGCCTGTCCTTCAGATATGCGGCAGCGGTGGAGGAACGCAGGCCATTCCTTTGCGAGAGCTGGATATAGTCGACGCCTTCATTCTGTTTGCCGTTGAGGTCGGGCGAACGGGGAAAACCCGCCTGAGTTACCGCCGCAATCCAGTCTGCCGTCACGCCATATTTGCTGCGTACTTCCGAGACGGCAATTGGGCCGCCCGCGCCCCGCCATTCATCGCTCCCGCGTTCGTTGTCCTCCAGCCGGCGGAAATAGGGCAGCACGCTGGCGTAGTCCCATCCGGTCGCGCCAAGGCTGGCCCAGCGGTCGTAATCATACGCGTGGCCGCGAATGAACATCATCCCGTTGATCGCGCTGCCGCCGCCCAGCCGCTTGCCCGCAGGCCACACATCGCCCCTTCCGCCCACGCTGGGATCAGGCTCTGCCCGGTACATCCAGTCGAACTGCGGCGTATGCACCATCCCCGCCATCAACGCGGGGACATAGGAGCGGATATCGCGATGGCTGCGCCCGGCTTCGAGCAGCAGCACCCGCTTGCCGCCTTGCGCCAGCCGCGTGGCCATTGCCATGCCGGCAGAGCCACCGCCGATTACGATCAGGTCCGGTTCCTGCGCCAAGATCTCTCTCCCCTTGCCCCTCGCCCTTTGCTGGCGAACATGCTTTACCGCAAGCCCTATGGATGAACGGACCCTGATGGAGCGGAGTGCGGGCGCCCGGCTGGGCTTGCTGGCAAATAGCTTTGCCAAGGCAACAGGCCGCCCGCTGGCCCCCGGCGGGGATATCTGGAGCAGCTCCGCCGCGATTGTCGCCCACGACACGCAGGATCCGCCGCGCTTCTTCTACGGCAACGCCACGGCGCTGGCGCTTTTCCGGATGAGCGCGGCGCACTTCATCAGCCTGCCCAGCCACGAAAGCGCCGAAAGCGCCTTGCGCGCGGAACGTGCGGCCATGCTCGCCCGGCTGGAGGCCGACGATGTGGTCACTGGCTACCACGGGGTGCGCATTGCGAGCGACGGCACCCGCTTTCGCATCCGCGACGCGGTAATCTGGAACCTGCGCGATGCAAACGGCCAGCGCCACGGCCAGGCCGCGTGGTTCGATCAGTGGGAATTGCTGTAGCGGCCTAAAGTATCGCTTGCTTGAGCGCGCACGACAACGCACCCATTATCCGACCGAACTTCACGGGAACAGGAGAGCGCTTCCCATGTCCGATACCTACACCCCGCCCCGCGTCTGGAGCCCCGACGACATGGGCGGCGCCTTCGGCGCCATCAACCGCCCCACATCGGGCGCGCGCGAGGAGAAGGCGCTGCCCGTGGGTGAGCACCCGTTCCAGCTCTATTCGCTGGGCACGCCCAACGGGGTGAAAGTGACGATCATGTTCGAGGAGTTGCTCGAAGCCGGTTTTTCGGATGCCGAATACGACGCCTGGCAGATCCGCATCTTTGCCGGCGACCAGTTCTGGTCGGGCTTTGTTGACCTCAATCCCAATTCCAAGATCCCGGCGCTGCTCGACCGCAGCGGGCCGGAGCCGTTCCGCGTGTTCGAAAGCGGGGCGATCCTGCTGCATCTGGCGGAAAAGTTCGATTTCCTGCTGCCCAAATCGAACCCGGCGCGTGCCGAGGTGTTCAGTTGGCTGATGTGGCAGATGGGCAGTGCGCCCTTCATCGGCGGGGGCTTTGGGCATTTCTATGTCTACGCGCCCGAACGCTACAAATATCCGATCGATCGGTATGCCATGGAAACCAAACGCCTGTTCGATGTGGCGGACAAGCAATTGGCCAGGACCGAATATCTTGCCGGGAATGATTACTCGATTGCCGATATCGCCGCCTATACCTGGCTGGGGAACCTGTTCCACGGCGCGTATAACCGCTGCGACATCTTTCTGGGCCTCGACGAATACCGCAATGTCGAACGCTGGGTGCGCGCGATCGATGCGCGGCCTGCCGCCATTCGCGGGCGGCTGGTGAACACGCAGGCCCTGCCCGAACGCCACAGCGCGGCAGATTTCGATACTGTGGAAGACCGCAGCCTGTTCGATCCGGTGCGCAAACGGCCCGACACGCTGTGAGGAGGACAAAATAGGGCCTTTTGGCCCCTTCCCATATCGGCCAGCCGCTTTATATGGGCGGCTCGCTCAGGCCCTGACGGGCCACCTGCTGGGGCGTCGCCAAGTGGTAAGGCACCGGTTTTTGGTACCGGCATTCGCAGGTTCGAATCCTGCCGCCCCAGCCAGCATCCTGCGAAAAATTGTGTGAGCCGCTCAGGCTTCCAGCGGCTCTGTTGCCAGGCCCAGTTCGGGGATGGAGACCGACCGGCGGCCGCTGAAATCGGTGCGCACCACGATCAAGCCGCATTTCTCGTAATGGTCGAGCAGGCGGCGCAGCCGGCCGGGGGAATTGGTGCCGTAAATGCGCGCCAGTTCCTCGTCATCGGGGCACGGCAACCCCTCGCGCGCGGCGCGGGCAATGGCAAGGAAGGGGGCCAGCAGGTCGTCGGACAATACGCTGCTCACACGCACAATGTCGCGCCATGCCTCGCTGGCCGGATCGTCCACGCCCGCCACAGCCATGGCAAAACGGCGGCGAAACTGGCCCATGTCGAGGCTGGAGGCAGTCAGGCGCTGCATCCGGCAGCGGACGGAAAAATCCTGATAAAGCTTGGCCGGGGGCTGGAAGGTGCAGCCTTCCTCTGCCGCCATATCGGTAAGGATTGCAGCAATGGCGGCGTCCACTTCGGCGGTGGACGGCGCGAACAGCAGCGGCTGCTCTGCCTCGCCCGCCTCGGTTTCGGCGGGCACGGCGGCAATCCGGGCGAGCAACTCGTCGGCACGCGGCGCGGATGGCGGTGAGGACACCACAGAAACAGGAGCGGCCTCCTCCAGATGCAGATCTTCGTGCAGCAGCGCGTGCAGCTCGTCGGGCGATGCGGTGGGCGGCGGGGCCATTTTGGGCACCGCCACGCGCGCACCGGTCTGCACCGAACCGATCTTCACCGCCACCGGGCGGCGGCTGATCGCGGGGCCAAGTCCCAGAAATTCACCCCGCGCCAGATCGCGGATCTGTTCGGCCTGCCGCCGCTCCATCCCCAGCAAGTCCGCCGCGCGCGCCATATCGATATCAAGAAAGGTGCGCCCCATCAGAAAGTTCGACGCCTCTGCCGCCACGTTCTTCGCCAGCTTGGCAAGGCGCTGGGTCGCCACGATCCCGGCAAGCCCGCGCTTGCGCCCGCGGCACATGAGGTTGGTCATCGCGGCAAGGCTAAGGCGGCGGGCCTCGTCGCTCACTTCGCCCGCAGCGGCAGGGGCGAACATCTGCGCCTCGTCCACCACCACCAGCGCCGGGAACCACTGTTCGCGCGGGGCATCGAACAAGGCCGACAGGAACAGCGCGGCGCAGCGCATCTGCGCCTCCACCTCCAGCCCGTCGAGCGCCAGCACGACCGAGGCGCGGTGTTCGCGGATGCGCGCGCCCAGCCGGGTGAGTTCAGCGGGCGAATAGGCCGCGCCATCCACAACAATATGCCCGAACACATCGGCCAGCGTCACGAAGTCCCCTTCGGGATCGATCACGATCTGCTGCACCAGCCCGGCGCTTTCTTCGAGCAGGCGGCGCAGCAGGTGCGACTTGCCCGACCCGCTATTCCCCTGCACCAGCAGGCGCGTGGCCAGCAGTTCCTCGATATCAATCGAAACGGGGCGACCGCTTGCTTCGGTGCCGATCTGGATGGATGCGCTCACGCCAGCGGGCCTAACGGGCCGCCGGGATTCGGGCCAAGGGCGCCGCGGCGGTTTTCCAGAGGTTTTGCCAGCAATCCTCGCCCGGTCAGCGCCGGCCGCCCGCCGCCGCCGCCACGCTGCCATCGTCCTTGCGGGTGGCAAGATAGAGGCCCGTCACCGTCGCCACGCTGGCGCCCAGCACCGCCATGCCCGCCCCTGCCGGCCCGTGAATATCCACCAGCCAGACCAGCGCGGCGAGCGCGCAGGCGGTGGGCACGGCGCGCAGCAGGAAATTGGTGACCGCCCGGCCCCGCGCCACCATCAGCGCCTCAAGGCTTGCCCCGCCCAGTTCGATCGCTGCGGCCGCTGACAACAGGATCATCGGCGTATAGGCGGCCAGGAAATCCGGCCCTGCGATCACGGTAATGACCCATCGACCTGCCACCAGCGAAAGCAGGACAGCGGCAAACCCCGTCACCACCGCAATCAGCGCGATACGCCCGGCGATCGAACGCGCCAATTCGGGCGAGCGCACCAGTTCGGGATAGGTCGCGCGCAGCAGCGCCTGCGCCAGCTTGAGCAGCCCCTCGCCCAGTTGCGCGGCGACGCGGTAAATCCCCGCCAGCGCCGGCCCGCCCAGCCCGCCGACGAGCAGCACCAGCACCTGCCGCGAGGAAATGGCGAGCAGGCCCGACAGCGACGTGCCGATGACGAAGGGCCATGCGCGTTCATGCTTGGACGGGATGCGGCGCAGGCTCATATGCCGCCAGAACAAGGGCTGCGTCTTGCGCGCAAAGTGCCAGTAGGTCGCCGCGGTGATCATTTCGGCCGCCGCCCAGGCCATCAGGAAGCCTTCGATCGTGGGATAGAACAGGAAGGCCAGCCCTGCCCCCGTCACCCGCACGATCGATGTCACCGCATCCGCCGTGGCGGCGCGGGCGAACTTGTCGTGCAGGCGCAGGATACCGGTGGGGGTGGAACGGATCGAGAGCAGCGCGACGCAGGTATAGGCGAAGGTTTCCAGCCGCAGCCAACCGGGCAGCGGCAGCCAGCTTCCCGCAAAATAGAGGATGATGGCGGCGAGCACGATACCCACCGCAATCGTCAACGCATCGAGCGCGAGCGCAAAGCCGGTCGCATCGGGCAGGCTTTCCTTGCTCTGCCCCCAGCGCACCACGGTCTGCCAGGTCTGGAATTGCGAAATGCCTGCCAGCGCCTGTCCGAAGGTAACTGCCAGAATAAACTGGCCGAAATCCTCCAGCCCCAGTGCGCGCGTGGCCATGGCGAGATAGGCGAGGCTGAGCACACCGTTGATTCCGCGCGCACTCATCAGCCAGCCGGTATTCTGCAAAGCGCGCTTGATCATGGTGGATTTCGCCCTGCCCCAGATTTGCGGGAATTGCAAAACCCCAATGCGGCGATACTGTCCACCTTTGGGAGAGAAAAACCATGGGGAATGCCGCAGTCAGCTTTCGCTTCGTCAAGCTGCATGTCGCGGACATGGCCGAAGCGCTGGCCTTCTGGCAGGCGGCTTTCGGCTTCGCGGTGCAGGCGACCTATGACGAGCCGGACTTTCTGGAGCATGTACTGGCGGCTGCCGGCGATGCCAACGGCCTGTCGCTGATGCTGGTGCAACCCAAGCCCGGTGCCCCGCTGGTGCCGGGAAATGCGCATGGGCCGCTCGGCCTGGTATGCGACGATATCGCGGCAGCGCAGCAACGGGCACTGGCGGCGGGGGCGCGAGGGACCATGCCGATCACGCAAGTCGCGCCGGGCGTGCGTGTCTGCCTGCTGGAAACGCCGCAAGGCCACGCGGTTGAACTGGTGCAGATCATCACCTGACGCACGCGACACATTCGGAACGGGAGAGGAACCGAAATGACCACAGAAAACCAACAATTCGGCCTGACTCGCCGCGACGTCGTTGCGGGCGCCTTGGGCACCGCCGCGCTTGCCGTGTCGCTGCCGGGCAAGACGCATGTGCCGGGACGCCGCCCCAACTTCCTGTTCATCATGGCCGATGACCTCGGCTATGCCGACCTTTCCTGCTATGGCCGCCGCGAATACACCACGCCGGTGCTCGATGCGCTGGCCGCGCAGGGGATGAAGTTTACCCACGGCTATGCCAATTCGGCGGTCTGCTCCGCAACCCGCGTGGGGCTGATTACCGGGCGATATCAATACCGGCTGGATGTAGGTCTGGACGAACCGCTGGGCCGCCCCGGCGTGGGGCTGGAACCGCACATACCCACGCTTCCCTCGCTGCTCAAAACAGTGGGATACCGCACTGCGCTGGTCGGCAAGTGGCATCTGGGCAATCTGCCCGATTTCAGCCCGCTGAAAAGCGGTTACGACGAATTCTGGGGCAATCGCGGCGGCGGGGTGGATTGTTACACGCACAGCATCAACGGCAATCGCGACCTGTGGGACGGCGATGTGCGCGTGGATGCCTTGGGGTATTACACCGATCTGCTGGCCGACCGATCCATCCGCTTTATCGAGGAACGCGCCGCCGAGCCGGACACACCCTGGCTGCTCAGCCTGCACCTCACCGCGCCGCACTGGCCGTGGCAGGGCAATGACGCCGAAGGGGCCAGCGAAAGCGCCCGCATCGCCAGCAAGGACCCGGTGCCGGGCGAATTGGACATCGTGCATTACGATGGCGGCACGATGGAAACCTATGCCGCGATGATGACCAATATGGACGCCAATATCGGCCGCGTGCTGGCGCGGCTGGCCGAATTGGGGCTGGATCAGGACACGGTGGTGGTCTTCACCAGCGACAATGGGGGCGAGCGTTTCAGCTTCAACTGGCCGTTCACCGGCATCAAGACCGAATTGCTCGAAGGCGGCATCCGTGTGCCGTTCATCGTCAAATGGCCGGGGCTGACCGCGCCGGGATCGGAAAGCGACACGCCTGCAATGTCGATGGACTTCCTGCCCACATTCCTGGCCGCCGCAGGCACTGCGCCGCATCCCGATTACCCTTCCGACGGGATCGATCTGCGCCCCGTGCTGGCGGGATATGCCACGCCGCAGCGCGACCTGTTCTGGCGCTATCGCAGCAAGAGCCAGCGGGCGCTTCGCCGCGGACGCTACAAATATCTCAAGATCAATGACAACGAATTCCTGTTCGATATCGTCGCTGACCCGATGGAGCGGGGCAATCTGAAGGACCGGATGCCTGACCTCTTCGCTGACCTCAAATCCACCTGGGAAGCATGGAATGCCGGGATGCTCGATGATCCGGCCGCGCCCAGTTATGGCTTTGAAAGCCGGATGCTGGCGGATCATTTCGCGCCAATAAGGTAACCCGGCTCAGCCGCGCGGCGGGGCGTCCATCGCTGCCCCGCCGATGCGGCCCTTGTTGTAAATGCCCAGCAGCGTGATCAGCACCGCAATCGCCAGCGCAGGCATCGCGGCGATCAGCATGATTTCCTGCAAGCTGAGCGCATAGACCAGCGCCAATCCGCCCGCCCAGGTAAACACGATCCCGCCGAAACGGCCCACAGCGCCCGCCCAGCCAATGCCGCTCGACCGCATTTCGGGCGGATAGCCCAGCGTGGCGAGGTTGTTGATGCCCGTTTGCCCGCCCACCTGGCAGAAATTCCACACGATCAGCGCGGTCACCATCATCACCGCCGCGCCCGGCGGAACATAGCCGATCGAGGCAATCGCAATCGCATCGACCACGAAATAGCCCGCAATGATCCAATAGGGGTTCATCCGGTCCATCAGCCAGCCCATCGCCAGCGTGCCGGTGGCCCCGCCGAAATAGCCGTAGATCATGTAGAGCGCGAAGGTTTCGATGGGCATATTCGCCAGCTCGAACATGAAGGCCGCCAGCCAGCTCGACAGCAGCGCGATATTGCCCAGCGAGAAGAAGCAGATGCACCAGAGCAGCGCGGTCTGCACGCGGAAGCGCTTGCCGAACATGGCGAGCGGTCCGGCCTTTTCCACCGCGGCCTGATCGCCCATCTGGAACAGCTCGTCGCCTTTCAGCATCAGCCCCTTGTTCATCCGTCGTAGCACGCGGGGGATTTCGGGATCCTTGGCATCGCGGTTGACGCGGAAGGCCACGCTTTCGGGGATCAGCAGCAGCAGCAGGATCGCCGCCAGCGGCACCACACCGCCCGCGATGAAGAAACCCTCCCAGCCGATCTCTTCCAGCCACCACGCGGTCATCGCGCCGCTGGCGAGGTTGCCGCCCGAAAAGCACACCAGCGCAATCGACATGAACAGCGCGCGGCGGCGCTTGGGCGTCGATTCGCTGAGCAGCGCAAGGCCCACGGGCAGCATGGCGGAAAAGAAGATGCCCGATATGCCGCGCAGCCACGCCAGCATTTCAAAACTGGTGGCAAAGGCGGCCCACAGCGACAGCGATCCGAACACGAACAGGCACAACGCCAGCACCGGCTTGCGCCCGATCTTGTCCGCCAGCGGCGGCATGATGATCGCGCCTGCCAGCATTCCCACCTGCGCATAGGTCAGCACTGGCTGCATATCGACCGATGTGCCGCCAAGCCCGGCGGCAATCGCGGGCACGATCTTGCCCACGAAATACATGTCGAACCCGTCAAGAAACAGGACGACCGAGACGACCACCAATGTCAGGATTTCGCGCGCGCCAATCGCCCGCTCGTCAATGAAGGCCGCAACGTCGAACCGCGCTGCCGTGGCGGTGCCAGTGATCGCCCTTGTGGCCATGTCCCCTCCCAAGGATTTTATGGAGGCGGAGAGTGGCGGGCCGCGTGCCGCGCGTCAATAAGCGCAAGTGTCGCGGGGTGTCGCAGATGCGCGACGCCCGGCCATGCAGTCGCACAACGGCATGGCCGGGCGGCGGGCGGGGCTTACGCCGCGTCGGCGCGGCGTTCGGCCAGTTCCAGGTTCAGCATTTCGGCCAGCGTGAACGCCATTTCCAGCGACTGCGCCGCGTTGAGGCGCGGGTCGCAATGCGTGTGGTAGCGGTCGGCAAGGCCCGCATCGGTGATCGCCACTGCACCGCCGGTACATTCGGTCACATCCTGCCCGGTCATTTCCAGGTGGATACCGCCCGCATGTGTGCCTTCGGCGCGGTGCACGGCGAAGAAGCCCTTCACTTCCGAAAGGATGCGGTCGAACGGGCGCGTCTTGTAGCCGCTGTCCGACTTGATGACATTGCCGTGCATCGGGTCGCAGCTCCACACCACCGGGTGCCCTTCGCGCGCCACGGCGCGGACAAGGCGCGGCAAAGCGGCTTCGACCTTGTCGTGCCCGAAACGCGCGATCAGCGTCATCCGGCCCGCTTCGCGTGCGGGGTTGAGCACGTCGAGCATCCGCAGCAGCGCGTCCGGCTCCAGACTGGGGCCGCACTTCATGCCGATGGGGTTGTTGATGCCGCGCATGAATTCGACATGCGCCGAATCCGGAAAGCGCGTGCGATCCCCGATCCACAGCATATGGGCAGAGGTGTCATACCATTCGCCGGTCAGCGAATCCTGCCGCGTCATCGCTTCCTCGTAAGGCAGCAGCAGCGCCTCGTGGCTGGTATAGAGGCTCGCCATCTTCAGCTGCGGCTGGTCTTCGATGTCGATCCCGCAGGCTTCCATGAAATCGAGCGCCTCGCCAATGCGGTCGGCGATCGACTTGTACTTCTCTGCCCACGGGCTGCGGCCCATGAAATCCAGCGTCCACTGGTGCACCTGCCGCAGATTGGCATAGCCGCCCGTGGTGAAGGCGCGGAGCAGGTTGAGCGTTGCGGCCGCCTGACTATAGGCGCGCACCATGCGCATGGGATCGTTGCGGCGGCTTTCGGGCGTGAAGTCGATGCCGTTGATGTTGTCGCCGTAATAGCTGGGCAGTTCCACCCCGCCGATCGTCTCGGTCGCGGCGCTGCGCGGCTTGGCAAACTGGCCTGCCATGCGCGCCACCTTCACCACCGGCATCTTGCTGGCATAGGTGAGCACGGCCGCCATCTGCAGGATTACGCGCAGCGTATCGCGGATGTTGTTGGGCGTGAATTCGGCAAAGCTTTCGGCGCAATCGCCGCCCTGCAACAGGAAGGCATTGCCCGCCGCCACATCGCCCAGCTTGGCCTTCAGCGCGCGCGCTTCGCCGGCAAAGACCAGCGGCGGAAACCCGGACAGCACCCGCTCGGCCTCGGCCAAAGCGGCAGCGTCTTCATAGTGCGGCAGGTGCTTTGCAACGAATTGCTCCTGCTTCCAGCTATCGGGTGTCCAGTTCTGTGCCACGGTCTTCATATTTTCCAAAAATGCCTCGTCCGTCTTCCGCATATCGGAACGGGACGCTGCCAATTGAAGGGGGAAAAGCCCCCTTAGTCGCGAGTCAGCGTCCGCGCAAAGGTTACTTTGGTTATGGTTTCACCGACCTACCAGCGCGGCTGCTTCGCCTGTGCGCGGCAGAACCGCCACACGGGTTCCGCCGTGCCCCAGCAGGTAACGCTGTGCCAGCGCCTGCATCTCTTCGCGCGTGGTCAGCACGTAATCCGCCGCCAGCGATGGCAATTGTGCCACGCGCATCGGATCGAATGCTCCGCCCTGAATCTGGCCCAGCCAAAAGGTGTGCCCGGTCTGCGCGCGCAGGATATATTGCCGCATCGGCTCGATCACGCGGGCGAGTTCGTCCTCGCTTGGGCCATTGGCGGACAGATCGCGGACAATCTTGTCCACTTCGGTATAAAAGGCATCCATGTCACGCGGGGCGATTTGCACCAGCGCCATCAGATAGCCGCCGCCGTCCATGTCGAGCGGCCAGTTCGAGGTGGCGAAGGGAGTATAGGACGATCCCGCCGTTTCGCGCAGGCCATCGAGCAGCCGGTTGGCGATGAGCTGCGCCAGCACTTCCAGCTTGCGCGATTGCGGCAGGCCCGCCGATCCGCCGCCCGTGGGCCAGGCGATTACCGCCGCCGCCTGATCCGGATCACCGCCGTGATAGAGGATGTGCGGCACGCTGTTGGCCGCGGCAAAGCCGGGCGGGTCGAGCACGGGGCGCGCATCGCCGCGCGGGTCGAGCGCGCCGAAGGTGCGGCTGAGGGCGGCCACGGTCGCTTCGGGGTCGATATCGCCGAACACCGCCACTTCGACCGGCCCCTGCGCCAACATCCGGCTCCACACGCGGCGGAATTCGCCCGCGGTTGCGCTGCGCAGATCGTCGGGCGTGGGGCGCGCAAAGCGCGGATCGCCGCCGCGCAGCAGCGTTTCAAGGTCGCGGTTCAGCACGCTCATCGGATCATTGTCCTGCGCGTCATAGCCTAGCAGCGCGCTTGCCTTGGCGCGTTCCACGGGGGCGACATCCCAGCGCGGCTGATCCAGCTTTGCCGCGAACAGATAGAGCTGGTCCTCCAGATCCTCCGCCCGCGTCAGACCTTCGAAAGTAAACACGCCCTCGCCCACCGAAAAGCCAAAGGTCAGCTTGCGGCCCGCGCCAATGCGGTCGATCTCGTTCTGGCCCAGCGGCCCCACGCCCGAACTGACCAGCGCGCGCGTGCCCAGTTCGGCATAGACGCCTTCGCCGGGCGCGAAGCCCGCACGGCCCTGGCCAAAGCGCACGCGCACGGTCACGCGGCCCGGTTCGTTATCGCTGTCGCGCAGCAGCGCGCGCACGCCGTTGGGGAACACGATGCGTTCGGTGGTGCTGACAAGGCCGGGGCCAAGCGGTTCGCGCAAGGCCGGATCGGCGGGCGCGCCGATCGGCGGCAGGTCGGCAAAGCTGATCGCGGGGCCATCGTTCCGCGCCAGCGCGGCGGTGTCGACCGGCGCAAGCAGCGCGGCGCGCACATCGGCGGCGGTCGCCTCGCCCGGAACCGGGGTCAGCAAGATGCCGCGCACCACATTGCCTTTGAACAGGTCCTGCGTGTGGCGCAGCAGCGTGTCGGGCGTCAGCCGCGGACGCAGCGAGCGGAAGACCGACAGGAAGGTTTCAGGCGCTGCCACCGCCTCGCGGATATCGACCGCGTTGACGATATCATCCGCCAGCTTCGATCCCGCCTCGATCCGGGCCTGTCCAACCATGTCGACAAAGGCAATGTCATATTGCGCGGCGGCCTGTTCGATTTCCGCCTCAGTCGGCGGGTTGACCAGCGCATCGGCAATCACGGCGCGCACATCGGCCAGGGCCGCGCGCCAATCCTCGCCCAGCGGCGCGAAATCGACAAAGGTGCCGTCCGCCGAACGGCTTACCTTGTCGCGGCGCACCTGCGCATAGAGATAACTGGCGCCCGCGCGGGCATTCTGTTCCAGCCGCTGGTTGAGGATGGCCTGCGCCACCGCATCGATCAGCAGGCCGCGATTATATTCCAGATTGTCGACCACTTCGACGAAGGGACGCAGCACGGCATAGGATACCGCGCGCGGCTGGCCCGCCTCGACAATCACCGCGGTCTCACCCACCGGATTGCCGGGATCGGCCCCTTCGGGCATTGCGGGCTGGCCGAAATCGGGCGCGGGCGTGGGGGTGCCCGGCACCTGCCAGCCGCCAAAATGCCGCTCCACCATGGCGGCAAGGACTTGCGGGCTGGCATCGCCCACCATCACCACCACCGTATTTTCCGGCCGGTACCAGCGCTGGTGAAAGGCGCGCACCGCTTCCGGCGTGGCCCCTTGCAGCGCCTCGACCGTGCCGATGGGCGCGCGCTGCGCCAGCCGCTGCCCGGTGTAAAACAATTCGCGTGTCGCCACCGCGATGCGCATGTCCGCACCCAGCCGCTCGCGCCGCTCGGCAAGGACAATGGGCACATCCGCCGCCAGGTTTTCCGCCGACAGCGTCGGCTCCTGGATCATCCCCGCAAACAGCATCATGCTTTCTTCCAGCCGCTGCCGGAACGCACCGGGCAGGTCGAGCTGGTAGACGGTATGCGTCGGGCTGGTGATCGCATTGGTATCAAACCCCAGCCCCGCGCCCCAGCGCTGGAAATGCGGGATCGCCTCGCCGGGACCGAAATGGCGGGACTGGCGGAAGGTCAGATGTTCGATCAGATGGGCAAAGCCCTGCTCGCCCTCCTCCTCGTGCAGCGAACCTGCATCGATGCGCACGCGGATCGATACCTGGCACGGCGGCACCCCGTTGCGGCGCACGGCATAGCGCACCCCGTTGGGCAGTTCCCCCATCAGCCATTGCGGATCGACCGGAATATCTGTGCCGCGAAAGATCCACGGATCGTCGGGCATCGCAAAGGCGGGCACATCGGCCTGGCTGGCAACGCCAATCGTGCAATCGTCCTGCGCCAGAAGCGGCGCCGGCACGGCAAGGATAAGCAGGGGAGCAAGAACGCGCGTCAGGCGCCGGATCAGGGTCATGGATCGGTATAGGCCAGCCAAGGGATGAAGGACCGGTGAATAGACCCAAAAGCCGCCTTGTGAACCCCTGCCCCGGCTCCTACAACGCTAGGCATGTTTATCGAGACCGAAACCACGCCCAACCCCGCCACGCTCAAATTCCTGCCCGGCCGGCAGGTCATGCCTTCGGGCACGCGCGATTTTGCCTCTCCCGAAGATGCTGAAGCCTCGCCGCTGGCGCAGGCGCTGTTCGACACGGGCGAGGTAAGCGGCGTGTTCTTCGGCGCGAACTTCGTCTCGGTCACTGCTGCACCGGGCGCTGATTGGGCCAGCCTCAAACCGCAGGTGGTGGGCGTGCTGCTCGACCATTTCATTTCCGAGGCGCCGCTTTTCCATACCCCAAACGCGGGGGGCATCGCGGTGCCGCCGGAAGAGGACGAGTTGCTGGTAGCCGACGATCCCGCAAATGCGGAAATCGTCGACATGATCAAGGAACTGCTCGAAACCCGCATCCGTCCCGCCGTTGCCAATGACGGCGGCGACATCCGCTATCGTGGTTTCCGCGACGGGGTGGTCTATCTGCAGATGCAGGGCGCCTGTTCAGGCTGCCCCAGCTCCACCGCCACGCTGAAACAGGGGATCGAGGGGCTGATGAAGCACTATATCCCCGAAGTCACCGAAGTGCGGGCCGCCTGATGTCGGGGGTTCTCGATCCTGCCGCGCTCGACCAGTTGTTCCGCGAGGCGCGCACCTGCCAGTGGTTCGACGGGCGCGAAGTAAGCGATGAGCAGATCGCCACCATCTGGGACCTGATGAAGATGGCCCCCACTTCGATGAACCAGCTTCCCGCGCGCATCGTCTGGTGCAAGAGCGCCGAGGCAAAGGAGCGGCTGGCGGGCCATGCGGCAGAAGGCAACAAGGACAAGGTGCGCAACGCGCCGGTCTGCGCGATCATCGCAATGGATACCGATTTCCACGAATATCTGCCCGAATTCTTCCCCCCCTCGCCCGATGCCAAGGCGATGTTCGACGGCAAGGAAGAGATGCGCCGCACGCAGGCCTTCCGCAATTCATCGCTCCAGGGCGGTTACTTCATCATGGCCGCGCGCGCGCTGGGGCTGGATTGCGGGCCGATGTCGGGTTTCGACAATGCGGCGGTCGATGCCGATTTCTTTGCCGATACGCCCAGCTGGAAAAGCAATTTCATCTGCTCGGTCGGCTATGGCGACAGATCCAAAGTGCATCCGCGCCTGCCCCGCCCGGACTTCGCGCGTTTCAACCGTCTGATCTGAGCGGGCAGCAATGCGCACGCTGGCCATCGACAGCGCCACGGAAGCCTGCTCGGTGGCGCTGTTTGAGGACGACGCCGTGATTGGCCATTCGCACGAGATCATCGGGCGCGGCCATGCCGAACGGCTGGTGCCCGCGATTGCCGCCCTGCCGGGCAAGGGACGCGCCGAACGCATCCTCATCTCGCTCGGCCCCGGCAGCTTTACCGGTGTGCGCATCGGCCTTGCCGCCGCGCGTGCGCTGGGGCTTGCCTGGGCAGCGGAGGTGCGGGGCTATCCCACGCTGGCGCTGGTGGCGGCGATGGCCCGGCATATGCGCGGCGCTGTTACGGTCACGGCGTGCATGAATGGCGGGCACGGCGAATGGTTCGTGGGCGATTTTGACGCGGACGGACTGGCGCAGGGCGAGACGCTGTCGCTGCCGCCGGCGCAGGCGGTACAGCAGCACGGGCGGCAGGGCATTGTCGCGGGAAACCGCGCAGCCGAATTTGCGGCACTGGCGGGAAAAGCGGTGGAGGCGATCGACCTGCTGCCCGATGCGCGCCACGCATTGCTGGTGCCGCCCGCGCTGCTGACGCCGGATCTGGCCCCACTGTACGGCCGCGCGCCCGATGCCGCCCTGCCCGGCGCGGCGGTGGTGCGACAGTGATGGACGCGCTCGATGCCATCATGGCGGTGATGGAGGCCGCGTTCGACCCCGCTTTTGGCGAAGCGTGGAACCGCCGCCAGGTGGGCGATGCGCTGGCGCAGCCCAACACCCATTTCCTGCTGGCCGATGCGACGGGGAAGGAACCGCTGGCGGCAGAAGATGCAGTGGGCTTCACCCTCTCGCGCCAGATCGGGCCGGAAGAAGAATTGCTGCTTATCGCGGTGATGCCCGCCGCGCGCGGAAACGGCGTGGGCGGCGCCTTGCTTGCCCGTTTCATTGCAGACGCACACAGCCGCGGGGCAAATCGCCTGTTTCTTGAAATGCGCGACGGCAATCCCGCGCAGGCTCTGTATTTGCGCCACGGATTTGCCCCAGTAGGCAGGCGTCCGAACTATTACCGCGCGGGGACATCCGGGCCGCTTGATGCAATTACCTATCTGCGGGAGGCTTTGCTCAAGTAATTCCGAAGGATTTTTCCTTCCACCCGCGACTTTCCTCTCTTGCAATGTTATTATCTTGAGCGCAGGGGCCGATTCGGCCGCGAATCGCAATTCTCGTGCCCAAGAAATATAATCGTCGCACTCAAGATTGCCGAGGTAACTATGGATAATCTCCAGAATGACATGAACGAGATGCTGATCTCGCTCACCGCGGATATTGTCACCGCCCATGTCGCCAACAACAATGTCGATGTTTCCGATCTGCCGCCCCTGATACAGAGCGTGTATGGCGCGCTGGCCGGTCTTGGCGGAACGCCGGTTGTGGAAGAAGCGCGGCCGGAACCCGCCGTTTCCATCCGCGCTTCGGTAAAGCCCGATCATCTTGTCTGTCTGGAAGACGGCAAGAAGCTGAAAATGCTCAAGCGTTACTTGCGGACCAATTACAATATGAGCCCGGAAGAATACCGCGCCCGCTGGGGTCTGCCGGCCGATTATCCGATGGTCGCGCCCGATTACGCCGAAAAGCGCCGTGAACTGGCGAAGAAGATCGGCCTTGGCCGCCAACCCGGCCAGCGCCGCGGTCGCCGGAAAAAGTCGGCCTGAGGCCCGCCTTTCTTGCGCAGGTTGAAGGTTGAAAATGCGCCCCGCCGCTCTCATAGTGGCGGGGCGTGTTTCATTATTGGCAGGATGCAGGGCATTGCCGCACACCAGGATCGACCTTGAAGCTCTCTGCGCCGAACGCGGCCTGCGCATCACCGAACAGCGCCGCGTGATCGCGCGCGTCCTGTCCGACAGCGAAGACCACCCCGATGTCGAGGCGCTGCACGAACGTGCCTCTGCCATCGATCCCAAGATTTCCATTGCCACCGTCTACCGCACGGTGCGCCTGTTCGAGGAAGCGGGCATTCTCGACCGGCACGATTTCGGCGATGGCCGTGCCCGCTATGAAGCCGCACCCGAAGCGCATCACGATCACCTGATCGATGTCGAAACGGGCAAGGTGCTCGAATTCGTCGATCCCGAACTCGAAGCGCTGCAAAAGGTGATTGCCGAAAAGCTGGGCTACCGCCTTGTCGATCACCGGATGGAACTCTACGGCGTGCGCATTGATCGCGAAGGCTGAGACAGCGCCTGAGCCGCCTCTTGGCTGGCGCTGGGGACTGGTCGGATTGCGGGTCGCCCTGTGGCTCGTGATTTTTGCAGCCATCGTCGTGCCGCATCTGGTTTTTGCGGCCTTCGGGCGGCGCGACATCATTCCTCCGCTGTTTCTGGGCGCGTTGGCGCGGATTGCGGGGCTGCGAATCCGCGTGATTGGCAAGCCGCTGAAAGGCGCGCTGCTGCTGGGCAATCATGTGAGTTGGCTCGACATTCTGGCGCTGGCGGGCACCAGTCGCACCGCCTTTGTCGCGCATGATGGC
The DNA here is from genome assembly GCF_037154155.1 of Alteraurantiacibacter lauratis. Classification (NCBI taxonomy): domain Bacteria; kingdom Pseudomonadati; phylum Pseudomonadota; class Alphaproteobacteria; order Sphingomonadales; family Erythrobacteraceae; genus Alteraurantiacibacter; species Alteraurantiacibacter lauratis. The sequence continues at coordinate 42,658 of NZ_JBANRN010000017.1, forward strand.
CTTGCCGGGCATCCCATGCTCGAATGGCTGTGCCTGCAGAACGACACGCTGTTCATCACCCGCGATCAGCGCGGCACCGTGGCCGCGCAGGTCGAACAGGTGGTGGCACGGCTGGGCCACCGGCGGCTGACCATTTTCCCCGAAGCCACCACAGGTGACGGGCGCACGCTGCTGCCTTTCCGTTCCAGCCTGCTATCCGCGGTGGAGCGCCTGCCGCACGATATTCCGGTGCAGCCCTTTGCGCTCGATTTCGAGGAGGCGGCAGACATCGCCTGGGTGGGGGACGAACCGGGCCTTGCCAATTTCCGCCGTATCATGGCGCGCACCCGGCCCATTTACCTCACCATCCGCTTCCTCGATCCGCTGAGCGGGGCGGAGCTGACCAACCGCAAGACGATGGCGACAGCGGCGCAAGGGCGCGTGGCGGCGGCGCTGGGGATGGAAATCGGCCCGGCTTTGGCGTAAGCGCCGCAGCCCATGACCGCACACACCCCACCCAAGACCTACCGCGTCAAGAGCTTCGGCTGCCAGATGAACGTCTATGACGGCGAACGCATGGCCGAATTGCTCAGCCAAAAGGGCATCACGCCCGCCCCCGAAGGCGAGGACGCCGATCTGGTAGTGCTCAACACCTGCCACATCCGCGAAAAAGCGGCCGAGAAGGTCTATTCGGACATTGGCCGGCTGGTGAAGGCAGGGCGCGAGGCAGGCAAGGAGCCGCTGATCGCGGTGGCCGGATGCGTGGCGCAGGCCGAGGGCGAGGAGATCATGGCGCGTGCGCCCGCCGTCTCCATGGTGGTCGGCCCGCAGGCCTATCACCGCCTTGGCGACATGATCGACCGCGCGGTGGCGGGCGAGCGCGCGACCGACACCGACATGCCCGAAGATGCGAAGTTTGCCGCCCTCCCCAAACGGCGCAAGGTCGGCCCCAGCGCTTTCCTGACCATTCAGGAGGGCTGCGACAAGTTTTGCACCTATTGCGTGGTGCCCTATACGCGCGGGGCAGAAATATCACGTCCGTTCAATGATCTGCTGCGCGAAGCTCAGATCCTGCTCGAAGCGGGTGCTATCGAGATCACGCTGCTGGGGCAGAATGTGAATGCGTGGACAGGCGTGGACGATACCGGGCGCGACATCGGCTTTGACGCTCTGGTGCGCGCGCTCGCCGCCCTGCCCGACCTCAAGCGCATCCGCTACACCACCAGCCATCCCAATGACGTGACCGAAGGCATGATCGCCATGCACGGCGAGGTGGACAAGCTGATGCCTTACCTGCATCTGCCAGTGCAGAGCGGGTCTGACCGGGTGCTGAAGGCGATGAACCGCAGGCACACCGCCCGCGGCTATCTCAAACTGCTCGACCGCTTCCGCGAGGCGCGGCCCGATATTGCGCTGTCGGGCGATTTCATTGTCGGCTTTCCGGGCGAGACCGAGGCCGAGTTTGCCGAGACGCTGGCGCTGGTCGATGCGGTAAAATACGCCGCCGCCTTCAGCTTCAAATACTCGCCCCGCCCCGGCACACCTGCCGCCACGATGGACGGGCAGATCGCGCGCGAGGTGATGGAGGAGCGACTCGCCCGCCTGCAAAATGCGCTCAACCGCGACCAATACGCCTTCAACACGGCAAGCGTCGGCAAGACCTGCGAGGTGCTGGTCGAACGGCGCGGCAAGCTCCCCGGCCAATGGCTGGGCAAATCGCCCTGGCTGCAATCGGTGTTCTTTACCGGCGATGCGGCGATAGGCGATCTGGTGCGCGTGGAACTGGTGGAAGCGGGGCCGAACTCGCTGGCGGGCCGGGTGCTGGAGCGGGTTTCAGCCTGACGCGCACCCTTCGATTTGCGACGGCTGGATGACTTTCCACCGCTGACTTTCGCCGGCCACCTTGCAAGCCGGCGGCGGCGGCCTAATCTTGCACCCATCAACCGAAAGGACTCCATGGCCCGCAAATCCCCCGTGTCTGAAAGGACAGCCGCCTTCCACCCCGAAGACCGCCGCGATCATGCGCGCCGCGCCAGAGTGGAAGTGGAGTTTGAACAGCAGGCGACACTGGGCGCGCTGTTCGGGGAATTCGATGCCAATCTGGTGCTGCTGGAGAACCGGCTGGGCGTCTATATCGGCGCGCGCGGCAACCGGCTGGTGATCGAGGGGGCGGAGGATGATGTCGCCCGCGCGCGCGATGTGCTGCTCAAACTGCATGACCGGCTGCTGACCGGACAGGACATCGATACCGGCACGATCGAGGCGCTGATCGCCATGTCGAACGAGCCGGTGTTTGACGGCATCATCGCGGACGAAAAGCACCACCCGCCGATCATGATCCGCACGCGCAAGAAAACCATCGTGCCGCGCACCGCGGTGCAGGCCGATTATATGCGGATGCTCGCCAGCCGCGACATGATCTTCGCGCTCGGCCCGGCAGGCACGGGCAAAACCTATATCGCGGTGGCGCAGGCGGTTTCGCAGCTTATCACGGGCAGCGTGCAGCGCCTGATCCTTTCGCGCCCGGCGGTGGAAGCGGGCGAGAAGCTCGGCTTCCTGCCCGGCGACATGAAGGAGAAGGTCGACCCCTATCTGCGCCCGCTTTACGATGCGCTGTTCGATTGTATGCCGCCCGAACAGGTGGAGCGGCGGCTGGCCAGCGGGGAGATCGAGATTGCGCCCATCGCCTTCATGCGCGGGCGCACATTGGCCGATGCCTTCGTGATTCTGGACGAGGCGCAGAACACCACGCGCGAACAGATGAAGATGTTCCTCACCCGTTTCGGCCAGAACAGCCGCATGGTGATCTGCGGCGATCCGAAACAGGTCGACATCCCCGGCGGCGACCGGATGAGCGGCCTTGCCGACGCAGTCGAACGGCTGGAAGGCGTCGAAGGCATCGGCGTGACCCGCTTCACCGCCGCGGATGTGGTGCGCCACCCGATCGTGGGCCGCATTGTCGAGGCTTACGAAGGGACGGGGGAGTAGGTTTTTGGTGTTGAGGGTTGTGGGTAGCTGGCAGGAGCTGGCTTTTAGGCCAATAATGCGGTTAAGAGCCTTTGTTTGCCGTAAATGCTAATCAAACAATGCTAGCATATCATCTGATAGCTCTCGTCTACAGACTTCAACGGTACTTTCTTGCTCAATATCGACAGGATACCACATTGCCGCGCCCGTCTTGATACACAATCCATGTGGCATCATGTAAAAGCTGTCTTCTGTGTACGAGCGGCCACCATCCCCTTCCTCCCTTGTCAAAATAAAGCTTTTGGCTTTATTTTTTCGGTGACTCATTCCCTTTATTACTCCTTTAGGGTCTAAACCCAATCAGCCTCTTGAAATTCAGTGCGTGTATTGATTCAGAGTGTCTCCGCTGAAGCAGGAGAC
>NZ_JBANRN010000018.1:0-39634 GCF_037154155.1 Alteraurantiacibacter lauratis
TCTCCTGCTTCAGCGGAGACACTCTGAATCAATACACGCACTGAATTTCAAGAGGCTGATTGGGTTTAGACCCTAACAGCCGCCGGCGCCAGCCGACGCGCTCGATCGCGAGCACGGCGAGCGGTACGTAAACGGGCCAGAGTACGTGCGAGAAAAATGCGTAGAAATGGGTGAGCGCCGAAGCCAAGTGACTCTGTCCGCTCGCCAGGGCCAGCCAAAGACCGCCCTCGAAGAGCTGCTGTACTCCGAATAAGCCTGGGATCGCTGCGTAAGGTAATTCCGTGCGAACTCGCACCTGCTTTAGTGTCACCGCGCCCACTGCAAGCAGGACCGATCCGGCAACGAAGCTGGCCTGAGCCGAAAAGCACATGGCCTAGCCCTTATGATGTTCCGCGAAGCTTCTCCACCGCGCTAGTGGGACAAGAACAGCGTAGAGGCCACTTCTCCACACGATACGCCTGCAATCGGCAACCTACGGCCCGGCTGTTGAGTCCCTGCATACCCTAAGCCGCGAACGCCGCCGGCGCGTATAGTCCGGGCTGGAAAGATGCCTGGACCGGTCCAGCTGGATCAGGCAGCAACTGGGGTGCGAACGGAATCCGCCGCTTCGTTGCATGCCTCCGCACAACGACGGCAGTGCTCAGCGCAAATGCGGCAATGCTCATGTTTGCTCGCGTGCCGCTCGCACTCCTCCGCACAGGCCCGGCACGCAGCCGCGCATGCCCGCATTGTGGCTGCGATAATCTCCTCATTGCTGCCGGTCCGTCGAGTGCCCACCGAGCCCGCCGCAAGACACAGATCCGCACAATCGAGGTTCAGCCGAATGCATTGACGCAGCTGTTCCACCATCTCTTCGGCAAGACATGCGTCCGCGCACGAAATGCATGTCTGTGCACAGGAATAACATTCTTCGATACAGCTGATCAGCACGTCATTGGTATTGCCCTGAACGCTGGGGTGTGTGGCGATCATCTCCCGCATGTGGTGCATGCTAGTCTCCTATGGCTGCTGCCTCTGTTGCTTTGAATGTCATGCCGAGATTTCGGGTCCCGCCCCTGCGTTGAGGCGTGTCGTAGGAACAACAAACGGAGCCGTTGGGTTAACCGGAGTAAGCTGGCCGGCTTCGGCCAACTCAACCACGCACTGCGGAGGCACCCGGATGGAGAAGCAGCATCAAGCGATGAGCAAAATGGGATGGGGGCGCTTTGTAGCGATGATCGCGACGTCTAGCGCCATCATGTTCGTGCTGATGTATCAGCTGGTCTACAGCTCTGAGCACGTCATGTTCAGCCTGAACCGCTTCATCGCATCCCTGGTGATGGGATGCGTGATGACCGCCGTCATGCTGGGCTTCATGTGGTCGATGTACGAAGGGCAAAGCACCAAGGTGATGGTCCTGGTTGCAGCTGTCGTCGCGGGGATCGCCCTCCTGGCCGTGAACCGAACCCAAGCGCTCGTTGGAGACGTGACGTTCATGCGCGCAATGATTCCTCACCACTCCATTGCCATCAACAATGCGCGAAAGGCTGCGATCAGCGATCCGCGAGTACGAGAACTCGCTGACGAGATCATCTCGAGCCAAGTTCGGGAGATTGCCGAGATGAAGTTGCTGATCGATGACATCGAATCCTCTGGGCAACGTGGCGATGTCCCCCTGCCCGCGCGCGAGGCCGTCGTAACCCCAGAGATGCTTCCAAAGATTCAAGACGCCGTCCGGTAGCAGTCCAATGAACCTCCGCAAACATGGGCGCATCCGGTAATCTACGAATAGCTGAGCCGTCACGGCTGGTAGATCTTCTAAGCGTCTTAATCGCCATTCGTGGTTAGCCGCAGGCAACGAAGCTGGGACAACATGCAAATCTGTCTTGGGCAGGCTGGCGGGCATGCGGCGCTTGAAGGAGCTCCCCATGCTGAAGATTCTTCTCGCTCTCACAACGGCTATGCCGCTAGCTGCTTGCGTAACAACGAGCGAGGTCACAGCTGACGAGCGCGCCTATTGCGAGCGAATGGAGCGCGATATGGGCGTCGATCACCGGCACGATCACGCGGAGGCCAAAGGCAGGGGCATGAATCCAATGAACGTCACGCACGCTCGATGCCGGGCGATGCTTGGGATGAATTGACGGGTCGGCTTTGAGACCCCACCAAGGGCGTTAGAGGCCTAGCGTCAGGTCGCCCGAGTTTGACCAAGACATTCGATGACCGACGCCAACCTACTTCTCACTTCCTGCGCCGCTTGCTGAAGCGCCGGGTTGGCGATCGCCTGCATCGACGCCACCGGATCGATCGCCGCTACCTCTATCACACCAGGGGACAACTGCTGCACGACCACGTTGCAGGGTAGCATGGTGCCGACCTTGTCCTCGAGCTGAAGCGCTTCATGCGCAAGCTTGGGGTTGCAGGCGCCCAGGATCAGATACGGCCGGAAGTCGACCCCGATCTTCGCCTTGAGGGTCTCGCGAATGTCGATGCGGCTTATGACCCCGAAGCCTTCTTGCTTGAGCGCAACTTCAACTCGTGCGCTTGCATCCGCAATATCCCCGTTCAGCATCGTTGAGATGTAATAGGACATGTCCTTCTCGCATCTAGGCCGCCCTTACGCTTCGAGCATCTCCTCGGTCTCAGCGGCTTCCTTCGCCTGATCGTCTCTGGTCTTCCGCGCCTTGGCGAGGATCTGCTCGTCCTTTCCTTCGGCGATCACAACTTCGGACAACGCCACGCCGCCCCGGTGATGCTCCAGCATCTTGGCCAGGAAGCTTTCCGTGACGTCGTCGCGGCGTGCGTTCATCATCGCGTGCATCATGTCGCGCTCCGCAGAGAAGTAAGGCTGCGCGGATGCGGGCTGCCCTTCGCCATCCTTGAGCAGGCTCCGCAGTTCGGCGACCTCCTTGGTCTGCTTGTCGATGACTTGCTGCGCCATCGCTCGGGCATCCTCCCTGCCTCCTTCCTGGGCGAGGAAGGCTCGGGACATCTCGATGGCTCCCTCATGATGGGCGATCATCTTGCGGGTCCAGGTGTCGGCCACGTCGACGCCAACGGCCGTCCGCATCGCGCGATGCATGTCACGTTCGGAGTCGGCGAACGGGCCGGTCATGGCCGCCATCTGGCGGTCCATCTCCTCGTCGTTCATCATCGTCTGGCCGCCTGCCATCGGAGATGCCTGCTCCATCGGCGTCGCGGCGTTCTGCTCGGATTCCTCCGACTGCGAGCATGCGCCAAGTCCGGCAATCGCCACAGCTGCGCCCACTAAAGCAAATACCCGCATGACGTTTCCTCTCGAAGCTCGGCCTGCGCGATAAGCGGCGCAACGGACCTTTGGTTCCGCCAGCGCAGACACCCGGGGCCGCTGGTCCAGGCAGTTGCTCCCGAAGCAAAGGAAGCCAGCCAGGCCGGATGTGAAAGGAATTGTGGCACTCTGGATTGCCGCCTTGACCTTGACACCATGTCAAACTCTATATTGGCTCGAGTAGTGAGTCGAACCTGAAAGGACTGGCGATGGCGGAGGGCTGCAGCGCGCACGACCACGGGCACGGCGGTACCCCCGTTGAAGTTGGCGAGCCGACTATCGTCACGGATCCGGTGTGCGGCATGAAGGTCGACACCCGAACGGCCGAACACACACATCAACTCGGCAGCACGACCTATTACTTCTGCAGCTCGCGGTGCCTCGACAGGTTCAAGGCCGACCCCGACCGATTTCTCAATCCCGCCGCGAGCGATCCGGCGGTGACGCATCCGGCCATGGCTGCCCTGCCCCAAGCCGCCGCGGGCACGATCTGGACGTGCCCGATGCACCCCGAGATCCGCCGTGATGAGCCCGGCACGTGCCCGATCTGCGGCATGGCGCTCGAACCGCTCGAACCCACGCTCGAGGAAGGCCCCAATCCCGAGCTGATCGACATGAACCGGCGGTTCTGGGTCAGCGCGCTCTTCACCGTGCCGCTGGCACTGTTCGTGATCGCGGCCGAGCTGTTCGGCTGGGAGCCGCTGCCGATGCGGACCTCGATGTGGATTCAGCTCGCGCTGGCGACACCCGTCGTCTTGTGGGGTGGCTGGCCGTTCTTCGAGCGTTTCTGGGCCTCGCTCAAAACCCGCAACCTCAACATGTTCACGCTGATCGGGCTCGGCGTCGGGGTGGCCTACGGCTACAGCGTCGTTGCGACCGCTGCGCCCGGGATATTCCCGGCCTCGCTGCGGACCATGGGCGGTCTGGTGCCGGTCTATTTCGAGGCCGCGGCCGTCATCACCACGCTGGTCCTGCTGGGGCAGGTGCTCGAGTTGCGGGCTCGCTCGGCGACCGGCCGGGCAATCCGCGCGCTGCTGGGCCTGGCCCCGAAGACCGCACGCCGCGTCAACGACGATGGCTCCGAAGAAGATATTCCGCTCGAACATGTGCACGTCGGCAACCTGCTCCGCATCCGGCCCGGTGAAAAGGTTCCGGTCGACGGCGTCGTGACCGACGGGCGGAGTTCGGTCGACGAGTCGATGATCAGTGGCGAGCCAGTGCCGGTGGAGAAGAACCCGGGCGATCGCGTCACCGGCGCGACGGTCAACGGCACCGGTTCGCTGCTGATGAAAGCCGAGCGCGTCGGACGCGATACGATGCTGGCGCAGATCGTGCGGATGGTCGCCGACGCGCAGCGCTCGCGCGCGCCTATCCAGGCGCTCGCCGACAAGGTCTCCGGATGGTTCGTTCCGGCGGTTGTCCTCATAGCCATTCTCGCCTTCCTGGTCTGGAACTTTGTCGGTCCCGAGCCGCGGCTGGCGCACGCGCTGGTCAACGGCGTCGCGGTGCTTATCATCGCCTGCCCCTGTGCGCTCGGCCTGGCCACCCCGATGTCGATCATGGTGGGAACCGGGCGGGGTGCGCAGGCCGGCGTGCTGGTCAAGAACGCCGAGGCGCTCGAGCTGATGGAGAAGATCGACACGCTCGTCGTCGACAAGACGGGCACGCTTACTCTCGGCAAGCCGAAGCTCGTGGCCGTCAAGCCGGTCGAAGGGTTTGCCGCCGACGAGGTTCTCGCCCTGGCAGCGGCTCTCGAACGGGGTAGTGAGCATCCGCTCGCGGCAGCCATTGTCGAAGGCGCAGAGGAGCGAGGCTTGGCGCTGCCGGAGAGTTCCGATTTCGCCTCCATCACCGGAAAAGGGGTGACCGGGCAGGTAAACGGCAGGACCATATTGCTCGGCAACAAGGCTTTGCTGGCCGACGCCGGTATCTCGAGCGAAGCTCTTGAGTCCCAGGCCGACGAGCATCGCGCCGATGGCGAAGGTGTGATGTTCGTCGGCGTCGACGGACGACTGGCCGGGCTCGTCGTAGTCGCCGATCCGATCAAGGATACGGCTGTCGAGGCGGTCGCCAATCTGCGGCGTGGCGGCATCCATGTGGTGATGATGACCGGCGACAACCGGCGCACTGCTGAAGCCGTGGCGCGCCGCGTCGGGATCGACGAGGTCATGGCCGAGGTGCTGCCCGACCAGAAGCAGACCAAGGTGGAGCAGCTGCGCCGCGATGGCCGCCGCGTCGCGATGGCCGGCGACGGGATCAATGACGCCCCCGCGCTTGCAGCAGCCGACGTCGGCATTGCCATGGGCACCGGAACGGATGTCGCCATGGAGAGTGCGGCGGTCACCCTAGTCAAAGGGGACTTGGGCGGCATTGTGCGCGCGCGGCGCCTCAGCCGGGCGACGATGCGCAACATCCGCGAGAACCTGTTCTTCTCGTTCGTATTCAACGCCGCCGGCGTCCCGATTGCCGCGGGGATCCTCTATCCGTGGTTTGGCATCCTGCTGAGCCCGATCATCGCCGGCGCGGCGATGGCGTTCAGCTCGGTCGCGGTGATCGGAAACTCGCTTCGCCTGAGGAGCGCGAGACTTTGAGGACCGTACGCCCGCACGACGATCGCGCTCGAGCGGCGCTCGGATCGCTGTCTGCCGTCGGTGCGGGCGTGGCTGGCTTTGGCGCCGGAGTTCTCTTTGCCGACCGGGTCCCGGCCCTGGCGTGGCCTGCGCTTGTCGGCGGGGTCGTCGTGCATCTCTTCGGCATGGTCGGGGCGATGCGGCTGCAGTCGGCCGAAGGCTACAGGCCGGCGCGGCTCGAGCGGTTCGGATACTGGGCGTGCTGGCTCATCATCGGAGCCTTGTTCGCCTATGCCATAGCGGAGTGGTTGCGATGAAGATCGGTGAAGCCGCGGCGGCCTCCGGCATCAGCCAGCGCATGATCCGCCACTATGAAAAGATCGGGCTGGTCCCGGCCGCCGCGCGGCGGGATTCCGGCTACCGCGAATACGACGCGCGCGACGTCCATGCGCTGCGTTTCATTGGACGAGCCCGCGACGCCGGCTTCCCGATTGAGGAAATCCGCCAGTTGCTGGCGCTGTGGAACGACCGGGACCGTTCGAGCGCGGACGTGAAGAAGCTGGCTTTGGCACGCGCCGCCGAGCTCAGGCGCAAGGCTCTTGAGCTTGACGACATGCGCCGCTCGCTTGAGCATCTCGCGGCCAGGTGCCATGGTGACGACCGTCCCGAATGTCCGATCCTTGGGGACCTGGCGGAGCTTGCGCCAGTCAAGAACGGTAAAGGCAGCTTGGCGTAGATGCGCTCTATGGTTTCGACTCTGCTCCGCCTGGTGACAGCGATTGCGCTGATGCTCATGCCCTTGGGCATGGCGCAGGCGGCCGCGGTTGGCGCACCGGCGTCCGCAGCAGTCGAGGCCGGCCACTGCGACGAACATTCCGAACCGGGCAAGGCTCCGGCAGGCCCCAATCATCACTGTGCCGCCTGCACGGCGATCCCGTCGCTCGATTCTCCTCTGGCGGAAACCGAGATAACGCCGAAGGCGCCGCTCACGGCCGCACCGGTCGGTCTCCTGGCCGGGCTTGAGCTCGAAATCGCGACTCCCCCTCCAAGGCAAGGCTGAAGCTTACCCCCTTCAGCTTCAGATCTTGGAGAAAATCACATGAGAGTACTTCTTGGAGCGCTGGCGCTTGCCATCGCGACACCCGCCGCCGCGCAAAGCGCGCCCCCCGCCGATGCCCACGCCGGTCATGCCCAGCATGCCGAGGAGCAGCGCGGACAACCGCAACCCTCGCACCCGTCGGAACACACGGAGCACATGAAGGATTGCTGCGAGAAGATGCGGCAGCAGGGGCAGGCAATGGAGTGCTGCGACAAGTACCATGAAGAGGCCGGCGACGCGCCGGCCGATCATTCGCAACACGGCAATTGATGGGTGTGGGGCGCCGTTTTGGCCGGCGCCCCCGCCTGACACGATCCTGGAAAGGTCTTTCATGACCAGCATTCTATCTTTGGACCGGCGCCGCTTCGTCGCTGGCGGGGCCGCCGTGCTCGGCTTGTCGGCGCTTCGGCCGGCCTGGGCGCAGAGCGTCAGCCATGGCGCCGCCGCCAAGGGGTTCGGCACGCTGACCGGCCCCGACATCGACCTCACGATCGCCGAACAGGCTTTCGACGTTAACGGGCGGCTCGGCCACGCGGTCACGATCAACGGCTCGATCCCCGGGCCGCTCCTCCGGTTCAGGGAGGGCGAGAAGGTCCGCCTGGCGGTCACCAACCACCTCGACGAGGATACGTCGATCCACTGGCATGGTGTGCTCGTACCGTTCGCGATGGACGGGGTTCCGGGCGTCAGCTTTCCGGGGATCAAGCCGCACTCGACGTTCGTCTACGAGTTTCCGCTGATCCACTCGGGTACCTACTGGTATCACAGCCACAGCGGGTTGCAGGAGCAGCTCGGTCACTATGGACCGATGATCATCGACCCGGCCGGGCCCGACCCGATCGGGTCGGATCGCGAGCACGTCATCGTGCTGTCCGACTGGAGCTTCATGCACCCGCACACGATCTTCTCCCGGCTCAAGCAGGAAGGCGGCTTCTTCAATCGGCAGAAGCTCACTCTCGCCGACCGGATTGGGGCCAAGACGGACCCCTTGACGCCCGAAGAGCGGGAGATGTTCGCTCGCATGCGCATGGATCCGACGGACATTGCCGACGTGACCGGGGCGGCTTACCAGTTCCTCGTCAATGGCCACAGCCCGCAGGAAAACTGGACCGGTCTGTTCCGGCCGGGCGAGCGGGTTCGGCTGCGTATCATCAATGCGGCGACCCAGACGACCTTCAATCTGCGTATTCCGGGTCTGCCAATGACCGTCGTCGCGAGCGACGGGATCGAGGTCCAGCCGGTCGAGGTGGACGAGTTCCAGATCGGCAATGCCGAAACCTACGACGTGATCGTGCAGCCGGCAGACCAGGCCTACTCCTTCGTCGCCGAGACGATCGACCGCTCGGGAATGGGCGTCGCGACACTCGCGCCGCGCGCCGGAATGCGCGCCGCCGTGCCGCCGCTGCGCGAGCGCCCGACGCTAGGGATGCGGGACATGGGCATGGATCATGGTGCCGGTCACGAGGCCGGGGCCCATGCAGAGCCAGCCGCGGCAGCCTCGGGCACCGAGCACATGAACCACTCGAGCGCGTCTAGCCCCGCCGTCGACCACTCTGCCATGGGACATGGCTCTTCCGCGCCGGCAGGCGGCCATGCGTCGATGGATCATGCCGGGATGGCCATGGGAGGGATGGCGCACGCAGCTTCGCCCGGCGCCGATGCGAGCGCAGCTGCGTCCGACATGGCGGGCATGAACATGCGCGACAAATCGAAGGTCGATTTTCCAGTCGGACCCGGGGTCGACATGATCGCACCGATGCCGATGGACCGGATCGGCGACCCCGGTATCGGCCTGGACAATGTCGGGCATCGCGTGCTGACCTATCGGGATCTGGCATCGCTGCGTCCGCGACGCGACACGCGCCCTCCCACACGCATGCTCGAGATCCATCTTACCGGCAACATGGAGCGTTTCATGTGGTCGATGGATGGCGAGAAGCTGTCCGAAAACCCCGAGCCCTATCGCTTTGCACGCGACGAACGCGTCCGCCTCCGGCTCATCAACGACACGATGATGACTCACCCGATGCACCTCCACGGCCACTTCTTCGAGCTCGTCAACGGACACGGGGCGCATCAGCCGCTCAAGCACACGGTCAGGGTGCTGCCGGGCGGCTATGTCGACCTCGACCTGACCGCCGACGCGCCCGGCGACTGGGCGTTTCACTGCCACCTGCTCTATCACATGCACGCCGGGATGATGCGCATCGTCAAAGTGCGGCCGCTCGAAGGAGACGCCGCATGAGGTCGTATCTTTTCCTGGCCGCGGCTGTCGCGGCGTTCACGCCGGGCGCCGTCCTCGCCCAGCATGACGATCACAGCGCTCATGCGCAGGAATCGCAGGCAACCTCGCAAGCCGACAGTGAAGCGGGTCCCGCGCAGGCCGAGTCCGACCATTCGGCGCATGCCGGTGAGCCGGTGGCGGTTGACCCGCATGCCGGCCACGTGGCCTCGGCTCCGGCTCCGGAAGGCGCTCCGCCCGATCCCCATGCCGATCACGATGCGGCCGCCGGCGGTCAGCCGACAGAGGCAGCGTCTCTGCCGCCGATCGCCGGGCCACCTCCTGAAGCCTTCAGCGGACCCGAATATGCTGCCGACGGCGTATTCGGCGAGACGGCCATGGCCATTGCCAGGCGCACAGAGCTCGGCGCGATGCACGGGGGCGTAAAGAGCTACAGGGTGCTCGTCGATCGTCTCGAAGCGCAGCTGGTCGACGGACAGGACGTGTATCTGTTCGACGCGCAGGCCTGGTACGGCGGCGACATCGACAAGCTGTGGCTGAAGGCAGAAGGCCATGGTGGTTTTGGCGGTGCGTTCGACGGCGCCGAATTGCAGGCCCTGTGGAGCCATGCCATCGGGCCGTGGTTCGATCTGCAAACCGGCGTCAGGCTCGACGTCGGTCCCGGCGAAGATCGCGTCCACCTGGTCCTCGGCGTTCAGGGTCTCGCGCCTTACTGGATCGAGCTCGACGCGGCCGCATTTCTGTCGGACGAGGGGGATGTGACCGCGCGCATCGAGGCGGAGCACGACATGCGGATCACGCAGCGCCTGATCCTGCAGCCCCGTGCTGAACTGGAATTCGCGCTCCAGGACATCCCCTCAAGAGCGATCGGCTCGGGCCTGAACTCTGCCGCGATCGGAGCGCGATTGCGCTACCAGGTTACCCAGCTCTTCGCCCCCTACCTCGGCATTGAGTACGAAGCCGCCACCGGGGAGACGCGCGATTTCCGGCGAGCCGCCGGCGAGAAGGTAAGCGGCTTGCGCCTTCTTGCTGGCGTGAGGGCATGGTTCTGATGATTGCAAAGAAACATGACGCGCATCGCGTGCGCCATCCACACGGAGGACGATCATGATCCGTTCCGACCTTTCACGCCGGCACCTGGTCTTCGGGCTGGCAGTCACCGGGGTATTTGGCTTGGCTGCCTGCTCCGGCAAGAGCGAGGCGGGCCAGCAAACGAGCGGTCTGTCTGGCGACGGCGCCGCGGCGCAGCCGATCATGACAGTCTACCGCGATCCCAACTGCCCGTGCTGCGAAGACTGGGTGCGGATAGCCGAACGCGAGGGTTTTTCCGTACGCATGATCGAGGACCCCGACATGCCCGCACGCAAGCGGGCGCTCGGCGTTCCGGCGCAGCTCGCATCCTGCCATACCGCGCAGTTGGCCGGGCTGGTGTTCGAAGGGCACGTTCCGATCGCTCACCTCAAGCGGCTCGTGGCCGACGGGGGCCCGTTCATCGGCCTCGCTGTGCCCGGAATGCCTCGCGGTTCACCGGGCATGGAAATGCCCGATGGAGCAAAGGATCCCTTCGATGTGATCGGCTTCGACCGCAACGGCAGGACCGAAGTCTTCGCGCGTGGCTAGCTGAACGCAGGTCCCCGCAAACATTCAGAAGATGTGCATCCCCGCCCGTTCATATCAAACTCGATACAATTCAGGAGGTCGATCATGAAATTCCTCAAAGCCGGACTCGCAGTGGCCCTGGTCAGCGCCGGGCTGGCGACGACGCTCCCCGCTTCTGCCCATACGAAGCTGGTCAGTTCCAGCCCGGCAGCCAATGCCACCGTCACCGCTTCGCCAAGAACCATCACGCTGACCTTCAATGAGCGAGTGGTTCCCGCGTTCTCCAAGTTCGAGCTGCTGATGCCAGAGCACGATATGAAGATTCCGGTCGAGACAACCGTCTCATCCGACGGGAAACGGATCATCGGCACTGTTCGGTCGTCGCTCCACCGCGGCTCGTACGCGATCCATTGGACGGCAGCGGGTTCAGACGGGCACAAGATGGAAGGGCATGTGAACTTCCGGGTGGGCTGAGCGTGATCGAACTCGCGATCATCTCCCTCAGGCTGCTGCAATATACAGGAGCGGCGATCCTCTTCGGGTCGTCGCTCTTTTTCCTGTACGCGCCTGCCGGACCGACCTCCCCCTCCCTGGACCGGGCCACAAGGCGGTTGCTCACAACTGGGGCCGCGATCCTTGCCGTAGCAGCCCTGCTCGCCATCGCGTTCCAGGCAAGCCTGTTTACCGGCTCCCTCGCGGGGGGATTTTCATTCGAAGCAGTGGGCAGTGTCATCTCCTTCATGAGCTTCGGGAAGGCGGCCGTTGTTCGAGCGGTAGCGGCCGGCGCAGCACTGCTGCTGCTGGTGACCCTGCCCCTGTCGCGAGCCACCCTGGTCGCCACGGGTGGCCTTGGCGCCATCGCGGCGGCAAGTCTCGCATGGATGGGCCATGCCGCGGCCAGCGAAAGCTGGGTTCACCTCGTCGCGGACGCGTTTCACGCCTGGGCCGCAGCCTTATGGATTGGCGCATTGTTCGGTTTCCTCCCGCTGCTACGCAGCGCCGACGGGCCCCACGACATCGTCCAGCTGGAAACGGCGCTCGCGCGCTTTTCGGCGCTTGGCGTGCCGCTGGTGCTGGTCCTTGTGCTCAGCGGGCTCGTCAATGGCTGGTTCTTGACCGGCCTTGAGGGGATCGCTCGCTTGCCGTTCACGCCCTACGGGCAGCTACTGCTGCTGAAACTCGCAGCGTTCGCCGCAATGCTGATCCTTGCCGGGATCAATCGCTACTATCTCACGCCCGCGCTTGCGAAGCGGCAACTCCCGGGAACCGTAACGAGCCTGCGTCGCACGATCGTGATCGAAACGGTACTTGGCCTGGCCGTGCTGGCGCTGGTCGCCTGGCTCGGAACCCTCGAACCGTTGCCTTGACGCCCGTCGTTGCCCTTCTTCGCGAACTTGGCCTTGAGCAACGGTCGGATGCAGCAGCTTCTCTATCGGGAGACTGTCTTCCGGGCCGCCTAATCTTTTCCACTTTGTCATCCGTCTGCTACAAGGGATCGCGATTGGCCCCGGCGGCTAGGAATGCGCTGAAGGAGATCAGCCAGTGCAAGGCAGGACCAACAGCAAGCGCGGTCTGACCGTTCTGGTGTCGCTCATGGTGGGTGCGGTGGTGCTCCTCGCCATCTGGTACTCGATCGGCTCATCGCGCGAGGAAGCCGGATATTGGCCGCTGCTCATCTTTGCGCTTTGCCCGCTCATGCACCTGCTCATGCACGGCTCGCATGGCGGCCATGGGGCGCACCGCGATCAGTGAAGGAGACACGCGATGACAGGCGCGACAGATTCCCCGATCGTTGAGAGCCGCCTGCCGCTTTCGGTCGGGCGCCTCTCCTTGACGGGAGCCCTGTCGCTATTCGTCGTCTACGCGGCATGCTGGGCCGGAGCCACGGTCGGCGTACCGGTGACGCATGCCTTTATCGGGCTCTTCACAAGCTTTGCGGTTGGCTCGCTTGCGGCGCTGTGCGTCGGAGGGGCCTGGGCGCTTCTCGCCGGCGGCTTCACGGGCGCGGTCGTTGCTGCGATCTACAATATGGTAAAGTTCATGGAGCCACCGTCAGCGAAGTGACGAAGAGCTAGTGGCGCGAGTGCGGCTTGATCGGCAAGTCGCGACGACGATGCCGTTCCAGATAACAGACCTGTGTCTTGTGAAGACGGTCGATCGGCGCCTCGGAGTGCTGTCCGAGGCTTTCGAGCGCGCACCTGAGGTGTAACCAGCTCCCTGTGCAGAGTCAGCAGAGCCTTCCCGAAATACCCAGCGCTTCATTGGTCTGGGCGATCGAATGGGCCGATTTGGCAGCCGGGCCGGTCAGGGCCCTGATGGCATCGATCGTGTCGGGAATGACGATAGCCTGATTGTCGACCATGTAGGCGTAGAACAGCTCATCGCTATCGACCTTGAGCATGTCCTCCCACAGCGCGACCTCATAGAGGTTGTCGTGCGGGCGGCCGAGGTCGGCCATCAGTTCCTTGATGGTGTTGATCGCAGCGAGACCATCGCCCGCGCGGATCAGTGCAATGCGCGATGAGGCCCTGAAGGCGTCGAGCACCTCTTCCTTGCTCGCACTCCGCGTCAGCTGCACCGACCAGTAGTGAAGATGCGCCAGAGTCTGCGGCACCTTGACCGCCATCGTGACCACGTCGAGTTCGGGATCCACGCTTCGGGCGTCCGGCCCCTGATGACTGGGGATGTCAGGCTCAGGGACAAGCGTATTCATGATGCCGCCGAGGTGACTTTCCCATGGATCGGTGGCTCGTCGCAGCAGCGTCCCGCGCGCGCGTTTCAACAGGCCCGCGCGCTTGAGCGCCGTCAGGGTGCGCACAATTGAGGTTGTGTTGCAGGACACCACCCGCGTCGCCGCGCGTCCGACAGCGCTTTCGAACGAGACCTCGGCGACAAAGGAATGCCCCGTGACCTCATGCTTCTCGCCCCCATGCACGATGAACTTGAGCCCGCTCGCTCGATAGGTCTCCGCGTTTCGGGCTGCGACACGCTTGGGCGTGCAGTCCACGACCAGATCGGCCCGCCCGAGAAGCTCATCAAGTGTGCCGGCGATGGGCAAGCCTGCCTCGCGCATCGGCGCGACATGTTCCGGCGTCGCGGAGTAAACATCGATACCTTGAGCCACCAGCGGCCGCAGTCGCCAGTCCGTGGCGATGTCCACTATTCCGGCGAGCCTCATGTCAGGCTGCGCCATGACGGCGGCCGCCACGCGCTTGCCGATGACGCCGTAACCATTGATCGCGACGCGGACTGGCTCGTGCTCGGTCATCCTTTTCATTCTCCCCCAATGGCTTCGGAACGTTTCATCATGGTTCCACCTGGATGATGTCCCCCGCGGCTTCGGCATAATCGAGCGCGTACGCGAGCTCTGCAGCAGTCTCGGCATGGAGGTGCAGAAGCGGTTGGCCCCGCTCCACCTCCTGGCCCAGACGAACCTCCATGAAGACGCCCGCGGCCTTGACTTCCGGAGCCCCGGCCAGCTTGGCAAGTCGCGCCAGCTTCCGGTTGTCGATATGGACGACCCGCCCGTCCCGCGCAGCAGCAAGAGGGTGGGTTTGTTCCGCCACTGGCGGTACCCGCATGCCGCCCTGGGCCTCGCAGATCGCCTGGAATTTGGTCCAGGCTCGCCCGTCCGCCAGCGTCTCGAGCGCCAGGGCCGTGCCCTCGCCCGGTTCGGACTTGCCACCAATCTCAAGCGCCACACCGGCAAGCGCCGCGGCGCGCCGGCGAAGATCTTCCGGCCCGTCTGGCTCATTGCGCAGTACAGCCAGCACGTCGCGGGCTTCCAAGGCGGGTCCGATACCGCGTCCGACGGGCTGTGTGCCATCGGTCAGCAGGCACCGTGCTTGCAAGCCCGAGCGCGCAGCGACCGCGCGCATGCGCTCGGCAAGTTGCTGCGCATTCTCTTCGCTGCGCACCTTCGCGGTCGGACCTACCGGAATGTCGATGACCACATGGGTCGAGCCGGCCGCGATCTTCTTTGACAGGACCGAGGCGACGAGCTGGCCCTCGGTGTCGATGTCGAGCTCGCGCTCGATCCGCACGAATTTGTCGTCGGCCGGACTGAGGTGGATCGCTCCACCCCAGGCGATGCAGCCACCTTCCTGCTCGACCACGCGCTTCAACGTGGCGATATCAAGATCGACCGGCGCGAGCGTCTCCATCGTGTCGGCGGTTCCGGCGGGCGATGTAATCGCACGCGAGGAGGTTTTCGGCATGAGAAGGCCGTTGGCCGCAACGATGGCCACGACCAGCGGCGTGGTCCGATTGCCCGGCAGGCCGCCGACACAATGCTTGTCGACCACGATCGGGGCACCCCAGGACAGACGGTCACCAACCCCGATCATCGCCGCGGTGAGGTCGATTGTCTCGTCCTCGTCAAGCGGCAGCACGGCGCTGGCGGTCAGGAACGCCGACAGATGCACATCGCTGTAGCGCGCGGCCGCGACATCCTCCACAATACCGGCGAATGCTGCTGCATCGAGGCGATGCCCGTAGATCCGCCGTCGAACGCTGGCGACCGACTCGAGCGCCGGCGCATGGGTGACCGCGATCGGAGCGCCTTCGGTCACACCGAGCATCTGCCACGCGACTTCGGACAGGGCGGCTTCATCCGGCGCGAGCAGGCTGTCCCCTTCGACCTGAAAGAGCGCAGCCCGCACCTCCCGGCCCGCCGCCGAAAGCAATACCTGGGGGCGCCCGGCCAGTCCCTCGGCGCGGCAGACATGGCAGTCCGTGCGCATGATCACGACCGGCTGGTGCTGCGTGTGAAGACCGAGCCGCCGAGCACGCAATGTCGGCTGAATCACTGGATCGGGCCTCGTCATAGTTCGAACATCTGCGCCTGGCGCGGAACGACGGCATCCCATCCAAGCTCGTGATCGATGCGCGAGCGTAATGCCTCCGAGGCCTGCGCCTCGCCGTGAACGATGAAGACCCGCCGCGGCGCGCGCTGAAATCCGGACAACCAGCGCATCAGTTCATTGGCATCCGCATGAGCCGAAAGCATCGGCAGGTCGGCGACTTCCGCTTCGACCGGAATCCACTGGCCATGGATCTTTACCTCGCGCGCCCCTTCAAGCATCGCGCGACCCCGCGTCCCCGCCGCCTGGAAGCCCGAGAAGACGATGGAATTCTTCCGATGGGGCGCGAACGCCTTAAGGTGATGAAGAACGCGCCCGCCGGTCGCCATACCGCTCGCGGAAATGACGATCTTTGGATAGGAGTTCGTGCTGATCTCCTTCGATTGCTCGACCTCGCGTGTGTAGATGGCGATGTCGCATGAAGCGCGGCAGACCTCCGGCGCGAGGCGATGATCGGCAAGGTGGTCGCACAGCATGTCTGTTGCTTTGATGGCCATGGGGCTGTCGAGATAGATGGGCACATTTCTCAACCGCCCCGCCTCGCGCAACTTCCATAGATAATAGAGCAGTGCCTGGGCGCGCCCGACTGCAAAGGCCGGGATGACCACGGTCCCGCCACGCGCGACGGTGCGTTCGACGACTTCACCGAGTGCTTCTGCGGGATCGGTCGGTTCGTGAATGCGGTTGCCGTAGGTCGACTCGATGACCACGAAGTCGGCTTCTGCAATTGGCTCCGGGTCGAGCATGAAAGGGTCGGCATATCGGCCGAGGTCGCCCGAGAAGGCAATGCGCCGGCCGCCCCATTCGACGTCCGCCGTCGCGGCACCAAGAATGTGTCCGGCGTGGCGGAACGTAACGATCGCGCCGCCAGGCAGCTCGACCGGCTCGGAGAAGGATACCGGCGTGAACAACTCGAGCGCGCGCTCGGCGTCCTTGACGCCGTATAGCGGCAAGGCTGGCTTGTGCCGGGTGGCCCCGATGCGATTGAGGAAATCGGCGTCCTTCTCGTTGAGATAGCCGCTATCCTTGAGAATCAGTGCGGCAACATCCCGGGTCGCCGCGGTTGCGTAGATGCGACCACGAAAACCGTCCCGGACGAGGCGCGGAAGATAGCCCGAATGGTCGAGATGGGCGTGGGTGAGAATGACCGCATCGACGCTGCCGGCCGGGACTGCCAGCGGCTCCCAATTGAGCTCGCGCAGGTTTTTCATGCCCTGGAACAGGCCGCAATCGATGAGGATGCGGTTGCCGTCGTGTTCGAGCAGATGCTTCGAACCTGTGACGGTCCCGGCCCCGCCCAGCGAAGTCATGGTTAGCATCAAGCGGTCCTTCTGTTTGCGCAAGGGTTGATGAGGTCGTGCGGATTGCCGCAGCCATCGATTGCGGCACATTCGGCTGCGGAGAGGAACTGATCCCGGGGCCGGTTCATCAATCTCGCCGCACTTTCGACGAGATGGGCCCAGGTCGACCGGTTGGCGAACAGCATGCCGGCCACGTCCAGAGTGCCGCCCCGGCTGATATAGCCATGGGCGATTGTCTTTGACGGCCCACCGTCGAGCCGCCGCAGCAGCCCAAGCATCGGCTCGGGCCGAGTATGGGTCGCGATCACGCGGGGTGCGTTGGGTGGAAAGAACTCCGCGAGCGCCGCGTCGTCGGCGGCAAAAGCGTGCTCGATCGGATCGCGTGGTACGCGGAAGCGGCCCGGCTCGATCAACATCGTGACGAGCGGACGCAGCCCTGTATCGGTAAGACGCCGAGCAGCCTTGAGCGCTTCCTCAAGTTGATAGGCGCCGATGGCTACGAGCTGCACGTCTGCGTTCGCGGTCGCGCCTTCGATATGGACTGCACCCGCCTGGACAGCCTGGAGCGCGGCCTTTTCATCGAGCCGATGCGGCATATCGCGCTTCGAGACGATGAGGCACGCGACCTGGCCCCGGCCCTGGTAAACCGACCGCAGCGCCGCCACCGCGCTGTTCGCGTCGACTGGGAACAACACCCGTGCGGTGTCGCTCATCTCGCCAAGCAGGGCTTCTCCGATCGTTGGATCCTGATGCGACTGCTCGTTCTTGCTGTTTTCCCAAGTATGGGAGGTGACGATTAATGGCACCGAGATCCACCCAGGCTCGTGCCCGATCTCGCGCTGCCGGCGGGCGAAAACGATCTCCTGGCGCAGGCCGCCCAGCATCTTCATCGCGAACGCTTCGTAGCTCACGATCAGGTTGAGCCCGGCCTTGTTGGCGAGAGCGGCGCCGGCCACGGCCTCCTCGTTGAGGGCCGTGATGACCGCTCCGTCAATGGCCTCTGCGACACCGGTCTCGGGGTTGTTCACGCGGTGCCGCAAGCGCTCGAGCGCAGCTCCCATATGGTTCGAGCGCAGCTCGTCGGGATTGCCGACCCGAACCCGCATCGCGGGGTTGGCCTCCACGAGGCGCACGAACCAGCGATCGAGCGCGTGCATCGCGCAATCTGGCGGGTCGCCAGCGACGCTCCAGTCGAAGTCGGGCAGAGCCGGCGATTGGGGATGGCGCAGCGCCAGAGGGTGCTGGCTTTCCGGCGGTCGATCCTGCGCGCCGTGAATGGCGAGGGTTTCGACGGCGCGCTCGATCTCGTCGGCCGGGACGAACAGCGCAGCCGCGCCCGCGTTGAATTCGCGTCTCGCCGCATCGTCAAAAGCCGGATTTCCGCTGAGCGGCAGATTGTGAGCGGCGTTGGTGCCGGCACCGGGAAACCCGAATCCCTTGACGGATTCGGCTATCACATAAGGGATAGGCGCGGGATAGCGGCGCCCCGGATCGGCGATGAAGCGCTCAAGGCGCTGCTCGGCCTCCAATATGGCCCAGGCGAAGGCGGCCGGATCGCGCCCATCGATGGTGAAGGGATCGAAGCCGTTCAGGCGCAGATGGTCGGCGAGCCATTCGGCCCCGCCCTGCTGGGCGATCTGCGCTCGCTCCTCGATCCGCCTGCCGTTGAGGATCATCACGGGAATGGCGAAGCCGCTGTCCTCGGCGCGCCACCAGCGAGGGGTCCAGTCGGAGCCGCGTTGTTCCTCGAATGCTCCGTCGCTCAGAAAGGCGACGAGGCTTTCGCCGGGTAAAGGCATATGCACATATTGCACCTCGGCGAAGCCGAGATAGCCGCCTTCGGAGATCGCGCCGGCGGTATTGGGCCCGGCATGGCTCCCGAGGGGAACGGCCGCCGCTCCGTCGGCGGCGATGGCATAGGAATAGAAGTCCGCAACCAGACGCGAGAGGCCGGCTTCGCTTCGATCATAGCGCCCCCGCTGTGCCGGCGAGACGTCGCCGGTGAGCGCGTTGACCGCCTCGATCGCGGCGACGCTGTGGCCTTGCCCCATCAGCCAGGCGCGAGTCCTGGCGCTCAGCACATTGGCCGCAAGATAGCCGACGAATGCGGGCACCATATTGAGCGACCCGCCCGTGTGCCCCTCGGGCGTGGTCTTGAACGCATCTGCTGGAAGGGGCGCACCCGAGAGATCGACGCGCCGAGCATAGGTCATGTGGACGACCGCCCACATGGAGGCGCTCGCAAGCCGGTCCGCGGCGATCAGGGTACGGTAGAGCGCCTCCTCCCCTGACGCTGCGGTCGAGGCGAGCGCGTGGACGCGCGCGACGGTCTCATCGGAGTGGACGATGGGGCCGAACCCCTTTCGCCAAGTCTCGAACAAATCTGCCTGTGTCATTCTCGCCTGCTTGTGGTGGTTGGCCGGTAGCGGAGCCGGTTTCAGCCTCCGGTCCAGGGCGGCGGGTCGCTAGCCGGAAAGGAGTCGAAACCCGCAAGCTCGACCTCATCGAGCGGCTCGGGGGGCCGGCGATGGCGAACCAGATCCTGCGCGCTGGCATGAGTCTTGGCGAGCGCTTCCGCGACAAGCGGCGCTAGCGCGATCGCGTTGGACGGATGGGTCACCGAATCCGTCGACACGATCCGGCTCGAAAGATCAGCAAGTCGCTCGTAGGAATCTTCGGCGAACACCCCATGAATGACCGTGCAGACCGGCTTCGCAAAGCCTTGGAGCACCAGCTTGCGCGCTGCTTCGATCAACGTGCGGCCAGACGAGGCGATATCGTCGGCGAGCACCGGCTGGCGCCCGCGCCAAGCGTCGAGATTCGGCACCTCGACATCGACGCTGCGGTCGCCGTGTCGGATCTTGCGCAGTACGGTGAACGGCGCGCCCACCCGCGAGGCGATCGTCGACACCCACTGCTCGCTCTCCTCGTCAGGCCCGATCAGCAGCGGCGCCTCTACGTTTGCCGCGATCCAGTCGGCGAGCGCCGGTGCGCCATGCAGGGTGATGTTGGGGATCGTGTAGAGTGCAGACAGTTCGGGGTAGCGATGAAGATGCGGATCCACCGTAACCAACCGGTCAAACGTAGCTGATACGAGCCGGGCGAAGCTCTTCGAGGAAATTGCTTCGCCGGGCCTGAAGCGTCGGTCCTGACGCATATAGGCGAGGTAGGGCGCGACCAGCGTTACTTCGCGCGCGCCAAGCTCGCGCGCAGCGTCCGCCGCAAAGACCAGACTCAGAAAGGCCTGATCGGGATTCGCCAGGCTACAGACCAGGTCCACGCATTTGCCTCGGACGTCCGTGAGGAGCCGCACATAGCTTTCCCCGTCGGGAAAGCGCCTTGTCTCCAGGCTGCCGAGTTCGATGCCTCCGGCCTCGCTTAGGCGTTTCGCAAATGCTTCGTTGCCCGGCAGCGGAAAGATCACACGCATTCGATCACGCCTCCACCGGCCGCCGGCCCCTGTAGAATCGCAGTAACTGCGCATTGAACGCGACGATGACCGTGCTGACCGACATGAGGGCGGCAGCGACGGCCGGCGTCATCAGGAATCCTGTGCCGAACGTGATCCCTGCAGCCATCGGAATGGCGACGGCATTATAGCCGGTTGCCCACAGGAGGTTCTGCACCATCTTGCGATAGGTGGCCCGCGACAGACCGAGGATGGCGACCACGTCGCTCGGGTCGCTGCGTACCAGAACGATATCAGCGGATTCCACCGCGACGTCGGTCCCCGCCCCGATTGCAATTCCCAGGTCGGCGACGACCAGGGCCGGCGCGTCGTTGACGCCGTCGCCCACCATGGCAACGCTCAGACCGCGCGATTGCAATTCCTCGATCTTCTCCGATTTCTGGTTGGGCAGCACTTCTGCGAAATATTCCGAGATCCCGAGTTCCTCCGAGACAGCCTCCGCAACGCCATGGGCGTCGCCCGTGAGCATGATCGAGTCGACGCCGAGCGATTTAAGCTCAGCGATCGCCTGTTTCGATTCCGGCCGCACGATGTCGGCGAGCGCGAACAAGGCGCGCGGTGCGCCGCCGCGCACCAGAACGACCACAGTCTTGCCCTGGCTCTCGAGCTGCTTCAGACGCGGATCGGAAATCTCCGTGCCGGTGCGCGCGAGATGACCGGGGCTGACAATGCGAATGTCTTCTCCGTCGACCTTCGCGACGATGCCCTCGCCGGTGATATTGCGCACTTCGCTTGGCCTGGACCAGCTGATGCCGCGATCCTTCGCCTCGGCGACGATGCCGTGCGCGATCGGATGCTCGGACTGGCTCTCGGCGGCGGCGGCAAAAGCCAGCTCGGCATTCTCGTCCGCCTCGCCGATCACGACGATGTCGCTGACCCCGAAGCGGCCCTCGGTCAAAGTACCGGTCTTGTCGAACACGACGGCGTTAAGATTGCGCGCCCGCTCGAACGCGGCGCGATCCCGGATGAGAAGACCGTTGCCGGCGCTGAGCGAGGTGCTGACCGCGACGACGAGGGGCACCGCAAGGCCGAGCGCGTGGGGGCAGGCAACGACCATCACCGTGACCATCCGCTCCAGCGCGAATGCCGGCGTCTGGCCGAGAAGCAGCCACACGATCAGCGTGCCAAAGCCGACTATAAGGGCAATGTAGGTCAGCCAGGCTGCCGCACGGTTCGCCAAGTCCTGGGTTCGCGAGCGGGTCGCCTGAGCCTTCCTCACCAGGTCAATGACCTGTGCGAGATAGGTCTTGTCCCCAGTCGCGGTCACCTGGATCGTCACGGCCCCGGCGCCGTTGATGGCGCCGCCGATCGCCGCTTCGCCGACGCCTTTGGAGACGGGCTTGGATTCGCCGGTCAGCATGGCTTCGTTGAAGCCCGAACTGCCGTCAATGATCGTGCCGTCGACCGGCACCTTGGCTCCGGGACGCACCAGCACGCGATCGCCGCGTGCGAGCGACGCAATCGGAACTTCGTGGGTCGTGCCATCGGCTTCGATGCGGGTTGCCGTATCCGGCAACAGGCGCACCAGCTCTTCGAGCGCTCTCGATGCCCCCATGACGGAGCGCATCTCGATCCAGTGACCGAGCAGCATGATGCCGATCAGCGTCACCAGTTCCCAGTAGAAAGTCTCGCCCGGGAAACCGAAGCTGACGGCCGCCGAGAAGAAGTAGGCGGCCGAGATCGCCAGCGCGATCAGCGTCATCATCCCCGGCTGCCTCTTGCGCAGCTCGGAGACCAGGCCGGTTAGAAACGGCCAACCGCCATAGACATAGACGACGGTGGAGAGGGCGAAGAGCAGCAGGCCGTCGCCGCGAAAGGAGATCGCTCCGGCAAGCCCCAGCCAGTGTTGAATCATCGGCGAGAGGAGCAGCACCGGCGGCATCAGGACCAACGTCACCCAGAAGCGACGCCGGTAGTCCGCGATCATCGCGCCATGATCGTGGCCGCCAGCGTGCTCGGCATGACTGGATCCGGCCGCCTCGACCACAACAGGGTCAGCATCCGCAGCCGACTCGTGCTGAAGGTTGTGGTGCGCGTGATGCGCGCCATGTTCATCCATTCGACAGTCCTTCTTTCGAGGTTCCACGACGAAGTGGCCGCCCGGCACCGCCAGCAAACTGTGTGCGCGGCAGCACCCTGCCCCTCAAAACGAGAGGATATAGCTTGAAGAACGTAAATGCCACCGGGAGAGAATTGATGCGCTCAAGTGACACCGGTAGTTTGCTTGAATGATCGGCTCTAGTGCAGTTCGGTCAGCGCCGGCGAAGGCGCGTTGACCGCTCGCCCGCATGCGGCGCCGCAGCCCCCCATCCACTATAACCCCGGTGCATGAAGATGTGCGCGAGCGGACACATAATGATGACAAGCGCAGGATCGCGGGTGGCCTCCAGCATTGCCTGTTTCCATCACCTGCCTCGGCTCCGGACCGTCGGCACACACGTGCGGACCCGCTCCTTGCCAACGCGTAGCGCGCTTGCCGGAATGGCATCGTTGACCAGCATCAGATCGCGCGTGGATGGAGCCTGCCGAGAAGACTGGGAAAGACCCTCACCCGTTCGAGCGTCACTCGCAACACCTTGCTCCGTTCGACGAAGCGCCGGCGACCTGCGCTGCCAAATGCCCCGCGGCTGTGCCCCGGCTGGGATCGTGGCGATTGATCAAGCGGACGCCAGGAATGCACTGCACTCCTCGGCCATCGCCTTTTCTTCATCCGCGGAGATGATCAGGACTGCAACCCTTGCACCGGACAGGGCGATGTCGGGAGCGTTCGCGCTGTTGAGCTGCGCATCGATCGTTACCCCCAGCCACCGGAGACGCGCGCAGATTCTGGCACGTATTTCGGGCTGGTGCTCTCCAATCCCGCCCGTGAACACCAAAGCGTCGATGCCTCCAAGCGTCGCGGCGAGCGCCGCGGCTTCTCGCGCGACGCGAAAGGCGAAGATATCCAGCGCTTCGCCTGCAGCCGGCGCTTCGCTTCGAACGAGCACCCGCGCGTCGCCGCTGACGCCGGAAAGGCCCAATAGACCGGAGCGATGGTAGAGCATGTCCTCCAACGCCTCCGTCGACATGCCCCGAACATTCATCAGATGGAGCAGCACGCCAGGGTCAATCGCCCCGCAACGTGTTGCCATGGGTACACCGTCGAGGGTCGAGAACCCCATCGAGGTGTCGCGGCTCACACCGCCGTCCAGGGCGCAGAGGCTGGCGCCTGCGCCCAGGTGCGCGACGACGACGCGGCCACGGGCGAGTTCCGGTCGCCGCCGCTCAAGTTCGCGGGCAATGAACTGATACGACAGGCCATGAAATCCGAAGCGCTTCACGCCAGCATCAAACAACGCCCGCGGGATCGCGTAACGACGTACAAGGTCTGGCTGAGTGCGGTGGAACGAGGTGTCGAAGCAGGCGATCTGCGTCACGTCCGGATAGAGCTCTCTGGCTATACGGATAAGCGCCACACTCTTAGGCTGGTGAAGCGGCGCGAGCGGGATCAGGGTCTCGATCTGAGCAAGCACGCTGTGATCGATGATCGCCGGCCCGGCAAATTGATCGCCGCCGTGCACGACCCGCTGAGCAATTGCGCCCGGGGTACGGATGGGCAGTCTATCGGCAAGGCGCGCGAGCGCCTGGTTCAGCATGGTCGACGCCGGGGCGCCGGACGGAAGGTCGTGCTCGCTGCGCGACTGACCGATCTGAAGGCGCAGCGTTCCGGCGACCTCGTCGACGGTCGCACGCCCGAGCGGACGTGCCTGCCCGCTCTCGCAGGCGAACACGCCGAGCTTTATCGTGGCTGAGCCGGGATTGATGGTGATGATGATGTCGGTCATGGATCACGAGCCAATCTGCAAGCGCGTTGCGTGGTACCGGGCATCTAGACGAAGCAAGGCCGGAAAGTCCCGTCCTCGCTCGGTCGAACACGGCGGTGCTATCGGGCTTCGGGTGCGCAGCCGATCTTTCGTCGGCGGCGCAAAGCGAAGCGATAAATGCCAAAGGAACAGAGCGATGAGACTGGTAGTGCTGGGACCGCCGGGAGCAGGAAAGGGTACACAGGCACGCCGACTTGTCGAACTCTTTGGCGTTCCGCAGCTCTCGACAGGCGAAATGCTGCGCGCGGCGGTGGCCGACGGCACGGACCTCGGGCGGGCAGTCAGGGCGATGATGGATCGCGGCGAACTCGTACCCGACGAAGTGGTGAACCAGATGGTATCCGCCCGGATCGACCGGGACGATTGCCGCAACGGGTTCATTCTTGACGGCTACCCCCGGACCGTCGAGCAGGCGGCAGCCCTGACCGCGATGCTCGACGGAAAGGGAACCAAGCTCGATGCGGTGATCGCGCTGAAACTTGATCGGGACGTGCTGATCGAGCGAATGGCGAAGCGCGTCGCCGATACCCTGGCTGCGGGCGGCACCGTGCGGAGCGACGACAATCCGGAAACGTTTGCGCGACGTCTCGAGGAATATGGGCAAACGGCGGGGCCGCTTCTGGATTATTATCGCCGCCGGGGAGAACTCATTTCAATCGACGGGATGCAGGGCATGGAGGCCGTCACGCGGAATATCGCGAAACGTCTTGGCGGAGCGAGTTCGGACCCGGATGGGTGACGATCCGTGTTCCGCGGAGGAAGCGCGGCTGCACGCCTACCCCTTTCCTCATCTTTCGCCGCCGCGCCCTTCAGGCGCGGAAAGTCCTGCGGCGTCGCTGACCGATCTCGTCATCGCAGCGGGCAAGGGTTACGCTCATGCGGTCAGCGGCCCGCGCACCCCCTGCGGGTCTTCGGCAAACGGCATCAGGATCGAAAGGGTTGAGCCTTCCACCTGATCGTGAGAACTCAGGATCAGGACGAGAAAGGTCGACCCCAAGCCGTGCTGCCCGAGGCCCTCAATGCGCGCTGTTTTTGCGTAAGCGTGGATCGCGAGGATCTAAACAGCGCGATGGCTGCGGCTTCGGGCGATGTCTTCCCGGCAGCCGAATTCACCGTTACCCATCCGCATCTGTTCTCGGAACTGGCCACCTTCCTTTCGGTGTCGATCCTGGACCAGATGCGGTCGGTCGTGCAGGCCCTCGAACGCGTCGCCGCCATGCCGGCCTACATCGAGGCGGTGCTCTCCTACGCTCCCGAAATCGCCCGGACGGACCACGGGCCCAGCGGCGTGTTCATGGGGTATGATTTCCACCTGGATGCATCCGGGCCGCGGCTCATCGAGATCAACACCAACGCCGGCGGAGCCTTCCTCAACGCCATCCTGGCCAAAGTGCAGCGACGGTGCTGCGGCGCGGAGACCGCAAGAATCTCCCCGCCGCAGGGGTTCAGCGCAGCCCTTACGAATATGTTCGGACGCGAGTGGCGAAGCCAACGCACCTCAGAGCCGCTGCGCCGGATTGCGATCACCGACGACCGACCGCAGGAGCAATACCTCTATCCCGAGTTCGTGATTGCGCAGGAGATGCTTCGCGATTGCGGCTTCGAGGCCGTGATTGTCGATGGCGCAGACTTTCGCCACGCGGGCGGACGGTTGCTCGCCGACGGCCGGGCGGTCGACCTCGTGTACAACCGTCTGACGGATTTCGCCCTTGAAGAGCCCGCGCATGAAGCGCTGCGAAATGCCTACGCGGCCGGCGACGTCGTCCTGAGTCCGAACCCTTTCAATCACGCCGTCCATGCGGACAAACGGAACCTCGTCATGCTGTCCGATCCTGAGCGGTTGGGCAGCCTTGGCGTCGACGCGGCGACGATCGAAATCTTGTCTGCCGCGATACCCCGCACGGTCATGGTGACCCGCGACAACGCGGATGAACTCTGGGCCGCGCGCAAAGACCTCTTCTTCAAGCCTGCGAAAGGGTACGGGTCCAAAGGAGCGTTTCGCGGCGACAAGCTGACCCGCTCCACTTGGGCGCAGATCGTGGGAGACGAGGGCTCCATCGCCCAGGCCTTCGTGCCGCCGAGCACCAGGATGATGCGCATCGATGGCGAAACTGTCTCACGCAAAGTCGACGTGCGGCTCTACACGTACCGGGGAGAGCCGCTGCTGGTCGCGAGCCGCGTCTACCAAGGCCAGACAACCAACATGCGTACACCCGGTGGCGGCTTTGCTCCTGTGCTCCTCGTCGATCCGCCGGGCGAGTAGTTCCGCGCCCGTGCGGCTATCGTCGTCCGAACACGACGCTGCGGTCCGCTCGGGCGTTCGGCAAGAGCCATCGCCTGGCACGCAGCGCTCAAGCCTGCGGAGATGCATCTGAGCAAGCGACCGACCGAACCCAGGTATCGATCTCGGCCTCGACCCAGACAGCGCATCTCGGGCCGAGCGAGCGCGATTTCGGAAACCGCCCCTCGCTCATGCGCTGGTAGATAGCCGAGCGTTTCAGGCCGACACGCGCGATGACCTCGGGCAATCGCAGAAGCCGCGCGGGCGCGGACGGTAAGGACCCCGCTCCGACGTGCGGCGGAGCGCTGTCACTGCTCTGGGGAACGGCGGTCATCTGGTCTTCCTCTATCATCTACGAGCTCGGTCCCCTCCGAGGTCGGTTGTCTACCGGGACAGCGCCATCGCGATGTCGCGGTTGGCGAAGTCGTCGATGTGCTTGGCCAGCATGCGCGCGACGAGCTGCGATGTGCCGTTGGCCCAGCGCGGCCTGACATCCTCGACCCTTCGGCCGAGCGTGCGCTCGAGCTGAGCCGGCAGGGCGCTGAAAAGTTCCTCGAGAAACTCGCCCATCTCGCTGCCCATCCATTCGCAGGCGAGGTCCTCCTGGCCGGAGAGGGCGAGCAAGAGCGTTGCACGCGGACTGGCGCCGCAGGCAGCAAGGATGCGGGCGGCTTCGTCGAGGCCGATCGGACGTTCGCCACGCAGTACCCGCAATAGAGTCTCGCGGTGCATGCCCACCTCGCGGGCGATCTGGTGCCGCGGCTTGTCGGCATGTTCGACAGCGTATGCCAGGGTTCGCGCGATACAGTCGTTCGCGTGACCGTTGATCGATGGGATTGGATGCATGGCAGGACTCTCGGTTGGTATGGCGAGTCGCAGGCATAACGCGAGTCCCATGCTGTAGGAAAACGAAAAGAACATATGGAGAACATATCGTTTATAGGCGAATCGCAACGAGAGGGTGATTCGTCGATGAATGCCGGCGGAGCCGTCGGAGCTAGCCGCCAAAGAGTCCCCGCTAACCCGCTGAGATAAGCGAGAGTCTCCGCCTACGGCGATTCCGGTCCGTCCATATTCGTCCGCGAGAAAGGCGGATCGCTGCCACACCTTTCCTACAGCCGTTTCCTAGATGCATGTGGAACACACAGCGAACGAAAGAGCGCTGGTTCACCCTCTCGAAGCGGAGCTTCACATGCAGTCTCTCCCCCTCCCCCGGCGCTTCGGCGCAAGCGGCCTCGGCCTCAATCGCGCTGGCCGGGCCGCCAACATTGCCATCCCCGTGGCCATCGCCGCGCTCGCGGCCGGAGCCGCCTATGCGGGCGCCGACACGACCTTCACCCCGGCGCTGACCAAGTTCACCGACTTCCTCGAAGGCTCGGGCGGCAAGATCATCACCGTCCTCAGCCTCGCGGGCGGCCTGATCGGCCTCGCCTCCGGGCGCTTCTCGCTCAGCCAGGTCGCGGTTCCCGTCGGCGTCGGCATCGGCGTGGGCACGGGTGTCCCGATCGTCACCTCGGTCGTGACCGCGGTCATCTGACAGTCGGGCACGGGAAGGCGCGTCGTCATGGCGGACCGGTACATCATTCCCCGTCGGCTCGACGATCCGGAGCTCATCGGCTTCTGGACCATCGACGAGTTCGCGGGGATGATCGTCCCCTTCACCTGGGGCATCCTCAGCCAGCATATCTTCATCGGCATCGTTGTCGCCTTCGGCGCCTGGTTCGCGCTGCGAAAGGCAAAAGCAGGACGCGCCAGCTCCTGGCTCACCCATGCCGCATATTGGTATCTGCCGGCCGGATTCCTGGGCCTCCGTGCGACGCCGCCTTCCCACTGCCGCCTGCTTGCCGGTTGAGGGGAGATACCCATGTTCGCCGACATCTCGCACGAGCGCCAGCAGTCGCTGCTGAGGCAGCGCAACCTGTTCGCGCTGACCAGTGCCGGCTTGGCCGTCGCACTGGCGGTCACGACAAGCCTCGCCGCGACCCGCGACCGCGAGGTGGTGCTTCTGCCGACGCTGCCCAAGCAGCTGACGGTGAGCAGCGCCGGGGTCGAGGCCGACTATCTCGAGCTCGTCACCCGCGACACCGCGCTCGTCCTTCTGAACCGCAGCCCTGAGGGTCTCGACTACTGGATGAGCGAGATCCTGAAGCTGGCCGATCCGGCCAGCCACGGCCGCCTCAAGGCCGAGCTCGTGCGCATCGTCGAAGAGCAGCGCGGCTCGGACGTGACCCAGGCCTTCGTCATCCGGACGATGACCGTCGATCCGAAAGCCCTCACGTCCGAGGTCACCGGCACGCTCAAGACCTTCGTCGGCGCGCAGGTCATCGCCAGCGAAGAGCGCCGGTTCCGTTTCAGCTGGACCTACCGGGGACTGCGGCTCGCGCTCTCGGGCTTCGTCCAGCTGCCACCCCAAGACAAATCCAAGGAGGCCCAGTGATGGCTTACCAATGCAGGAGGCTTGCGCGCGGCGCGCTGCCCGGCCTGACCGCGATGCTCGCGCTCACGAGCTTGCCGGCGCATGCGGCCGACCAGTTCAAGCAGGCGGCGGACGGCGCCGGCATCGAGTGCTCGGTCTCGGCCCGCGAGCTCACCCGCTTCGCGCTCCTCGGCGACCAGTTTGCGAGCGTGTCGAAGATGTCGACCGGCACGCCCTACAACGACTTCGCCGTCACCAACGAACCCATTCGCGGCGACATCTACGTCTCGGTGCCCGAGACCTATGCGGCCGGGTCGATCAGCTTCTTTGCGACGACCAAGAAGGGTTTCGTCTACAAAGTCTCGTGCCGGGTCGAGCCGATACCTGCGGCGCAGGTGTTCATCACCAACCCCGCGATCGCGACCAACCAGGCCGCGGAATGGGAGAGCGAAACCCCGCTCGCGACCAGCGCTGTCCGCCTCGTGCAGGCGATGGCGAACGACCGGACCATTGACGGCTTCGAGGTGCGGCAGGCGAGCGACCTGCCCGCGCGCGCCGGCGACCTCGAGATCCAGCTTGTCGCCGAATACCGGGGCGCCAGCCTCGCCGGCAAGGTGGTCCGGATCACCAACCGCGGACGCAAGTCCGTCACGCTCGCCGAGCGCGACCTGGCGCCCCGCGACACCCTCGCCGTGTCGATCGTCGACCCGACGCTCGAGCCCGGCACCAGCACGACGGCCTTCGTGGTCGGCGCCAACGGGGAAAGCAGCCATGACTGACTTGCACGAGAATCCCGCTCCGCTGCAGGCCGAGCCCGCCTCGCCGTCGGAAGTGGCCGGCCTCAACGCCCGGACCGCGCGCCGCCAGAGGCTGCTGCTCGGTGGGATCGCCGCCGTCGCACTGGTCGGCGGTAGCTGGTTCATCCTCGGCGGCGACGAAGACGGCGCGTCCGACGACCCCCAGGCGGCGCAGACCATCGATACTGCCGGTCTCGTCAACCGCGACCTCTCGCAACGCGAGTTCGTCGCCAGCTACGGCAACCGGCTCGACGCGGTGACGCGCGAGCAGAAGGCGCTCAAGGAATCCGCTGTCCCGCGCAGCGAGGTCGAGGCGCAGCTCGCCGCGCTCAAGGCAGAGAACCAGGCCATGCGCGTCGACGGGCAGGCCGCGATCGACGCGATCTCGGCCGAGAACGCAGACCTCAAGTCGCGGCTCGCCGCCCAGGCCTCCGCGCCCGCACCGGCAACGCCGCCCCCGGCCTATGGGCCGCAGGCGGGCAGCTACGATGCGCGCGGAACCACCCCGCCCGCCACGGCGGCAGGCGGCGGCGAGGCGATGATCCCGTCACAGGGAGAAGTGAAGCTGCTGAGCTTCACCAGCGAGAAGGCCGGCGCGACCGGGCTTCGCGCGGCACGCCCCGAAGCGCCGCCGGTCGTGGTCGAGGACTCGCCCGATTACCTTCCGCCCAACTCCTATGCCCCGGCGCGGGTGATCGTCGGCGTCGACGCCTCCGCGGGCGTCGCAAGCCAGACTGATCCGCTGCCGGTCGTGCTGAGGATCACCGGCCCTGCGCGTTCGGTGATGCAGAACGGCAAGGTGCTCACCACCCGCATCCAGGGCTGCGTGGTCAACGGCGCGGCGCGCGGCGACCTCTCCTCGGAGAAGGTCTATGTGAAGCTGGCCCGCATGACCTGCGACCAGCCCGGCGGCCGCGTGGCAGTGAGCGAGGTCAAGGGCTTCATCAGCTTCGCCGGCAAGTCCGGCGTGCGCGGGCGGGTCGTCAGCCGCGAAGGCAGTCTCGTCAGCCAGGCGCTGCTCGCCGGAATCATCGGCGGGTTCGGCCGCGGCTTTTCGGCCAATGCCAACAGCCTGTTCTCCGGCATCACCACCAACCCCGACGGCACGCGGGGCCAGCTCTCGCCCGGCGACATCCTCACCGGCGGGCTCGGCCAGGGCGCCGCCGACGCCGCCGACACGGTCAGCAAGTACCTGATCGAGCGCGCCGAACAGTACCAACCCGTCGTCGAGATGCCGACCGGCATCGATGTCGAGATCGTGTTCCTCGACGGCGCCTACGTGAGGAACTCCCAGTGACCGAAGCACCCAACACGCGGGCCCGCCGCTGGCTGCGCCCTGCGGCCGGACTCGCCGCAGTTGTCGCCGTCTCCGCCGCCACCGGCTGGGGCGTTGCCAGCCTCGCCGCGCCGACGGCCGCTCCCGACACCGCCACGGTGCGCGCCGCGCTCAAGCTCAGGCTTCCGAAGACGCCGATCGACGCGATCGAATGCTCCGGTCTCGGCGGGCTGTGCGAGGTCGCCTCGAAATCGACCCTCTTCTACGTCGACCGGACGGCCAAGTATCTCGTGATCGGCCGCGTCTACGACATGGAGGCGCGCCAGGACCTGACCGCCGCGCGGCTGCTGGCGCTCAACCCGGACCTTCTCACCGCCGGCGCGGCACGCCGAGAGGCCGGAGAGGACGAGCCGCCGCAGCAGCGCCCCAGCGTGCCCACGCGGGTCTCGCTCGCCGGGCTGCCGGCGAACGGGGCGATTACCTGGGGACCAGCCGACGGGCCGAAGGTGGTCGTCTTCTCCGACTTCAACTGCAGCTACTGCAAGAAGCTCGAGGGCGAGCTCAAGGCGATCGGCGCGCGGGTCGAGGAACGCCCGATCTCGATCTTCGGCGCGGAAAGCCGCCAGGTCGCCGAGCAGGTGCTCTGTTCGCCCCGGCCGGAGATGTCGCTGCGCATGGCCTATTCGGGCCTGGCGCTCGCCAATCCCAAGCCGTGCGACACGAGCGGCCTCGACGCCAACGAGGCCTTTGCCAAGGCGCACGGCTTCGGCGGAACGCCGGTGATCGTGCGGCCGTCCGACGGCGCCGTGCTCGAAGGTTATCGCCCCGCGGCCGCGCTGCGCGAATTCCTCCGCGCCTCTCCCCGCCAGACCAGCAAAGGATGACCCCCATGCCTTACCCCAAGCGCCTCGTCGTCTGCGCCGGCCTCGCGGCGGCGCTGAGCGGCTGCACCACGTTCGGCACCAACATCCAGGGCGAGTTCACCTGTCGCGCGCCCAAGGGCGGCTGTGCGCCTGCCCACGTGATCGACGCCGGCGCGACCGCCGCGCTCGAGCAGGCTGGCTCGTCGCCGGAGCTCGCCCGCGTCCGGGCCGGGGTTGCGGCCGGCGACACTGGCCGGACGTCGGAACGCACGCTCAAGATCGTGTTCCCGGCGCATGTCGACGAAGCCGGAACGCTGCATGACGAAGCGGTCGCCTGGGCGGTCGTCGAAAATCCGCGCTGGGCCGCGGAGCTGCGCCGCAAGCCCGGCGAAGAAGCCGCGCCGCCGCTGATGCGGCAGCTCGGCCGGCAGCTCAAGGCCGCCCAGGCTGCAGATGACCCTACCGCAAAGGAAAGCGGCGAAGAGGCCGATGCCGATCTCGGCTCGCCCTTCTCGCCGGCTGCCTCGGCCATTCCCGATTCCCCCGTTTCCTCGCCGCTGGTCCTCCCCTCCACGGCGCGCGAGGCCGTCGCCGGTGCCTTGGCACCGGCGGTCGAGGGGTTCGACATGACGCTCCCCCTGCATGATCGGACCCCTCGGCCAGGCGGCGAGGCGCCGCTGACTTACCCGAGCGTCGAAGCGATCGAGGCCGCCAAGGCCCCGAAGGGCGGCGACAACGGCACGACCTCAGCGCCCGCGCCAGCCGACAAGGAGCCCAAGTGATGGCCGAGCGGCTGAACACGATCGTCGATCGCGTGCTCACCGGGCTGCTCGGCGACGCCGAACATGCCGAGAAAGGTCGGCCGCCGCTGATGCTCGACATGCTGTCGGACTGGCTGCCGTACCGCGTGTTCGACCCGGCGAGCCGGCTCTATTTCAACGCGCGCTCGAAGGGGTTCATCCTCTCGGTGACGCCGCTGATCGGCGCCGACGAACGCACGGGCGAGATCCTCGGCGCCTTCTTCTCCGAAGGCCTGCCGCCCGGTGCCGGCCTCCAGGTGCTGCACCTCGCGTCCCCGCGCATCAGCCGGATCGTCGCACCGTGGTTCGCGCCGCGCTACGTCCAGGGCGGGGTCTATGAGGCGATCGCCCGCCACCGGGCGAAGCGGCTCTACGGTCTCGTCTGGGAGTCGGGCTCGGCCGACGCCCCGTTCCATGCCCGGCATCACCAAGTGATCGTCTCGGTCGGCGTCCCCGCGACCAAGAACGTCGCCAACGAGGAGCTCAAGCAAACCCGCGACGGGCTGGTCGCGATGCTGAAGTCGCTCAATCTCGGCGTTGCCGAGGTCGGCCCGGAGCAATTGATCGCGCTAGTCGACGACCTCACCTCGCCGACGACGGCGCCGCAGGACGACGCGGCGCCCTACAACCCGAACGATCCGATCGCCGCCCAGGCAATCCGCCACGACATCGAGCTCGTCGTGCACGAGGACCGGATGCACCTCAAGACCGAGCGCTTCCGCCCGACCGGCCGGACGAACGACGGCGTGCCGGAGATCGGCACCGTCTATCCCGACGCGTTCGACGTGCGGCATTTCGCGGTCCGCAACATGCCGCAGCGCTGGGCGCCGTGGGAATGCGCGCGGCTGATCGGCGACCTGTTCACGGACAAGCTGCGCTTTCCCTGCCCGGCCGCGACGATGCTGTGCCTCGTCTATCCCGACCAGGAGGCCGCCAGCGCCAAGGCGGGCTTCAAGTTCATGCGCACGACGAGCCTCGCGGGCACCAGGAGCGCGCGCTTCCTGCCGCGCATCGGCGAGCAGGCCGCAGAATGGCAGCACGTCCAGGCTGAGCTCCAGGAGGGCCGCCGGCTCGTCCGGGTGTTCTACGGCATCACGGCCTATTCGCCGCTCGGGTCGGGCGACCGGCACGAGCGCGCGATCAAGTCGATCTACAAGGCTGCGGGCTGGGATCTCGCCGACGAGCGATACCTGCAGGTCCAGGGCCTGCTCGCGGCCATGCCGCTGACGCTCGCCGACGGGCTCGGCGCCGACATGGAGCGCCTGAAGCGCTTCAAGACGGTGTTGTCGACGACCGCCGCCAACATCGCGCCGATGCAGGGCGAATATCTCGGGAGCGCGCAGCCGCACCTGCTGTTCGTCGGCCGGCGCGGCCAGCCCTTCTTCTGGTCGCCGTTCGAGAACGACGCCGGCAACCACAATGTCGCGATCTGCGGCAAGTCGGGCTCGGGCAAGTCGGTGCTGCTGCAGGAGATGTGCGCGGCGCTCCGGGGCGCGGGCGCGCAGGTGGTGGTGATCGACGACGGGCGCAGCTTCGAGCATTCGGTAAAGCTCCAGGGCGGCCGCTTCGTCGAGTTCACCATGAAGGCCGGCTTCTGCCTCAACCCCTTCTCGATGATCGACGCGGACCGCGCCGAGGAGGACGAGGACTATCGTCTCGACTGCTTCGGCATGGTCAAGGCGATCGTCGGACAGATGGCCCGCCACAGTGCGAAGCTCACCGACACCGAGCGCGGTCTGATCGACCGGGCCGTCAATGCGGTGTGGAGCGAGCATGGCGTGACGGCGACGATCACCGGCGTCGGCGAGGCGCTGACGGCCCAAGGCAACGACGCCGCGGCGGACCTTGCGACCGCGCTCGCGCCCTACATGGCCGGCGGCACCTATGGCGCCTTCTTCGAAGGCCAGGCGAGCCTCGCGCTCGATGCCGACTTCACCGTGTTCGAGATGTCCGACCTGGCGAGCCGCGAGGAGCTGCGGGCGGTCGTGCTCTCGGCGATCATGTTCATGACCAGCCAGGCTATGACCCGCTCGCCGCGCCAGGTGCGCAAGCTGCTGTTGATCGACGAGGCCTGGTCGATGCTCAAGGGCGGCTCGATGGGTGAGTTCGTCGAGACCTACGCCCGCACCTGCCGCAAGTACGGCGGCGCGCTCGCGACCGCGACTCAGTCCTTGAACGACTACTACAAGTCGGACGGGGCGACCGCCGCGCTCGAGAACAGCGACTGGATGCTGATCCTCCAGCAGAAGCCGGAGACCATTGCCGACTTCAAGGCCAGCAAACGCCTCGACATGGACGACCGCACCGAGACGCTGATCCGCAGTCTCAAGCGATCGGGCTCTGACTATTCGGAGGTGTTCATCAAGGGGCCGGAGACCGAGGCGATCGGCCGGCTCGTGCTCGACGACTATTCGGCGACGCTGTTCTCGAGCTCGCCCCAGACCTTCGCCGCGATCGATGCCGAGATCGCCCGCGGCCACCAACTCGCCGACGCGATCGAGCGGATCGCCTTCGCGGGCCGCACCTGAATCCACCCTCAAGCAAGGACCTGAAAACCCATGTCACTCCACCTCGTCACCCCCTCCGAACCGGCGCAGGAGCTTGCCGTGGAGGACGATCTCCCACCGCCCGGCAAGGGCTGGCGCGGCCATGCCGCCGACACCTGCTACATCCTCCTCAAGGCGGGGGGCTTCCTCGCCACAACCTACCTGATGACGCTCGGACTGCCGCTCCTGTTCTTCCTGATGATCTCGGGCGGCGACGTGGAGCTGTTCTTCGCGCAGCTCGCCAATTTCGCCGACAGGTTCCTCGGCGCCGATCCCGACCGCAAGGTCGGCTTCGTGAACGAGCTCAAGTTCGGCCTCATCAGCCTCGCCACGCTGGTCGCCTGCCTGCGGCTGCCCGGCTTCCTGTGCGAGGTCAACGAAGGACTCCGGGAGGAACGGTCGTGAAGAACATATTGGCAACACAGGTCCTGCCGAAGGGTCGCTTCAGCGTCAGCCTGACCGCGATCGCGCTCGCGCTGAGCATGGTCGGCTCCACGCTCTGGGGCTTGTGGGCAACCGACAAGCTCCTCGCGCTCGAGAAGCGCGAAGTCGTCACCGTCCAGCTGAGCGGGATCATGGGCGACTTCGTCGAAGCCGAAGCGCGCGCCGGGCGGACCCCTGAGGAAACCCGCCAGCGGGTCCAGGCCTATCTCAAGGCGGTCGAAGCTTCGGTCGGCCAGCTCTCGCGCGAAGGCCGCACCGTCCTCGTCGCCGAAGCGGTGGTGGCGGGCAGCACCCCCGATCTCACCGAAGCGGTGCGCGCCGACGTCGCGCGCCGGATCGGAGCCTCTCCCGATGCGCGCCGCTGACAGGCGTCCCTCGGCATGGCCGCGCCTGGCGCTGTGGGGCGGCGTCGGCGCCGTAGCGCTCGCGCTCAGCTCGCTGTCCGCGTTCGCGCGCGACCACGCGCTGATGATCAACGCCAGCCCGAGCCTGCCTTACTGGGCGGTCTGGCTGACCCGCGGCGCCGAGCCGCAGCGCGGTGACATCATCCTGTTCGATCCGCCAGCCACGCCGCTGCTCGTGAAGCACTTCGGCAGCGAGCCGAAGCCGTTCGGCAAGCGCGTGAGCGGAGTGCCCGGCGACATCGTGACCGAAAGGAACCGCGCTTTCTTCGTCAACGGACGCCTGGTCGCGAAGGCCAAGCCGCGGAGCCGGCTCGGCGAGCCGCTCGCGCTCGGTCCGAGCGGGACCGTTCCCCGGGGCTGCTACTTCGTCACCACCGAGCACAAGGACGGCTTCGACAGCCGCTATGCGGCGATCGGCTGGATCTGCGCGCCGCGCATCCTGGGCGTGGGGAGGCCGATCCTGTGAGCCGCGCCACGCTCATCGTCGCGCCGCTCCTCGCCTGCCTTGGCGCGGCGACCCCGGCGCTTGCCCGCGACTACGGCCAGCAGGGCGCCGTGTGGCCGATCGTCGAGCCCGACCTGCTCGCGCAGATCCACGCCCGGCTGACCCGGCTCGAAAAGACCGGGGAGACGGCGCGGCTCAACGAGGAGCTGAAGCGCCGCACGATCGCGCGCGTCAACCGCCCCGAGCCGGTCGCCGGCGTCGGCCCGGCCTCGGCAAAGCGCAGCTGGCGCTTCGATCCGACGATCACCGTCGAGCGCAACATTGCCGACGACAAGGGCCGGGTGATCATTGCCGCGGGCACGCGGGTCAATCCGCTCGACACCGTGCCGCTGCGCGCACCGCTCGTGTTCCTCGACGGCGACGATCCGGCCCAGCTTGCCTGGGCCGCGCGCCGCTTCGGAGCGACGCGGGCGAAGCTGATCCTCGTGCGCGGCGCGCCGCTCGAGCTGATGAAAGCCCGCCAGCGCCGGTTCTACTTCGACCAGGGCGGCAGCCTCGTGAAGCACTTTGGCATCCGCGCGGTTCCCGCGACGGTCGAGCAGCAGGGCCGCGTTCTCCTGATCACCGAGCAGGCACTCGGGCCGCAGAAGGGCAAGACGTCATGACCCGCAGGAACCTCCTTTCCCGCATCGGCGCCTTGTTGCTGCTGCTAGGCGCGAGCCTGCTGGCCGCCAGCCCCGCACAGGCCGAGGCCGGGCCCGGCCGCTGCACCGGCAAGTTCGTCAACCCGATCACCGACATCTGCTGGTCGTGCCTGTTCCCGATCTCGGTCGGGAGCCTGAAGATCTGGCCGTCGGCGCGGCCCGATACCGACAACCCCGATTCCCCGGTCTGCCTGTGCGGGCTCAGGCCCGGGATCGCGATGGGCTTCTGGGAGCCGGTGCGCCTCGCCGACGTCAGCATGAAGCCGTGGTGCTTCGTCAATCTCGGCGGGATGAAGCTCGATCCCGGCTTCGACATCGGATTCAAGACCATGGCCGGTCCGTCCGCGGTCGGCGGCGCGACGCAGTACAACTCGCAGTGGCACGTCCACTGGTACGCCTATCCGCTGATTTACTGGATGGAGATCGTCGCCGACTTCCTGTGCCTCGAGTCCGGCTCGGTCGACATTCTCTACATCACCGAGATCGACCCGCTGTGGCAGGACAGCGAGCTCACCGCGATCATCAACCCCGAGGCGGTGCTGTTCGCCAACCCGCTGGCGCTCGCCGCCTGCGCGGCCGACTGCGTCGCCGCGACCGCCAAGCTCCCGACCGACGAGCTGTTCTGGTGCGCCGGCTGCCAGGGGACGATGTATCCGCTGAACGGCAACGTCTCGGCGACGATCGGCCATGTCCAGGCCTCGCGCCTCGCGCTCGCGCGCTTCTCCTACAAGCTGCACCGCGAGCTCGTCGCCTGGGGCACGATGGGCAGCAAGGGGTTGTGCGGCAAGTACCTGATGCCGGTGATGCGCAAGCAGCAATACCGCTTCCAGGCGACCAACCCCAATCCGCAGACGAAGGGTCGCTACGCCTGCGCGCCCATCGGCGCCTCCACCACCTTCATGTCGGCAGGCCAGGTCTATCCCGCCATCGGCGAGGACATGGGCTACCTGGTCTGGCGCAAACGGAACTGCTGCGCGCTATGAAGACGCTCCCCCATCTCCTCGCCTTGGCCGCGCTCGCGGGCGCCGCCGCCTTCGCCGGTGCCGCCGCCCAGACCGCCGAACCGGACCTCAATCTTGAGGCGATCCGCGCACGCGCCGCCGAACAGGCCGGCGAAGCCGACGCGCTTGCGGCCAGAGCGCGCGCCCGCGCCGAGCAAGTGGCCGAGCAGGCGCGGACCAGCGCTGCCGACGCCCAGGCGCACGGCCGGC
The DNA here is from genome assembly GCF_037154155.1 of Alteraurantiacibacter lauratis. NCBI lineage: Bacteria > Pseudomonadati > Pseudomonadota > Alphaproteobacteria > Sphingomonadales > Erythrobacteraceae > Alteraurantiacibacter > Alteraurantiacibacter lauratis. The sequence goes on from NZ_JBANRN010000018.1 coordinate 38,479, forward strand.
GCTTCGCCGGCGAGGCTGCCAAGAGCGCGAGGCCCGATCCGGCGCAGACCTTCGATTTCGACCGGATGGTCGCCGATGCCGGCGCGATGGCGAGCGAAAGCATGGGCGAGGCCCCGCGTTTCATCGCCTTTGCGTCGCTGTCGATGCCGCCGGCTGCGCTGCGCGCGATGATCGACGACGTCACCCGGGCGGGCGGCGTGATCGTCCTGCGCGGCCTGCCGCAGAACAGCGCAAAGGTGCTGACGGCCGCGCTGTCGAAAGTCGTGCGGCCGGGCGAGGAGCTGGCGAGCGTGGGCATCGATCCGCGGCTGTTCCGCGCGTTCGGGATTGAAGCGGTGCCCACCTACGTCGTCGCCGACAGCGACTTCGACCTGTGCGACGGGTTCGACTGCACGACCGCCGTCCCGCCGCATGACCGCATGAGCGGCAATGTGAGCGCCGCCTATGCGCTCGAGACCTTCGCCCGCGGCGGCGGCCCCGGCGCGCTCATCGCCGCCCAGCATCTCGCCCGACTTGAAAGGCCGGCCCCATGAAACGGTTTCTGCTGCTCCCGCTGTCGCTCGCTTGTGCCTCCCTGCTGCCGGCCGTGGTTGCCCATGCCCAGACCACCACCGAGGCCGCCAAGGCGGACGGCAAGGCGTTCGGCCGCGAGAAGGCGGCCGACGCGCAGGAGGCGGCGACCACCCGGCCCGACGCGGGCCGGGTTCCCAATTTCGGCGGCGTGCCGAGCCAGTCCGATTACTTCGACGATCCCGATCGCATGAGCCGGGAGGCGGCGAGCCAGGCAAGCTCGAGCACCGGCTATCGCACGATGCGGGACTCGATGGACCGGCGCGCGCGTTTTGCCCCGCAGGATCTCGACGCGGTGATCGCGCGCAGCAAGACGCTGAGCGAGGATCCGCTCGCCTATACCAGCGGGATGGCGATCGGCGGCTCGCAGGGCCGCTGCGTTCCGCTGCCGGCCGGCGCCGGGAGTACCGGTCGCTACATGGCGACCTGCAACACCGGCTACACCGCCAGCCAGGAGACGCGAACCTGCCGCGTCACGCTCGAGGCGAGCGTCGTTCCCGGCACCGACTTGTCCGTCGTCAGAACATTTGGCGCAGATCGCGGCGTAAATTTGCGGAGTGCGGGCCTCGTCTGGGTTTGGGTTTTA
>NZ_JBANRN010000019.1:0-37250 GCF_037154155.1 Alteraurantiacibacter lauratis
GGTCTCCTGCTTCAGCGGAGACACTCTGAATCAATACACGCACTGAATTTCAAGAGGCTGATTGGGTTTAGACCCTATGTCGCCAGCGAGAGCGGCGGAGCGGCAGGGGATCTGGCACGCCGCATCTATCCGGCAGGTGCGCTTGTCTATGCAGGCATCATCGGCCTCGCCGCCGCCGCCGCGCTGCTGCTGGAAAAGCAGACCGACCTCAAAATCCTGCTGGTCGGCTTTGCCATGACGCTGGGCGCAGGCATTGCGGTGGGCAATGCGGCGCGCCCGTTGATCGCGCTGGGCCAGATGGCGCTGACCTTTCTGCCGATTTCGCTAGCCTGTTTTGCGATCGGCACCTTGCCCATGCTGACGATGGGGCTGATCCTGCCCGCGCTGGCCGCTGGCCTTACCTTTGTCACTTTCATTGCTTATAGCAGCCTGGCGCAACAGGTGCGCATCGCGCAAGAGGAACAGCGCCTCGCCGCGCAGATGCAGGAGCAGGCACGGCGCGACACTGTCACCGGGCTTGCCAACCGCTTCGGCTTTGAATCCGCAGCGCAAGCGTTGTTGCAGCAAGCCGAAACGCGGCGGATGAAGGCGCTGCTGTGGCTCGACATCAACCGGTTTCAGGAAATCAACGACCTGTTTGGCCATCACAAGGGCGATCTGGTGCTGGCCGAAGTCGCACGGCGGATCCGCACGCTGTTACCCGAAGGGGCGGTGGCCGCACGCTTCGGCAGCGATGAATTCGTGATCCTCGCTCCGGTGTCTTCACGCCGGGCAGTTGACGACCTGGCGGCACAACTGGGGCAGCAGATCAAGAACCCGATCCGGATCGGCACGGACCGCCTGGAAGCCGGCGTTGCTATCGGCATCGCCTTTGCCGGCCCTGATAGCCACGATCTGGAAAAGCTGATGCAGCACGGCGCACTGGCCCTATTCCATGCCAAGTTGGCCGGCCGAAACCAGATTGCCTTCTTCAACCCGGCGATGACGCGCGAACTGGCGCGGCGCAAGGAAATCGAGGCCGAACTGCGCGGCGCGATCCAGCGGGACGAACTGGCACTCTATTTCCAGCCGATCATCGACCTTGCCACCGGCCGCATCCGCGCCTTCGAAGCGCTGGTGCGCTGGTTTCACCCGGAAAAGGGCGAACTGACCCCCGACGAATTCATCCCCGTGGCAGAGGATACCGGCCTCATCATCACGCTGGGCAACTGGATTACCCGCACCGCCGCCCGCGCCTGCGCCAGCTGGCCCGCCGATGTGCATCTGGCGGTCAATCTGTCGCCCGCGCAACTGCGCGCACCTGGCGCGGCGCTGGGCATTTCGGCCGCCTTGCGCGAAACCGGGCTGAACCCCGCGCGCCTCGAACTGGAAGTGACCGAGAGCCTGTTTGTCGAGGAATGCCACGAGACGACGGTGTTCATGGAGCATCTGGCCGCGCAGGGTGTGCGCTTCTCGCTCGATGATTTCGGCACCGGTTATTCCTCGCTGCATTACATCAACAAATACCCCTTCAGCACGATCAAGGTGGATCGCAGCTTCGTTTCCGGCCCGGCCACAGGTTTGCGCACCGAGGCGATCATCCGCGCCGTGGCCGAAATGGGCGCAACCTTGGGCATGGAAATCGTGGCCGAAGGGCTCGAAACGCCCGATCAGGTCGCCGCCGTGCGCGCGGCGGGCTGCACGCTGGGGCAAGGCTATTACTTCAGCCGCCCCGTGCCCGAACATCTGGCACTGCGGCTGCTGGAGGACGAACGCAGGCTGGCGGGACGGCTGCTTGCCGGTTGACATGGCCCGCTGAATTGGCGGACAAAATCAACGACGCGCCGCGCTTAATGCTATTGCGAACTGATATCACAAATAGTTGAACTCTACACGCCATTCACGGTTGCAATGAAAAAGTCGCGGGCGTAGGGCAGAGCCACGTTTACCAAGGCCTGTGTCCCATGCGGCGCGCGGATTAGGCCTTGATATTGCTGCCGATACGCGCCCGCACCGTTGAAAAGATTGGTCAGATACGCATGGCACGCAAGAAAATTGCCCTTATCGGCGCAGGCATGATCGGCGGGACGCTCGCCCACCTCGCCGCGAAGAAGGAAATGGGCGACATCGTCCTGTTCGATATCGCCGAAGGGATGCCGCAGGGCAAGGCGCTGGATCTGGCGCAGTGCGGCCCGATCGAAGGGTTCGACGCCAATATCAAGGGCACCAACGACTACGCCGATATTGCGGGCGCGGATGTCATCATCGTCACCGCCGGCGTGCCGCGCAAGCCGGGGATGAGCCGCGACGACCTCTTGGGCATCAATTTGTCGGTGATGAAAGCGGTGGGTGAAGGCATCAAGGCGCACGCGCCCGATGCTTTCGTTATCTGCATCACCAATCCGCTCGACGCGATGGTGTGGGCGCTGCGCGAGTTTTCCGGCCTGCCGCACAACAAGGTGGTGGGCATGGCAGGCGTGCTCGACTCTGCACGCTTCGCCACCTTCCTCGCGTGGGAATTCGGCGTTTCCGTCAAGGACGTGAACGCCTTCGTGCTGGGCGGCCACGGCGATACCATGGTGCCGGTGCTCGAATACTCCACCGTCAGCGGCATCCCCGTCACCGACCTCGTGAAGATGGGCAAGTCCACCAAAGAGCGTCTGGACGAGATCGTCGCGCGCACGCGCAGCGGCGGCGGCGAGATCGTCGGCCTGCTCAAGACGGGCTCGGCCTATTACGCCCCCGCCACCAGCGCGATTGCCATGGCCGAAGCCTATCTGGGCGACCAGAAGCGCATCCTGCCCTGCGCGGTCTATGTCGATGGCAAGTATGGCCTCGATGGCCTCTATGTCGGCGTGCCGGTGGTGATCGGTGCGAACGGCGCAGAGGAAGTGATCGAGATCAACCTTGATGCCGAAGCCAAGGCCAACTTCCAGGTCAGCGTCGATGCGGTGAAGGAACTGCTGGTGGCGTGCAAGGCGATTGACAGTTCGCTTGGCTGATTTCGTGAGTCCCGGCGAAGGCCGGGACCTCCTGCGGCCCGGCGCCGCTTTGCCCGAGGTTCCCGCCTGTGCGGGGACTCACCCGTAAGGAAGAAACAATGTCGATCCTCGTCAACAAAGACACCAAGGTCATCACGCAAGGGATGACCGGTGCCACCGGCACTTTCCATACCGAGCAGGCGCTGGCCTATGGCACGCAGATGGTTGCGGGCGTCACCCCCGGCAAGGGCGGGACGACGCATATCGGCCTGCCCGTGTTCGACACCGTGGCCGAAGCCAAGCACGCCACCGGCGCGACCGCGAGCGTGATCTATGTGCCGCCGCCCTTCGCCGCGGACTCGATCCTCGAAGCCATCGATGCCGAAATCGAACTGATCGTGGCGATCACCGAAGGCGTGCCGGTAATGGACATGGTCAAGGTGAAGCGCGCGCTTTCCGGTTCCAAGTCGCGGCTGATCGGCCCAAACTGCCCCGGCGTGCTGACGCCCGGCGAATGCAAGATCGGCATCATGCCCGGCTCCATCTTCACGAAAGGCAGCGTGGGCGTTGTCAGCCGTTCGGGCACGCTCACCTATGAAGCCGTGCACCAAACCACCGCGGTGGGCCTTGGCCAGACGACTGCCGTGGGCATTGGCGGCGACCCGGTGAACGGCACCAACTTCATCGATGTGCTCGACCTGTTCCTGTCGGATGATGATACCAAGTCCATCATCATGATCGGCGAAATCGGCGGTAGCGCCGAGGAAGAGGCGGCCGAGTTCCTGATTCATCAGGCCAAGAAGGGCCGCAAGAAGCCGATGGTGGGCTTCATCGCCGGGCGCACCGCCCCTCCGGGCCGCCGCATGGGCCATGCCGGCGCGATCGTGTCGGGCGGGCAAGGCGGCGCGGAAGACAAAATCGCCGCGATGGAAGCCGCCGGCATCCGCGTGTCGCCTTCGCCTTCGGAACTGGGCACCACGCTCGACGCTTTGCTGAAGGAATTGGCGTAACCGCCGTTCTTGGCCTGCTCCACCAAGCCAGCTCCAACAGGACTTGACCGTCATGGGTAACGAAGCACAGCAATTCCTCCCCGAAATCGAGGCGCAAGACGGCCCGCAGCCCGGCCCAAGCTGGGCCAATCCGCGCTGGCCGCTGGTTGACGGCGCGGATATTTCCGGCGCGATGGATCCCACCGCGATGAAGCTGGCGGTGGAACAGGTATCTGCCAAGACGGGCAAGCCGGTTGATCAGGCCTCCATTGCCGAAGCTGCCGATGCCTCGATCCGGGCGATGATGCTGGTGCGCACCTACCGCGTGCGCGGCCACCTGGCCGCCAATCTCGACCCGCTGGGCCTGCACAAGCAGGACATCCCCGCCGACCTGACGCCCGAATATCACGGCTTCACCGGCGCGGCGCTCGACAAGCCGGTCTATCTGGGCGGCACGCTGGGCTTTGAATGGGCGACGGTGCGCGAGCTGGTGGAGACGCTGCGCGCCAATTATTGCGGCAATGTCGGCCTGGAATACATGCACATCGCCGATGTGGAGGAACGCCGTTTCCTGCAGGAGCGGATCGAGGGCAAGGACAAGGTCATCACCTTTACGCCCGAAGGCAAGAAGGCGATTCTGGCGGCCGTCATCCGGGGCGAGGAATACGAGAAATTCCTGGGCCGCAAATATGTCGGCACCAAGCGCTTCGGCCTCGATGGCGGGGAAAGCATGATCCCCGCGCTGGAAGCCGTGATCAAATATGGCGGATCGCTGGGCGTGCGCGAGATCGTCTATGGCATGGCGCATCGCGGCCGGCTCAACGTGCTCGCCAATGTGATGGCCAAGCCCTACCGCGTGATCTTCCACGAGTTTTCAGGCGGCAGCGCCAACCCCGAAGATGTCGGCGGATCGGGCGATGTGAAATACCACCTCGGCACCAGCACCGACCGCGAATTTGACGGGATCAAGGTGCACATGTCGCTCGTCCCCAACCCCAGCCATCTGGAAGCGGTGAACCCCGTGGTGCTGGGCAAGGTGCGCGCGCAGCAGGCCATGCACGACGACCTGTCGAAGCACGAAAAGGTGCTGCCCGTGCTGTTGCACGGCGATGCCGCCTTTGCCGGGCAAGGCGTGGTGTGGGAATGCCTCGGCCTGTCGGGCGTGCGCGGTTACAACACCGGCGGTTGCCTGCATTTCGTGATTAATAACCAGATCGGTTTTACCACCAGCCCGCAATTCGCCAGATCGTCTCCCTACCCCAGCGATGTGGCCAAGGGTGTGCAGGCGCCGATCCTGCACGTGAACGGCGACGATCCCGAAGCGGTGACATTCGCCTGCAAGCTGGCGATCGAATACCGCCAGAAGTTCAAGCGCGACATCGTGATCGACATGTGGTGCTACCGCCGCTTCGGCCACAACGAGGGCGACGAGCCGAGCTTCACCCAGCCGCTGATGTACGAGCGGATTCGCGCGCATCCGCGGGTGAGCGAAATCTACGCGCAGCGGCTGGAGGCCGAAGGCGTGATCGACGCCAATACCGCCAACCACATGCGCACCGATTTCGTCGGCCTGCTCGAACAGGAATTCGAGGCGGGCAAGAGCTACAAGGCGAATGAGGCCGACTGGTTCGCCGGGCGCTGGAGCGGGTTGCACAAGCCGGCTGACCCCGAAACCGCGCGCCGCAATGTCGATACCGCGATCAGCCCCAAGCTGATGGAAAGCCTTGGTCGCACGTTGACCACGGTTCCCGAAGGGCTGACCGTGCACAAGACGCTGCAGCGCGTGCTTGACGCCAAGAAGGAAATGTTCGCCACCGGCAAAGGCTTTGACTGGGCCACCGCCGAAGCGCTCGCCTTCGGCAGCCTGATCACCGAGGGCTTCGGTGTGCGCCTGTCGGGCCAGGATTCGGGGCGCGGCACCTTCAGCCAGCGGCACGCGATCTGGGTCGACCAGAAGACCGAGCGCAAATATATCCCGCTCACCACGCTGCCGCACGGCAAGTTCGAAGTGTATGACAGCGTGCTGTCCGAATTCGGCGTGCTGGGCTTTGAATACGGCTTTGCCCTCGCCGATCCCAAGACGCTGGTGATGTGGGAGGCGCAGTTTGGCGATTTCGCCAACGGCGCGCAGATCATGATCGACCAGTTCATCGCCAGCGGCGAGGTCAAATGGCTGCGCGCCAACGGCCTTGTGATGCTGCTGCCGCATGGTTTTGAAGGCCAGGGGCCGGAACACTCCTCCGCGCGGCTTGAGCGGTTCCTGCAATTGTGCGCCAACGACAATATCCAGGTGTGCAACATCACCAGCCCGGCGAATTACTTCCACGTCCTGCGCCGGCAGATGCTGCGCCCGTTCCGCAAGCCGCTGGTCATCATGACCCCCAAGAGCCTGCTGCGGCATCCGATGGCGAAAAGCGATGCGATCCGCTTCTCGGACGAAAGCCATTTCAAGCGCATCCTCTCGGACAAGACCGAGATTGCCGACACCAAGGTGCGCCGCCTCGTGCTGTGCAGCGGCAAGGTCGCCTATGACCTGATGGAAAGGCGCGATGCGGAAAAGCTGGGCGATGTCTCGATCGTGCGGCTGGAACAGCTCTACCCCTTCCCCGGCGAACCGCTGGCCGTGCGCCTGAAGCGCATGACCAACCTGCAGGACGTGGTCTGGTGCCAGGAAGAGCCGAAGAACAACGGCGCGTGGTTCTTTGTCGAAAGCCGGATCGAGGACGCGCTGATCGCCGCCGGGCACAAGGGAATGCGTCCCCGCTATGCCGGGCGCGAGGCAGCCGCGTCACCCGCCACCGGCTTTGCCGCCCGCCACATCGCCCAGCAGGAGGCGCTGGTCGCCGATGCGCTGGGCATTCCGCCATCCAAGCAATAAGGCCCGTAATCAGGCTTTGAAGGACACCGATCATGGCCAGTGAAGTCAAAGTTCCCGCTCTGGGCGAATCCGTTACCGAAGCCACGGTTGGCGAATGGCTGAAAAAACCCGGCGATGCGGTTGCGCTCGATGAACCGATTGCCAGCCTTGAAACCGATAAGGTGGCGGTGGAAGTGCCCAGCCCCGTGGCCGGTATCCTGTCCGAGCAACTGGTCGCCGTGGGCGACACGGTGCAGGTGGGCGCGGTGATCGCGACGGTAGAAGCCGGCGATGGCGCAGCTGCGGCCAATCCCGCTGCAGCGGCAAAGGCTGCCCCTGCGCCGACCCCGGCTGCGGCCCCCGCCCCGTCGCCCGCAGAGGAGGAAAGCAGCGACCCGCAGACGCTCTCTCCCGCGGTGCGCCGCGCCGTGCTGGAATACGGTGTCGATCCCTCGACGATCAAGGGCACCGGCAAGGACGGCCGCCTGACCAAGGAGGACGTGATCGCCGCCGCACAGGCGAAAAAGGCCGCGCCTGCCCCCGCTGCATCCGCCCCTTCCCCTTCGCCCGCGCCGTCTGCATCGGGTGAACGGCGTGAGGAGCGCGTGAAGATGACACGCCTGCGCCAGACCATCGCCAAGCGGCTGAAATCCGCGCAGGAAGACGCCGCGCTGCTCACCACCTTCAACGATGTCGACATGACCGCCGTGATCGCGGCGCGCGACGCCTACAAGGACCTGTTCGCCAAGAAGCACGGGATCAAGCTGGGCTTCATGTCCTTCTTCGCCAAGGCGGCCACGCTGGCGCTGAAGGATGTGCCCGCGGTCAACGCGCAGATCCAGGGCGATGAGATCGTCTATTTCGACTATGTCGACCTGTCGGTTGCGGTCAGCGCCCCCAACGGGCTGGTCGTGCCGGTGGTGCGCAATGTCGACCGGATGAGCTTTGCCGAGATCGAGCAGGCGATTGCCGCCTATGGTCAGAAGGCCAAGGAAGGCACGCTGACCATGGCCGACATGCAGGGCGGCACCTTCACCATTTCCAATGGCGGCGTGTTCGGTTCGCTGATGTCCACGCCGATCATCAACCCGCCGCAAAGCGCGGTTCTGGGCCTGCACCGCATCGAGGACCGCCCCGTTGCCCGCAACGGCCAGGTGGTGATCCGCCCGATGATGTATCTGGCGCTGTCTTACGACCACCGCATCATCGACGGGCGCGAGGCGGTGACCGCGCTCAAGATCATCAAGGAAGCCATCGAAGACCCGATGCGCCTGCTGATCGATCTGTAATCCTCTCCCTTGCAGGGGTCTTTTGCCGTGCTGCTTCGCAATGCCGTCATGTTGGGCCTGTGTGCGGTTTCGCTGGCTGGATGCGACGCAGCTGCCGACATTGCAGGCGATGCGATCCGGGCGGAAGCCCGCAACGCGGTGATCCAGCAATGCCAACAGGCATCGCAGGAAGCCGGGATTGTCGCAGGCCGGATTGCCAGCATTTGCGAATGCAGCGCGGACACTTTCCTGGCCGACCAATCCTTTACCGCAGCCGATATCGATCCGGCGCGGCTGGAGGAAATCCTGAACGGTTGCGTCGCCCGCACGGGCGGCGCAGTTTCCCTTCCCGCTGCGGCGGCTGACGAAGCAAATGCGGAGTAATGCGGTGACTGCCTCCTCTTACGATTTCGATGTCCTGTTCATCGGTGCTGGCCCCGGTGGCTATGTCGGCGCGATCCGCGCGGCGCAGCTGGGTCTGAAAGTGGCTTGCGTGGAAAGCCGCGCGACGCTGGGCGGCACCTGCCTCAATGTCGGGTGCATTCCGTCCAAGGCCATGCTGCACGCCAGCGAATTCTACGATGCAGCCGCCAACGGGGCGATGGCGAAGATGGGCATCGAGGTCAGTCCAAAGCTTAACCTGCCCGCGATGCACGCGCAGCGCGTCGATGCGGTAAGCGGGCTGACCAAGGGCATCGAATTCCTGTTCAAGAAGAACAAGGTCACCTGGCTGAAGGGTCATGCCAGCTTTGTCGATGCGCACACAGTGTCGGTGGACGGGCAGAATCACACGGCGAAGGAAGTGGTGATCGCCACCGGATCCAGCGTTACGCAGCTTCCCGGTGTCGAGATCGACAACGCAAAGGGCGTGGTGGTGGACAGCACCGGCGCGCTCGAATTGCCTGCCGTTCCCAAGACGATGGTGGTGATCGGCGGCGGCGTGATCGGCCTCGAAATGGGCAGCGTGTGGCGCCGCCTCGGCGCGAAGGTCACGGTGGTCGAATATCTCGACCAGCTGCTGCCCGGCATGGACGGCGACATCCGCAAGGAAGCCGCCAGGATTTTTGCCAAGCAGGGCATGGAATTCAAGCTGTCGACCAAGGTCACCGGCTGCACGGTCAAGGGCAAGAAGGCCACGCTGACGCTGGAGCCTGCTGCGGGCGGCGAGGCAGAGGAAATGACTGCCGATTGCGTGCTGGTGGCGATTGGTCGCAAGCCCAATACCGAAGGGCTGAACCTTGACGCGATCGGCCTTGCCACCAATGCGCGCGGCCAGATCGAGGTCGATCACGAATTCCGCACCAGCGTTCCCGGCGTGCGCGCGATTGGCGATGTGGTGCCTGGCCCGATGCTGGCGCACAAGGCCGAAGATGAAGGCATTGCCGTGGCCGAATGGATTGCCGGCCAAGTCGGCATTGTGAACCACGATTTGATCCCCGGCGTGGTCTACACCTGGCCCGAAATCGCGGGCGTCGGCCTGACCGAGGAAGCCGCGCGCCAGAAGGGCGAGGTGAAGGTCGGCAAGTTCCCCATGGCCGCCAACAGCCGCGCCAAGACCAATCACGAGCCCGATGGCTTTGTGAAAATCATTGCCGATGCCGCCACTGACAAGGTGCTGGGCGTGTGGTGCATTGCCAGCGTGGCGGGCACGATGATCCAGCAGGCGACGCAGGCGATGGAATTTGGCGGCACTTCTGAAGACATCGCCTATACCTGCCACGCGCACCCCACCCATTCCGAAGCGATCAAGGAAGCGGCGATGGCGGTGCGGGGCAAGCCGATCCATATGTGATCGCCCGCGTGGGAGCGCGGTTCGCCAATCGTCTCCCCGCACTGCTGGCGCTGGGCGTGCCGGTTCTGGCTGGCATGGGCGCCATGGCGCTGCTGGGTGCACCGTCCGGGCATGTGCTGATAAACGCGGCCGCGCTTGCCGCGGGTGTCACCTTATTGCTGGCTTGGCCGCCGGTGTTGTCGAATCGTCGCAGCGGACGCACTCTGACGCTGGTCCTGCTGGCGCTGCTCTATGTGCCGTGGATTGCCGGGCCCGATCTTGCCGGGATCACCCGCTGGATAGCTCTTGGGCCGATCACGCTGCACGCCGGGCTGCTCGCCATCCCGGCGTTGTGCGTGGTGGCTGCGCGCGATCCGGATTATGCCGCGCCGGTCTTTCTCGCCGCGCTGCTCGCGTGCCTGCTGCAACCCGATGCCGCTTCCGCCTTCGCGCTGACTTTTGCTGCCGTAGGTATTCATCACGCCACGCGCGACTGGAAGTTGGGAGTAGTGGCAATAGCCGGATTCTTCGCAATGCTGGCTGCCGCCGTTCGCGGGGAATTGCCCGCGGTGGAATATGCCGATCGGGTGCTGGTACAATATGCGGCGGCCAATGCGGCGCTGGCGCTTGGCCTGTTCGCCAGCCTTGTCGCCAGTTTCAGTCTGATGGCACTTGTTTTGCCAGCGGAGCCTCCCGCCCGGCTTGCCTTGGCGGGCAGCCTGTTCGGCTTTTCGGTGATGGGGGTGATGTCGAATTACCCTTCGCCGCTGATCGGCTATGGCGCGGCGGCAATTCTGGGCTATGGCCTTGCCCTGGGCCTATCGACGAAAGCTGCGACATGACGACGCTCTCCCCCTTCCACCTCGCCTTCCCGGTGCACGATCTGGCCGAAGCGCGCGCCTTCTGGGGCGGCGTGATGGGCTGTCGGGAGGGCCGATCCTCCGATCAATGGGTGGATTTCGACTTCTACGGCCACCAGATCGTCGCGCATCTTGTTCCCGGTTGCGACACGCGCGACGAGGCGAGCAATCCGGTGGACGGCCACGGCGTGCCGGTGCCGCATTTCGGCATCGTGCTGTCGATGGAGGAATGGCGGGATCTGGCTGACCGGCTGACCGCAGCGGACACAAAGTTCGCGATCGCGCCCTATATCCGCTTCAACGGGCAACCGGGCGAACAGGCGACGATGTTCTTCCGCGATCCGTCAGGCAATGCGATCGAGATGAAGGCCTTCGCCGACCGCTCCAAACTGTTCGCGACCAACTGATGGCCGCCATGCCGCCCGCTACCCTGCCTCCTTTGGTCGAAATTGCCGCAACCGCACTTTTCGCGCTGTCGGGCGCGCTGCTGGCCGCGCGGCTCAAGCAGACCTTCGTTACCGCCAGCTTCTTTGCGTTGGTCACCGGGGTGGGTGGCGGCACGGTGCGCGATGCGCTGCTGAATGTTCCCGCCTTCTGGCTGCACGATATGTGGATTGCGCCCGCCATTTTGGCCACCGCGCTCATCGCCTGGTTCACTCCGCACCGCTGGTGGGAGGGTCGCCTGCTTGAATGGGCCGATGCGGCAGGGCTTGCCAGCTTTACCGTGCTCGGCACGACCAAGGCGCTGGCGCTGGGCGTTGCGCCCGTTCCGGCCGCAATATTAGGCGTGGTGACGGGCTGTGCCGGCGGCATCATACGCGATGTGGTGGCAGGTGTCCCGTCGATCATCATGCGGCCGGAAATCTATGTAACGGCGGCCGCGCTGACGGCGGGTCTGGTGGTGCTTCTGGCGAAACTCGGCGTGCCCAATGCGCTTGCCTGGGCGGTTGCCGGGCTGGCCGGTTTCGCGCTGAGAGGCGCGGCCATGATCTGGAATATCCAATTGCCGGCCTATTCGCGCGGCAGCTGACAATCAGCCGCCCCAACTGTCCGAATAACCTTCCTCGCCCGGCAGCGGGCCGCCGGGATAGGCCGGGCGCGGTTCATCCTGCCCTGCGCCGAGATCGGAATCCACGCCGCGACTGTCGTAACCCGCCGGCAACTGGCGCGTTGCAGCGCGGGCCCTGGCATAGGCATCGTCGCTCAGTTGCGGGCCGCCCTCGGCAGCGGCGGCGCCTTCCAGCCACGCCAATTCGCGCCCAATGTCGATGGCACGAATGCGGCCGTCATTGTCGATCCGGCAGGCGAACTGGTCGCCCTGTTCCAGCCTGCCCGACACGCGCCATCCTCCGGCATCGCGGGTGGCCTGATCGACCTCGCGCACCCGGTCACGCCCGCGCTCGATCTCGCTCACGCACATGTCCACGGCAGCGTTGAGACCGTTGCCGATCATCCCGCGCGCGTCGCGCCGCGGTTCGCGGTAAGGGCCGGGATAAGGCTGACGATAGGGTTCGCGCACGCGCTCGCGATTGTTGGCGGCTGAGGTGGCAATCGCGGCAATCAGTCCGATGACGGCAGCCCCTGCAATCACATCGCCAGTGCGCACACGGTCACGGCGATAGGGGCGGTAATGGCCGTAACCCTGCGCATTTTCGATTACCGGGCCGCGACCGGCACCCAGGGGAAAGCTCGCCGCAGATCCCGGCGCAGCGAAAGTGGCACCCAAGCCGATAGCGGCAAGGAAAGCTCCGAAACGTAAGCGGGATGCGGCCATGTGCAATTCCTCGGATGTGGACAGGGTAAAGGGGGTGACCACCGCCCCGCAGCCTGTGCGGATAGGCGGTTCAGGCTTTCACGCGCCTGAACCGCCTTTCGCATCATTCGCTCGGATCAGCGCAAGCTGCGCAGACCGCTGAAGCGCACATCGGTTACCTGGCCGCGGCGGAAATCGCAGGTGAAGCGGCCTTCCTCGAACCCGCTGTTGCGGTAGCCGCTGCGGTAGTTGTTCCAGCTTCCGCCGCGGTTGTTGTAGCTGCGCACCGCAATGGTGCCGCGCACTTCAAAGCCGTGGCGTTCCCGGTCCACATCGCGGATCTGGGTCACATCGGCCCGACCACCGCCCCACCGTTCGGCCTGACGTTCGGCTGCCCGCACGCACTGCCGAACAGCGCGGTCGGCGTTGTTGTTGCGGTAACTGCCGCGCGGATTGTAATCGTACCACCCGCTGTTGCCGCCGCGGTAATCGCGATCGTAGTAATAGCCGCGGTCGCGGTCGCGGTTGGCGGCGGAGGCGGCCACCGCCGCAATGCCGCCGATGATCAGCGCACCAGCCACCACTTCGCCGGTGCTGAGGCCACGGTCACGGCCGCGGTCCTGCGCCAGCGCCGGAGTGGCCGCACCTGCAACTACTGCCAGCGAGGCGGCCGTCCCGATCAGGGTCTTGGTCAAGGTCTTCATGAGGTCTCTCCTCTCGTGCCGGTGGCGGGATAGCCACCCCATGAGAGGAGAGATAAGCGATTCGCCGTTATGCAGCACTGAACTGCGCTGTTAGGCGTTGTTCATCTACAATAGTAGTTACATGAACGACTACTCGACGTCCTCGCCACTGGATGCGGCAGCCTCCTCAAGCCCGCTCCAATGCCCCAGGAATGCCATCACATCGGCCGCCTCGGCAATCGCCTTGTCGGTGGGCTTGCCCGATCCGTGCCCCGCGCGCGTCTCCACACGGATCAGTTGTGGGCGTTCTCCCAGCCCCGCCGCCTGCAGCGCGGCGGCATATTTGAAGCTGTGCCCCGGCACCACGCGGTCATCGGTATCCGCTGTCGTCACCAGGATTGCGGGGTAATCCACGCCGGCAGATATGTTGTGCAGCGGGGAATAGGCGCGCAGGATGCGCCAGTCCTCCTCGCGTTCGGGATAGCCGTAATCGTCCACCCAATAACGGCCCGCCGTCCACCGGTCGAAGCGCAGCATATCCATCACCCCAACCTGCGCATTGCCCGCCGCAAACAGATCGGGCCGCTGGTTGATGACCGCGCCCACCAGCAGGCCGCCATTCGATCCGCCCTGAATGGCAAGGCCACCCGCAGGCGTTATGCCCTCTGCAATCAAGAACTCGCCCGCCGCGATAAAATCATCAAACACGTTCTGCTTGTTCGCGCGGCGGCCGCCATCGTGCCACGCCTTCCCGTATTCGCCGCCGCCACGAATATTGGCGACCACGTAAGCGCCGCCCGCTTCCACCCAGGCGATGCGGCTGGCGGAAAAGCCGGGGGTGAGCGAGACATCGAACCCGCCATAGCCGTAGAGCAGCGTGGGCATTGCCACCCCGGCCTCGGCCAGATCGCGCCGCCGCATGATGAACATGGGCACGCGCGTGCCATCCTTACTGCTATAGAAACGCTGTTCCACCACCAGACTGTCGGGATCGAAGGCCAGCTGCGGCTCGGCAAAAATGCTGCGTTCCCCGCTCGCCAGATCAAGGCGGTAGATCGTGGGCGGGCGGTTGTAACTGGTGAAGCTGTAGAAGGTTTCGGGATTGCCCGGCTCTCCGGTAAAGCCGCCCGCGCTGCCGATGCCCGCCAGTTCGACCTCGCCCGCAGGCGTGCCGTCCAGCGTAAAGACGCGCACGGCGCTGCTCGCATCGCGCAGATAGGTCAGCACCAGCCTGTCCCCGACCAGCGAGGCGCCATCGATCGGCTGATCCATTTCCGCCACCAGCGGCGTCCATTGCGGATCAGCCGCATCCAGATCGATAGTCAGCACGCGGTAAAGCGGCGCGTCCTTGTTGGTCAGCACGAACAGCCGCCCGCCCACGGCATCGATCACACCCCACATATTGTCGAAACCGGTGACCAGCGGGCGCGCCTGCCATCCGCGCTCGGCGCGCGCGGCAAGGTCGATGGCATGCACCTCATACCGCGCATCGGTGCCGATGGAGGAGGTGATGATCGCCCATCCCGATCCGTGCGTCACGCCCGCAGTGTGGTTGCGTTCGGGATAATCGGGGGTGGCAAAGACCAGTTCGTCCGCCGCCTGATCGGTGCCGATGCGGTGGAAATAGACCGCCTGGTTGAAATTGAGCGCCTGGAAATCCTGACCTTCTTCGGGTTCAGGGAAGCGCGAATAGAGGAAGCCTTCCTCTCCTACCCACGCAAGATCGGTAAACTTGGCCCAGCGCACATCGCCGCCGATCTGCGCACCCGTAGCAACATCCAGCACACGCAGGATGCGCCAGTCGCTGCCGCCATCCTGCACGCTGTAAAGTAATTTGCTGCCATCGGGGGATGGCACCCAGGCATCGAGCGCGGTCGCCCCGTCAGCGGCCCACGCGTTAGGATCGATGAGCAGGCGCGGCTCGCCCGTAAGCCCCTCGCGCACATAGAGCGGGCTCTGGTTCTGGAGGCCGGTATTGTGCGTGTAGAAATAGCGGTTCCCGGCCCGCACCGGCACCGAATAGCGGGCGAAATCGAATACCTCGCCAATGCGCTGGCGGAACCAGTCGCGCATCGGCAGTTGGGCCAGATAGGCATCGGTCACCGCATTCTGCCGCTCCACCCAATCGGCCACTTCCGGATTGTTCCGGACATCGTCCTCCAGCCAGCGATAGGGATCGGCAATCGCCTCTCCGAAAATGGTTTCGACCACATCGCCGCGGCGCGTTTCGGGGTATTGGGGGGCTGTCATGCCTTCCGCGATAGCAGGGGCGGACAGCAGGGCAAAGGGGACAGACAGCAGGCTGACGGCAAGAGAAGGCAGGCGCATTGCGGCTCCACAAACAAAAGGGCGGTTGCGATCGTTACAATCGCAACCGCCCTTTGAAAAGCCTTCTGAAAAGCGCGGATTACGCGTCTTCGTATTCGTCCGCGTTCATCACCGGGCCGCTGTCCTGGCCCTTGGCGCTCTCGTCACGGTCAACCAGTTCGATCACTGCAATCGGCGCGGCGTCCGACGCTCGGTAACCCGCCTTGATAATGCGGGTATAGCCCCCTTCGCGGTTGGCATAGCGGGTGGCGAGCGTGTCGAACAGCTTGGCCAACTGCGCATCGTCGAGCAGACGGGCATGGGCCAGACGACGGTTCGACAGGCCGCCACGCTTGGCCAGCGTGATCAGCTTTTCGACATAGGGGCGCAGTTCCTTGGCCTTGGCCGTGGTGGTGGTGATCTGCTCGTGCTTGATCAGCGCGGCAGCCATGTTGCGAAACATCGCGGTGCGGTGGCCCGACTTGCGACCCAACTTGCGGCCCGAAATACCATGACGCATTGTCTTTTACTCCAGTTCGAAAAGGGCCCGTTTCAGGTAGCCCAGTGCAGGCCGGAAAAAGGGGTCCGGCCCATGCCCCGTTCAGGAATTAGCCCAGAAGTTCCTGTTCGAGCTTCTTGGCCATTTCCTCGATATTCTCAGGCGGCCAACCGGGGATGTCCATGCCCAGACGAAGACCCATCGACGACAGCACTTCCTTGATCTCGTTGAGCGACTTGCGGCCAAAATTCGGCGTGCGCAGCATCTCGGCTTCGGTCTTCTGCACGAGATCGCCGATATAGATGATGTTGTCGTTCTTGAGGCAGTTGGCGGACCGCACCGACAGCTCCAGCTCGTCCACCTTCTTGAGCAGGTAACGGTTGAGCTGGTTGGTGTCGCTTTCCTGCGGCTCGGCAGCAAGGCCGATCATCGTGCCCACAGGCTGTGGCAGGCCGTCATCGAAGTGCACGAACAGCGAGAGCTGATCCTGCAGGATGCGCGCGGCGTAGGCCACCGCGTCTTCCGGGGTCACCGTGCCATCGGTTTCCACCGTCAGGCTCAACTTGTCGAAATCGAGTTCCTGGCCAACACGGGCGTTCTCGACCTTGTAGCTCACCTGCTTGATCGGCGAATAGAGCGAATCGACCGGGATCAGGCCGATGGGCGCATCAACCGGACGGTTCGACACGGCCGGAACATAACCCTTGCCGGTATCGGCCGTCAGTTCCATGTTCAGCGTCGCACCCTCATCCAGATGGCAGATCACCAGATCGGGGTTCAGCACTTCGATATCGCCCGATACGGCGATGTCGCCGGCCTTCACGGCAGCCGGGCCGGTGGCGGAAAGCTGCAGACGCTTGGGGCCTTCGCCTTCCATCTTCAGGGCGATCTGCTTCACGTTCAGGACGATGTCGGTCACATCCTCGCGCACGCCGGCGAGGCTGGAGAATTCGTGCAGCACGTTCTCGATCTTGATCGAGGTGATCGCGGCGCCCTGAAGGCTGGACAGCAGAACGCGGCGCAGCGAATTGCCGAGCGTGAGGCCATAACCACGCTCCAGCGGCTCAGCCACGAAGGTCGCCTTGCGCTTGCGATCGCCGCCTTCCTTGATTTCCAGACTGCTGGGCTTCTTGAGTTCCTGCCAGTTCTTCATGTTGACGGACATGGACTTCCCCTAAAGGTTTGTTTGGGCGGCAACGGCCGCAAGCACCCGATGGTGCCGCGGCCGATGCGAATGACTGGGTTGCAGGCCGGACGAATGCCGCCCGGCGCCGCGCAGATATTCGATCAGACGCGGCGACGCTTGGAGGGCCGCACACCGTTGTGCGGGATCGGCGTCACGTCGCGGATCGACGTAATGGTGAAACCCACGGCCTGCAGGGCACGCAGCGCGCTTTCACGGCCCGAACCCGGACCCTTGATTTCCACTTCCAGGGTGCGCACGCCGTGTTCGGCGGCCTTCTTGCCGGCATCGTCCGCCGCCACCTGCGCGGCATAGGGGGTGGACTTGCGGCTGCCCTTGAAGCCCATCATGCCCGCGCTGGACCAGCTGATCGCATTGCCCTGCGCATCGGTGATGGTGATCATGGTGTTGTTGAAGCTGGCGTTGACGTGGGCCACACCGCTTGAAATATTCTTCTTGTCACGCCGCCTGATGCGGCCGGGTTCGCGTGCCATGTCTGGTATCCTTGTATCTTGCGAGAAGGGAAAAGCCTGCCTGCCCTGCGGCAGAGCGGCTTACTTCTTCTTGCCGGCGATCGGCTTGGCCTTGCCCTTGCGGGTGCGGGCGTTGGTGTGGGTGCGCTGACCGCGAACGGGCAGGCCCTTGCGGTGACGCAGGCCGCGATAGCAGGCCAGATCCATCAGGCGCTTGATGTTCATCGCGGTATCGCGGCGCAGATCGCCTTCCACCGTGTAATCGGCATCAATCGTTTCGCGGATCTGCAGCACTTCAGCATCCGACAGGTCCTGGACCCGGCGCGAATGATCGATGCCCAGCTTGTCGGCAATCGCCTTGGCCGTGGTGGGGCCGATACCGTGAATATAGGTAAGCGCCACGATAACGCGCTTGTTGGTGGGGATATTCACCCCGGCAATACGAGCCACTTTATTCTCCTGCTCCACAGGGGGTGGCAGTTCCTGGCGGACCGCGCCCCTATCTCATCGCGATAGACATATTCGCACCAACGGCATCGCATTGCAGGAGGCCGAAGCCAAAACAGCAAAAGCCCGGTTGGCGCGCATAGTTGGCTGCGGCCTGCCGGACCCAATACCGATGAAACGAGTTCGGAGGCCGTAAGGTGATTCGGCCAATGCGTCAAGCATCCAAAGCAGCCGCAAGACAATTCCTGCGCCAGCGCATAACTTTATCCGATAGGCCCCTTATGCCATCAAGAGCGCACGGCGTCAAAGCCCATGCCGGACAACGGCAAACGCCGTGCTGCCTTTCACTTGCGGTCAAGGATTGCGGCAATCTGACCGGTTACCGTATCGATCGCGCCCATCCCGTCCACGCGCGACACAAGGCCGCGTGCTTCGTAATAGGGGAGGATAGGCGCAGTCTTGGCGCGGTATTCGGCCATCCGCGTGCGGACCGTCTGCTCGTTATCGTCCGGACGACGCTTGAATTCGGTGCCACCGCATTTGTCGCACACACCGGGTGTCACGGGCTGCTTGAACACATCGTGATACCCTGCCCCGCAGGAAGCACAGGTAAAGCGGCCGGTAATGCGCTCGACCAGTGCATCTTCGTCCACCGCCAGTTCGATCACATGGTCGAGGCTGCGTCCGTGCTTGGCCAGCAGCGCGTCGAGCGCCACGGCCTGCGCCTCGGTGCGCGGATAGCCGTCGAAAATCGCACCGGTATCGGGCCCCATTGCTGCCAGTTCGGCGTCGATCAGGTCGGACACGATCTCGTCCGACACGAGCTGCCCCGCTTCCATCACCGCCTTGGCGCGCAGGCCCACGGGCGTGCCCGCCTTGACAGCAGCGCGAAGCATGTCGCCCGTCGAGAGCTGCCGCATACCGTGCCGGTCGACCAGCAAGGAAGACTGCGTGCCCTTCCCCGCTCCGGGAGGGCCAAGCAGAATGATGTTGAGTGCCATGAAACCCTCCCCAGACAGGCAGCCCCCGCTACCCGCCGCAATTTGCCTGGAATAGCCGGCGCTTAGCGCATCCGGCCTTTCAGCTTGGCCTTCTTGATAAGGTCACCATACTGGTGCGCAAGCAGGTGGCCCTGGATCTGGCTGATCGTATCCACAGTCACATTGACCACAATCAGCAGGCTGGTGCCGCCAAGGAAGATCGAAAAGCCGGTGTTACGCAGCAGATATTCCGGCGCAACGCACACGATCGTCAGATAGATCGCGCCGATAACGGTGATGCGCGTCAGCACATAATCGAGGTAATCCGCCGTCCGCTTACCCGGTCGAATGCCCGGAATAAAACCGCCATTCTTCTTCAGGTTCTCCGCCGTGTCTTCGGGATTGAACACCACCGCCGTGTAGAAGAAGCAGAAGAAGATGATGCCGATGGCATAGAGCGTCAGGTAGATCGGCTGACCCGGCGCCAGATAGAGGTTGAGCGTCTGAACCACCGAATAGAACATGCTGTCGGTCTGCACCGAATTCCCGGCAAACTGGCTGATCGTCAGCGGCAGCAACAGCAGCGAGCTGGCGAAGATCGGCGGGATCACGCCCGCAGTGTTGATCTTGAGCGGCAGATGCGACCGGTCAGCCTGCATCCCGCCATTCTGCGTCGCGCGCTTGGGATACTGGATCAGCAGGCGGCGCTGCGCCCGTTCCATGAAGCAGATGAACAGGATCAGGATGATCACCATTGCGATGATGCCGATGACCGTCGCATTGCCTATCGACCCTTCGGCATAACCGCTGAACAGGTTCGAGGTGAAGGTCGGGAACTGCGCCACAATCCCCGCCATGATGATCAGCGACACGCCGTTGCCGATACCGCGACTGGTGATCTGTTCGCCCAGCCACAGCAGGAACATCGTCCCGCCAATCAGGCTGATCACCGCACCCACCTTGAACATGAGGCCCGGCGCAACCACGGCCTGAAGCCCGCTCTGCGCGGCATAGGCTTCCAGACCCGATGCCAGAAACCAGCCCTGGATCGCGCACAGCAGCACCGTGCCATAGCGGGTGTACTGGTTGAGCTTCTTGCGCCCCGCCTCGCCTTCCTTCTTGATCGCCATCAGCGCCGGATGCAGCGAGGCAGCCAGCTGAATGACGATGGAAGCGGTAATATAGGGCATCACGCCCATCGCGATCAGGCTCATCCGCTCCAGCGAACCGCCGGAAAAGGTGTTGAACAGATCAAGGATGCCGCCGCGCGTCTGGTCGTAGAGAGTTTCAAGGATCAGCGGGTTGACACCGGGCAGCGGCACAAAGCTGAGGAACCGGAACACGATCAGCGCTCCAATCGTGAACCAGATGCGCTGGCGCAGTTCGGTCGCCTTGCCGAAATTGGAGAAGCTCAACGAGCTGGCGATGTTATCGGCGCGTGATGCCATTGTCTCTGTTTCGCCCTGAAATGGACGCCGGTCGCCCGGCAGTCACGGTCATGTAGGGGGCACCGGGCCGCTTGTCGAACCCGGTGCCGGACATTTTTTGTCCTTGCCCCCGACAATCCTTACTTGGCGGCGGCCTTGTTCGCCTCGCGGCGGGCCGTCTTTTTCTCGTGCTCGCTCGGCTGGGCGGCGGGCAGTTCGACCGAACCACCGGCCTTTTCCACCGCCGCGCGGGCCCCGGCCGAAACGCCATCGACCTTGAAGGTCAGCTTGGCGGTCAATTCGCCCTTGCCAAGCAGGCGCACGCCATCCTTGCCGCCGCGCGCAACGCCCGCAGCCTTGAGCGCGGCGTGATCTATCACCGCCTTGGCATCGAGCTTGCCGGCATCGACCAGCTTCTGGATCATGCCCACGTTCACCTCGGCAAAATCCTTGCCGAACGGATTGTTGAAGCCGCGCTTCGGCAGACGCATGTGCAGCGGCATCTGGCCGCCTTCA
Organism: Alteraurantiacibacter lauratis; assembly: GCF_037154155.1. NCBI lineage: Bacteria > Pseudomonadati > Pseudomonadota > Alphaproteobacteria > Sphingomonadales > Erythrobacteraceae > Alteraurantiacibacter > Alteraurantiacibacter lauratis. The sequence goes on from NZ_JBANRN010000019.1 coordinate 20,974, forward strand.
AAGCCCTTGATGGCAACGCCCGAACGGCTCTTCTGGCCCTTCTGGCCGCGGCCTGAGGTCTTGCCCTTGCCCGAACCGATGCCACGGCCCACGCGGATGCGGGATTTACGGGCACCGGCATTGTCGCGGATGTCATTCAGTTTCATGTCTTGCACTCGCTTTCGCTTTGTTCGCGCCAAAAAAGGAAGTGGCCCGGTAATGCGCCGGGCCACCTTGTGTCAATCCAACTTGCCCCCGACATACCGGCGGCAGGCCGATTATTCGACGATCGTCACCATGTGCGGCACCTTGCGCAGCGCACCGCGCACTTCGGGGGTGTCTTCCAATTCGACCACCTTGTGCATCTTGTTCAGGCCCAGACCGATCAGGATCTGGCGCTGAATGGCCGGGCGACGGATCGGCGAGCCGATCTGCTTGATCTTGATTTTCGCCATGATCGTTTACTCCGCAATCGCTTCGGCAGCGGCTTCAGCCTCTGCTTCGCTCGCGCCGCCGCGACCCAGCAGGTCGGCAACCTTCTTGCCACGGCGCTGGGCAACCGACTTCGGCGAAGTCTGCTCGCTCAGCGCGTCAAAGGTGGCGCGGATCATGTTGTAGGGGTTGCTGGTGCCGATCGACTTGGTCACCACGTCGGCCACACCCAGGCTTTCGAACACCGCGCGCATCGGGCCGCCGGCGATAATGCCCGTGCCCGGAGGGGCCGAACGCACATTCACCTTGCCCGCACCGAAATGGCCCTTGCCGTCGTGGTGAAGCGTCCGGCCTTCCTTGAGCGGAACGCGGATCATCTTCTTCTTCGCGGCCGAAGTCGCCTTGTTGATCGCTTCCGGCACTTCGCGCGCCTTGCCATGGCCAAAGCCGACACGGCCCTTGCCATCGCCAACCACAACCAGTGCGGCAAAACCGAAGCGCTTGCCGCCCTTCACGGTCTTGGAGACGCGGTTGATGTGGACGAGCTTTTCGATCAGCTCCTCGCCGCCATCATCCCCGCCGCCGCGGCGGTCGTCACGGTCACGGCGCCCACGGCCAGCGCGTTCACCGCCACGGTCGTTGCCGCCACGCTCGCCACCGCGGCCACGGCCACGGCGCGGCTGATCGGTGCCCTCAGCAGACCCTTCAGCAGCGGCGACTTCGGTGTTTTCGATGATTTCGTCAGCCATAATCAAAACTCCAGCCCGCCTTCGCGGGCGGCATCGGCCAGCGCCTTGACGCGGCCATGGAACAGGAACCCGCCGCGATCGAACACGACAGTCTTCACGCCAGCCTTGACGGCAGCGGCGGCGATGTCCTTGCCCACCTGCGCGGCAGCATCGACATTGGCGCCTGAGGACTTGCTGCCCAGAGTGGATGCAGCGGCCACGGTGCGGCCATCCTTGTCGTCAATGATCTGCGCGTAGATGTGCTTGCCGGTGCGGTGCACCGAAAGGCGCGGCTTGCCACCGGCACGCGCGCGCAGCGCGGTGCGGACACGGCGGCGGCGGCGTTCAAAGAGAGAGAGCTTTGCCATCTTACTTCTTCTTCCCTTCCTTGCGGAAGATATATTCGCCGCGATACGCCACACCCTTGCCCTTGTAGGGTTCGGGCTTGCGCCATTCACGGATCTCGGCAGCGAACTGCCCGACCTTCTGCTTGTCGATACCGGTGATCTCGATCGTGGTCTGGTCCGGGGTCTTTACTTCCAGACCTTCGGGCACGGTCAGATCGACATCGTGGCTGTAGCCGAGCTGCAGCTTGATCGTCTTGCCCTGCGCCGAAGCGCGGTAGCCGACGCCCTTGATGTCGAGGATCTTGGTGAAGCCGTTCGACACGCCTTCGACCAGATTGGCCACCAGCGTGCGCTGCATACCCCAATGGCTGCGGGCCACCTTGGTCGCATTCGCCGGCTTGACGGTGATCGCGTCACCATCAACCGAGTATTCCACATGGTCGGACAGGCCCATCGTCAAAGTGCCCTTGGGCCCCTTGACGGTCAGCTGACCGTTTTCGATCTGCGCGGTCACGCCATTGGTAATGGCGACCGGCTTCTTGCCGATGCGGCTCATTAGAACACCTCCGCCAGCACTTCGCCGCCAACATTCTGCTGCCGCGCTTCGGCGTCGGACAGCACGCCGCGGGGCGTGGAGACGATCGAAATGCCAAGGCCGTTGCGCACGGGAGCAAGCTCCTTGCTGCCCGAATAGACACGGCGGCCGGGCTTCGAAACGCGCGCGACATACTTGATCGCGGGCTCGCCTTCGAAATACTTGAGCTCGATGCGCAGCGCCTTGTGCGGGCCGGTGTTATCCTCGGTATAACCGCGGATATATCCTTCGCGCTGGAGAACTTCGAGAACGTTCGCACGCAGCTTCGAGGCGGGGGAAAGGACGGAATCCTTCTTCGCCTGCTGGCCGTTGCGGATACGGGTGAGCATATCACCCAGGGGATCGGTCATAGCCATCGTTCAGATCCTCACCAGCTCGACTTGGTCACGCCTGGGATAAGGCCGTGATTGGCCAAATCGCGCAGCTCGATGCGGCACAGGCCGAACTTGCGGTAATAGCCGCGCGGGCGGCCGGTGGTGGCGCAGCGGTTGCGCACGCGGGTCGGATTCCCGTTGCGCGGAATTTCCGCAAGCTTGAGGCGCGCAATCAGACGCTCGCTCTCGTCGAGCGATTCATCATCGGCAATCGCCTTCAGCTTTGCGTACTTGCCCGCATACTTCTTCACGAGCTTCTTGCGCCGCTCGTTCTTGTTGATGGAACTCAGTTTCGCCATGGACTTAAGCTCTCCTGATGCCGCTTACGCGGCAGCCTTTTCTTCTTCGGCTTCTTCAGCCGGGAACGGGAAACCGAACAGACGCAGCAGTTCGCGCGCTTCTTCATCGGTCTTGGCGGTGGTGGTGACAATGATATCCATGCCCCGCACCTTCTCGATCTTGTCGTAGCTGATCTCAGGGAAGATGATCTGCTCCTTCAGGCCCATGGCGTAATTGCCATTGCCGTCGAAGCTCTTCGGGTTGAGGCCACGGAAGTCGCGGATGCGCGGCATTGCGATAGTCACCAGGCGGTCGAGGAATTCGTACATCCGGTCACGGCGCAGCGTCACCTTGCAGCCAATCGGCATCCCCTCGCGCAGCTTGAACTGGGCGATGGACTTCTTGGCCTTGGTGATCACCGGCTTTTGGCCTGCGATCAGTTCCATTTCCTCGGCGGCAATCTGAACCTTTTTCTTGTCCTGACTGGCCTCGCCCACGCCCATGTTGAGCGTGATCTTTTCCAGACGCGGAACTTCCATGTGGTTCTTGTAACCGAACTTCTCGGTCATCGCCTTGACGATGCGGTCGTTATACGCCGCCTTCATGCGAGGGGTATAATCAGCCATCGATCTTCTCCCCGGACTTGACGGCAACGCGCACCTTCTTGCCATCCTGCATTTCAAAGCGGACGCGGGTGGGCTTGCCATCCTTGGGATCGGCAATGGCGACCTTGGAAATCGCCATCGGAGCGGGCGCGCGGTCAATGCCGCCCTGCGGATTGGCCTGAGTCGGCTTGCGGTGGCGCGCAGCCACGTTCACGCCTTCGACCACGACCTTGCCTTCGGAAGGCAGGACACGTGCAACAGTCCCGGTGCGGCCCTTGTCCTTGCCCGAAAGCACGACGACCTGGTCACCCTTCTTGATCTTAGCCGCAGCCATCACAGCACCTCCGGAGCAAGGCTGATGATCTTCATGAAACCCTTGGAACGCAGTTCGCGCACCACCGGGCCAAAGATACGGGTGCCGATCGGTTCCTCGTTCTTGTTCACCAGAACCGCGGCATTGCTGTCGAAGCGGATCACGCTGCCATCGGGACGGCGCACATCCTTGCGGGTGCGCACAATCACGGCACGGTGCACGTCGCCCTTCTTCACGCGGGCGCGCGGCTGCGCCTCCTTCACGGAGACGACGATGACATCCCCGACCGACGCGGTACGACGCTTCGAGCCACCCAGCACCTTGATGCACTGGACGCGCTTGGCGCCGCTATTGTCCGCGACGTCGAGATTGGATTGCATCTGGATCATTGATCCGTCTTCCTTCTCACTGGCTTGCCGGAACCAGTCCGGCAGTTCCTAATACGCCTGCCCCCTTTCAGGGGCACGAATTGCTCAGTTACCGGCCGCCTCAACATCGAGATCAGCTTCTACCGCGACACCCTTGCTGGCCGATACGCGATCAAGAACCTTCCAGGTCTTGGTCTTGGAAATCGGACGGGTCTCCTCGATGCGGACGGTGTCGCCCACGGTAAAGGCATTGTCTTCATCGTGCGCGTGATACTTCTTCGAACGGCGGATGATCTTCCCGTAGAGCGGGTGCTTCACCTTGCGTTCGACCTTCACGGTCACGGTCTTGTCGGTCTTGTCAGAAGTGACGGTGCCGATAAGGATACGCTTGGGCATGGGTTTCTCCTCAGGCCTTCACGGCTTCGGCCGCGCGCTGGACCTGAAGCGTCTTGATGCGGGCGATCTCGCGGCGCACTTCCTTCACCCGCGCAGGACGCTCGAGCTGGTTGGTGGCAGCCTGAAAGCGCAGGTTATACGCCTCGCGCTTGAGGCTGACGAGAGCTTCGGTGAGCTGATCGTCGGACTTGGTCCGCAGATCTTCCATGATGTTCTTCTTGGCCATCATTCGCCTCCCAGGTGCGAGGTATCGCCCAGACGGGCAACAACCTTGGTCTTGATCGGCAGCTTCATCGCGGCGCGTTCAAACGCCTCGGCCGCCAGCGGACCGGGAACACCGTCCAGTTCGAACAGGATACGGCCCGGCTTCACCCGCGCGGCCCAGTATTCCACCGAACCCTTGCCCTTACCCTGACGGACTTCGGCAGGTTTCTTGGACACCGGAACATCGGGAAACACGCGGATCCACAGGCGCCCCTGACGGCGAATGTGGCGCGTGATCGCACGGCGAGCCGCTTCGATCTGGCGCGCGGTGATGCGTTCCGGTTCCATGGCCTTGAGGCCATAGGAGCCGAAATTCAGCGCCGAGCCGCCCTTGGCGTCACCCTTGATCCGGCCCTTGAAGGCCTTGCGGAACTTGGTTTTCTTCGGTTGCAGCATTGCTCTACCCTACCCTCAGCGTGCCGGACGGACGCCGGAAGTCTGCGCTTCCATCATCAGCCGGTCCTGAGCCATCGGATCGTGAGCGAAAATCTCGCCCTTGAAGATCCAGCACTTGATGCCGATGATGCCATAGGCAGTCAGCGCCTCGGCCTCAGCGTAATCGACATTGGCGCGCAGCGTGTGCAGCGGCACACGGCCTTCGCGATACCATTCGACGCGGGCGATTTCCGCACCACCCAGACGGCCACCGCACACGATCTTGATGCCTTCGGCACCCAGACGCAGCGCGGACTGTACGGCGCGCTTCATTGCCCGGCGGAAAGCCACGCGGCGCACCAGCTGATCGGCAATGCCCTGCGCAACGAGCTTGGCATCGATTTCCGGCTTGCGGATTTCCACGATATTCAGCTTCACTTCGCTGGGGGTCAGCGCCGAAAGCTGCTTGCGCAGCTTTTCGATGTCAGCGCCCTTCTTGCCGATGATCACGCCCGGACGCGCGGCATAGATCGACACGCGGCACAGCTTGGCCGGGCGCTCGATCACCACCTTCGAAATCGCGGCCTGCGGCAGCGTGTCGAACACGAACTTGCGGATCGCCAGGTCTTCCTTGAGCAGCTGACGGTAATCAGCGCCCTCGGCATACCAGCGGCTGTCCCAGGTGCGGTTGATCTGCAGACGCAGACCGATCGGATTGCTCTTCTGTCCCATCGATCAGGCCTCCTCGGACATTTCGCGCACAACGATGCGCAGACGGCTGAACGGCTTCATGATGCGCGTGGACTTGCCACGGCCGCGGGTCGCAAAGCGCTTCATGGTGACGGACTTGCCCACGCTGGCTTCGGCCACGACAAGCGCGTCGACGTCCAGATTGTGGTTGTTTTCCGCATTTGCGATCGCCGAGGCGAGCACCTTCTTCGCATCGCGCGCCATGGCCCGCTTGGAAAAGGTGAGGATGTTCAGCGCATCCTCGGCCTTCTTCCCGCGGATCAGTGCAGCGACAAGATTCAGCTTCTGCGCCGAACCGCGAATGGTCGTGCCAACGGCCAGCGCCTCGTTATCGGCGACGCGCCGGGGAGCTTTCTGCTTGCCCATTATCGCTTACCCTTCTTGTCGGCAGCGTGGCCGGGGAAATTGCGCGTGGGCGCGAATTCACCAAGCTTGTGGCCGACCATTTCCTCGTTGACGGACACCGGAATGAACTTCTGGCCGTTATAGACGTTGAACGTCAGGCCGACGAAATCGGGAAGCACGGTGGACCGGCGCGACCAGGTCTTGATCGGCTTTGCACTGTTGGCTTCCTGGGCTTCCTGCGCCTTCTTCAGCAGGTGAAGGTCGACAAACGGACCCTTCCAGACGGAACGTGCCATCGCTGCTTACCTCTTCTTCTTGGCGTGACGCGAACGGATAATCAGCTTGTCCGTCTGCTTGTTGTTGCGGGTGCGGGCACCCTTGGTGGGCTTGCCCCACGGGGTAACCGGGTGACGGCCGCCCGAAGTCCGGCCTTCACCACCACCATGCGGGTGATCGACCGGGTTCTTGGCGACGCCGCGGGTCAGCGGCTTCACGCCCATCCAGCGCTTGCGCCCGGCCTTGCCGAAGTTTTGGTTCTGGTTGTCGGGATTCGACACCGCGCCAACCGTGCCCATGCAATCGGCACGCAGGTAACGCTGTTCGCCGCTGTTCAGGCGCACGATCACCATCCCGCGGTCACGACCGACGAGCTGCACATAAGTGCCTGCCGAACGCGCGATCTGCCCGCCCTTGCCCGGCTTCATCTCCACATTGTGGCAGATGGTGCCGACCGGCATCTGGCCCAGCAGCATGGCGTTGCCGACCTTGGTATCGACCTTTTCGCCAGCAACCACGCTGTCACCCACAGCCAGGCGGTTGGGAGCCAGGATGTAGGCCAGTTCGCCGTCCTCATACTTGATGAGAGCGATGAAGGCGGTGCGGTTGGGATCGTATTCGATCCGCTCGACCACGGCCGACATGTCCCACTTGCGACGCTTGAAGTCGATGTAGCGGTACTTCTGCTTGTGGCCGCCGGCCATGCCGCGCGAAGTGACGTGACCCTTGTTGTTGCGGCCACCGGTCTTGCGCTTGCCTTCGGTCAGAGCCTTGACGGGCTTGCCCTTGTACAGCGCCGACTTGTCGACGAGGACCAAAGCGCGGCGCGCCGGGCTGGTCGGGTTATAATTCTTCAGTGCCATCGGATCAGCTCACGCCTTCGGTGATGTCGATCATCTGGCCTTCAGCCAGCGTGACAACCGCCTTCTTGATGTCCGAACGCTTGTAGGGCTTGCCCTTCCAGCGCTTGCTCTTGCCCTTCTGGACAATCGTGTTCACGCCCGTGACCTTTACGTCATACAGGGCTTCCACGGCTTCCTTGATCTGCGGCTTGGACGCAGTGGGAGCCACCTTGAACACGACCGCATTGTTCTCCGAGAGAAGCGTCGCCTTCTCGGTGATGTGCGGAGCAACGATCACGTCATAATGACGCGCGTCAATTGCGCTCTTCTTAGCCATTGAAACGCGCCTCCAGCTTTTCGACCGCCGCCTTGGTCAGGATCAGCGTGTCATGCTTCAGGATGTCGTAGACGTTCGCGCCCACCGCCGGCAGGACATTCACGCCCGGCAGGTTGCGCGTTGCCAAGGCGAAACCGGCATCAACGGCGTCGCCGTCAATCACCAGCACCTTGCCGGCCCAACCGTTCTTGCCGAAAGCCGCGGCAATCGCCTTGGTCTTGGCGTCCTTCAGCTCAAGGCTGTCGACCACGACAAGGCCGGAATTGACCTTGCTCGACAGAGCCATCTTCAGGCCGAGCGCACGCACCTTCTTGTTCAGCGACTGCCCGAATTCGCGGCGACGCGCACCATGCGCCTTACCACCGCCAATGAAGACAGGGGCGCGGCGATCACCGTGACGGGCACGCCCGCCCCCCTTCTGGCGACCGAACTTGATACCCGAACGGGCCACGTCCGAACGCTCGCGCGTGGCGCGGGCAATGCCGCGGCGGTTTTCGAGCTGCCAGGTGACGATGCGGTGCAGGATGTCTGCCCGCGGCTCCACGCCGAACACGGCATCGCTCAATTCGATGTCGCCCGACGCCTTGCCGTCAATGTTTTGGACCTTCACCTTCACGGATCAGCCCTCCTTGTTCGCGTCGTCGGCGGCATCGGCCGCTTCGACTTGGGTGGTTTCTTCAGCGACGGCTTCGCCTTCGACCTGATCGGCCAGCTTCGGCTCGTCCTGAACAGGCTTGGCGGCGCTCTTGTCGACGATCGCACCGGGGAACGGCAGGCCTTCGGGGGCCGGAACCTTCACCGCATCACGAACCAGCAGCCAGCCATTCTTCGAACCGGGCACCGAGCCCTTCACGAAGATGAGGCCGCGGTCGGCATCGGTGCGCACGACTTCCAGGTTCTGCTGGGTGCGCTGGCGATCGCCCATGTGGCCCGCCATCTTCTTGTTCTTGAAGACCTTGCCCGGATCCTGGCGGTTACCCGTCGAACCGTGCGAACGGTGGCTGACCGACACGCCGTGCGAGGCGCGCAGACCACCGAAGCCCCAGCGCTTCATGGCGCCGGCAAAGCCTTTGCCCTGCGTATGGCCGGTGACATCGACCATCTGGCCGGCAATGAAATGCTCGGCCGAAATGGTGGCACCTACGGGCAGCAGGCCGCTCTCGTCCGCCACGCGGAACTCGGCAACCTTCTGCTTCAGGCCCACTTCCGCCTTGGCGAAAGCTTCGCGCTGCGGCTTGTTGACATTCTTCTGCTTGGCTTCGCCAGCACCGACCTGCACCGAATAATAGCCGTCACGTTCAGCGGTGCGGTGGGCGGTAACCTGGCAGCCTTCCAGCGCGAGAACGGTGACGGGCACGTGCCGGCCATCCTCCTGGAACAGGCGGGTCATCCCGACTTTCTTCGCGATCACGCCAGTGCGCATGATCCATACTCCTCAACAGAGGCACACGGGACCATCCCGCGTGCTTGGTCAGCCCGAATTGTCATGCATCGCCCCGTCCGGGCTGAGATGCCTCCTCCCCCGTGTATCGGGGTCAGAAGCGAGACGGGGGACGCAGCCCGGATAAAATCCGGCGGTATCCCGATGTCTTGCATCGCCTTGCAGCAATGCGGGGCCATCAGAAGCCCCTGAAACCTTCGGCGCGTTTAAGGTCTGCACCGGAGACCGGAAATCAGCAGCTTACGCCAGCTTGATTTCCACGTTCACGCCGGCAGCCAGATCGAGCTTCATCAGCGCGTCGACGGTCTGGGCGTTAGGCTGCACAATGTCGAGCAGCCGCTTGTAGGTGCGCACCTCGAACTGCTCGCGCGACTTCTTGTCGACATGCGGACCGCGGTTCACGGTGAACTTCTCGATACGCGTCGGCAGCGGAATGGGGCCACGAATAAGAGCACCCGTGCGACGCGCGGTATCTGCGATTTCACCAGTTGCCTGGTCAAGAACGCGATGGTCGAACGCCTTGAGGCGAATGCGGATATTCTGAGCTTCCATGTCCTGTACCGATGCGAAAGAGCCATGGAGACCATCGCTGGCCTCCTAAACAAAGAACCGCCCCACCTGACCGGGATTCCGGTGAGGGGCGGCCCCCGAAAAAGCGACCGGCGAGGGACGAATCCCCCGCCGGTGGCGCGCCTATATTACTTCGTGATCTCGCTGACAACCCCCGAACCAACGGTGCGGCCACCTTCGCGGATAGCGAAGCGCAGACCCGCATCCATCGCGATCGGCGCGATCAGCCGCACGCCGATAGTGACATTGTCACCCGGCATCACCATTTCGGTGCCTTCGGGAAGGATCACTTCGCCGGTCACGTCGGTGGTGCGGAAGTAGAACTGCGGGCGGTAGTTGGCGAAGAACGGCGTGTGACGGCCACCTTCATCCTTCGACAGCACATACACTTCGGCGGTGAACTCGGTGTGCGGCGTCACCGAACCCGGCTTGGCGAGAACCTGGCCACGCTCCACTTCGTCACGCGCGATACCGCGAATGAGGGCACCGATATTGTCGCCCGCTTCCCCGCGATCCAGCAGCTTGCGGAACATTTCCACGCCGGTCACCGTGGTCTTCTTGGTGTCGCGGATGCCGACGATTTCGACTTCGTCACCCACATTCACAATGCCGGTTTCGATGCGGCCGGTCACGACGGTGCCGCGACCAGAGATCGAGAACACGTCTTCGATCGGCATCAGGAAGGGCTTGTCGATCGGACGGTCGGGCTGCGGAATGTACTCGTCCACTGCCTTCATCAGTTCCTTGATCGAATTTTCGCCGATTTCCGGATCGCGCCCTTCGAGAGCCGCGAGCGCCGACCCCTTGATGATCGGAATGTTGTCCCCATCGAAGTCGTAGCTCGACAACAGTTCGCGCACTTCCAGCTCGACCAGTTCGAGGATTTCCGGGTCATCGACCTGGTCAACCTTGTTCATGTAGACGACCAGGGCGGGCACACCGACCTGGCGGGCCAGCAGGATGTGCTCGCGGGTTTGGGGCATCGGGCCGTCAGCCGCGTTCACAACCAGAATGGCACCGTCCATCTGCGCCGCGCCCGTGATCATGTTCTTCACATAGTCGGCGTGGCCGGGGCAGTCGACGTGGGCATAATGGCGGGCATCGGTTTCGTATTCCACGTGCGCCGTCGAAATCGTGATGCCGCGCTCGCGCTCTTCCGGGGCCTTGTCGATGTTCGCGAAATCAACCGGAGCGCCCTGCACCTTGGTGATCGCCGCGGTCAGCGTGGTCTTGCCATGGTCAACGTGACCGATGGTGCCGATGTTGCAGTGCGGCTTGGTCCGCTCGAATTTTGCCTTTGCCATTTTTGTAACCTTCTCAAGTTCGAAATTGGAATGCGTGTAGATCAGGCGGGCGTCTCACCGACTTGGCGCTGAATCAGGCGCCCGCCCCTAGACGTTGCGTCAGCCTTACGCAAGCTTCTCCTTGACCTCGGCCGCGACATTCGCCGGGACCTCGTCGTAATGGGAGAACTGCATGGTGTACTGGGCCCGGCCTTGGGTGAACGAACGCAGTTCATTCACATAGCCGAACATGTTCGCCAGCGGCACATGGGCTTCCACGACCTGGGCATTGCCGCGCGTGTCGGTGCCCTGGATCATACCGCGGCGGCTGTTCAGATCGCCGATCACGTCGCCCATATATTCTTCCGGCGTCACCACCTCGACCTTCATGATTGGTTCGAGCAGCTTGATGCCGGCCTTCTGCGCCGCTTCACGCATCGCACCCCGGCCAGCGATTTCAAACGCCAGCGCCGAGGAGTCGACATCGTGGTACTTGCCGTCCAGCAGCTCCACCGAGAAGTCGATGATCGGGAAGCCGATCAGCGAGCCGGTCTCGGCGGTTTCCCTCATTCCCTTTTCGATCGCGGGGATATATTCGCGCGGAATATTGCCGCCCTTGATCGAATCGATGAAGGTGAAGCCCGAACCGCGTTCTCCGGGAGTCAGCTTGACCTTCACTTCGCCGAACTGGCCCGAACCGCCCGACTGCTTCTTGTGCGTGTAGGTCAGCTCCACCGGCTTCGCCAGATATTCGCGGTAAGCCACCTGCGGCGCGCCGACATTGGCCTCCACCTTGAATTCGCGGCGCATGCGGTCAACCAGGATTTCGAGGTGAAGTTCACCCATGCCCTTGATGATCGTCTGGCCCGATTCATGATCGGTCGACACGCGGAAGCTGGGATCCTCGGCAGCCAGGCGGTTGAGCGCGACGCCCATCTTTTCCTGGTCAGCCTTGGTCTTGGGTTCCACCGACAGTTCGATGACAGGTTCCGGAAACTCCATGCGCTCCAGAATAATGGGCGCGCGTTCGGCGCACAGCGTATCGCCGGTGGTGGTTTCCTTCAGGCCCGCAATCGCCACGATGTCACCAGCAAAGGCTTCATCAATGTCTTCCCGGTTGTTGGAATGCATCAGCAGCATGCGGCCGATCTTTTCCTTCTTGTTCTTCACCGAGTTGAGCACCGTGCCCTTGGACAATTTGCCCGAATAGATGCGCGTAAAGGTGAGCGAGCCGACAAAGGGGTCGTTCATGATCTTGAACGCCAGCGCAGCGAAAGGCGCGTCGTCCGAAGTCGGACGGCTATCCTCTTCCCCGGTTTCGGGATTCACGCCCTTCACGTCCTCAATATCCAGCGGGCTGGGCATGAAATCGACCACCGCGTCGAGCAAGGTCTGCACACCCTTGTTCTTGAAGGAGGAGCCGCACAGGACGGGCACAAAGGCCTGCGCAAGCGTGCCCTTGCGGATCAGCTTGATGAGCTGCTCAGGCGAAGGCTCGACTCCTTCGAGATAGGCCTCCATCGCCTCGTCGTCCTGCTCGACAGCGAGTTCGACCAACTTCTCGCGGTATTCGGCGGCCTTGTCGACCAGATCGGCCGGGATTTCTTCATAGTAGAATTCCGCGCCGAGACTCTCGTCCTTCCAAATAATTGCGCGCTGATTGATAAGATCAACCAGACCCCTGAAATCACTTTCGGTGCCAATCGGCAGGTAAAGAACAAGAGGAGTTGCACCCAGACGATCAATGATAGTCTGCACACAGTAATAGAAGTTGGCACCAGTACGGTCCAACTTATTAATGTAGCACATTCTTGGCACGCCATACTTGTCAGCCTGGCGCCACACTGTTTCAGATTGGGGCTCCACGCCGGCCACACCGTCGAAAGCGGCAACTGCGCCGTCGAGCACGCGCAGCGAGCGTTCGACTTCGATCGTGAAATCCACGTGGCCGGGCGTGTCGATGATGTTCAGGCGGTGATCGCGCCAGAAACAGGTGGTCGCGGCCGAGGTGATCGTGATCCCCCGCTCCTGCTCCTGCTCCATCCAGTCCATCGTCGCAGCACCTTCGTGCACTTCGCCGATCTTGTAGGACTTGCCGGTGTAATAAAGAATCCGCTCGGTCGTGGTGGTCTTGCCGGCGTCGATATGCGCCATGATACCGAAATTGCGGTAGCGTTCGATCGGATGGCTGCGGGCCATGACTGTTTCCTCAAAGGTTCGAAGCTTGCCGGAAAATCAACAGGCCGGCGCGCCCCATATAATGGAAGATATGACCGCTTGAAGACCGAGGCCCAAATGCCCCGGCCCCCAAGCGGCAAGCCCTTACCAGCGGTAGTGGCTGAACGCGCGGTTCGCATCCGCCATGCGGTGCGTGTCTTCGCGCTTCTTCACCGCCGAACCGCGGTTGTTGGCGGCATCCATCAGCTCGCCCGAAAGACGGGCGGCCATGGTGGTTTCCGCACGACCGCGCGCGGCGTTGATCAGCCAGCGAATGGCCAGCGCCTGCGCACGTTCGGGACGCACTTCCACCGGCACCTGGTAGGTGGCACCACCCACGCGGCGGCTGCGCACTTCCACGGCCGGCTTGATGTTGTCGAGCGCGGCATGGAACACCTCGACCGGATTGGTCTTGGCGCGGGCTTCCACGGTTTCCAGCGCGCCATAGACGATCTTTTCGGCCACGGCCTTCTTCCCGTCCAGCATGAGGTTGTTCATGAACTTGGACAGCACCACATCACCAAAGCGGGGATCGGGCAGGATTTCCCGCTTTTCGGGACGACGACGACGAGACATATTCGAAACTCCTTCGGAGTGCAGCCACCCCATCAGGGGCGGCCTTGCGGCTCCGGCCCACTCGCGCTTGCCAGACCCTCAGGCCGGGCCACCCGCAAGGTGCCGCCCGCGTTGAAACCTTACTTCGGACGCTTGGCGCCGTACTTCGAGCGGCTCTGCTTGCGGTCCTTCACGCCCTGCGTGTCGAGAACGCCGCGCAGCACGTGGTAACGCACACCGGGAAGGTCGCGCACACGGCCGCCGCGGATCAGCACCACGGAGTGCTCCTGCAAATTGTGGCCTTCGCCCGGAATATAGGCGATCACTTCACGGCTGTTGGTCAGGCGGATCTTGGCCACCTTGCGCAGCGCCGAGTTCGGCTTCTTCGGCGTGGTAGTGTAGACGCGGGTGCAGACGCCGCGCTTCTGCGGGTTCTTTTCCATCGCCGGCACCTTGCTCTTGGCCTTCACAGGCTGGCGCGGCTTGCGGACAAGCTGGTTGATCGTAGGCATGTAAATACTTCACCTTGTTCGAAGGTGCCACCCGTTGCCCTGATCGCAATGATGGAGAGAAAACAAGGACCGTGCGGAGGAACGACCGTTCGCCTTGGGCCTGCCGAAGGGCATTCCCTTCGCCAAACCGCCAACACGGCATACCTGCACGAGCCTGAAACGCTCCACCCGAAAAGGGCACATTCGTGCACCGGGTTACTTTGCCGGAGGCCTGCCCTGTTGCCGCAAAGCGCCGGGGGAGACGAAACCGCCAATGTTCAGCTCTAAGCCCAAGGACGAAGCAAGCCTTCGCCCTTCGGATGTGCGCGCCCATAGCGGGGGTTGGGGGCTGGGTCAAGGGTGGGGGCGATTGCGCCAGCACCAGTTGATGCCGTGCCCACTCCCAACCCCTCCCGCTTGCGGGAGGGGCGCGAGATTTGGCGGCTTGCCGCCTAGTCGCAGCGGGGTGGGCTGGTAGCGATCAGAACAGTTCGCCCCGTCCCGGATGTTTCTTCATCCTGCGCCGCAAGTCGCGCTTCATCTTCTTTTCTTGCTCAATCATCCGCATCGCAAGATCGAACAATTGCTCCATCCGGTCGGCCGAAATTGGCTCTTCGTCGGGAGGAGTTTTGTTCAAAGCAAACTTCCCTGCTTGCCCGCGTCCATATCCTCCCGCTTTGCCTGCTTGCCTGCGCTTGCCACATCAACCAGCGGAATATTGGGCCGCTTGCCTTGGAAAATCTCGGCCAGCGTCAGGATTTGCAGGCGCGGATATTTTCGGCCTGTGGTGGGGTTTTCCCACAATCCCACAGCGGCCGCATCGCGGATCATCGCGCTGGTTGGGGCCTGCGCGGTGATGAACACGCCAAAGGGCGCGCGCTCGCGTTCGATCACTTGGGCCAAGCGGCCAATATCCTTGACCCCAGTTGCCCCGCCTTTCACCTCCACAATCGCGCGTTCGGTCTTTTTGCCATCGGGCTTGAAATAGATGATGCCATCAATCCCGCCATCGGCCCCCTTGCGCCCCCCTTTCCACGGCTGCGCTTCCACCACCGAGAGCGCCCAGAGTTCAAACTGGTGCTTGTCGCGCGCGGCGAGATCGAGCGCGGATTGCAGGTCTTGCGGTCGCCCGACGACTTCGAAGGCGAGGCCGGGAAAGGCGTCCTTCATGCGCTTTTCGATGAGGCCCACGGCGAGGTGCGTGACATCAATCCCGATCCACTGTCGCCCCAGCTTTTGCGCAGCGTGAACGGCGGTGCCGCAACCGCAGAACGGATCGAGCACCACATCGCCCTCGTTCGAGGAAGCGGCGATGATGCGTTCGAGCAGCGCGAGGGGTTTTTGGGTGGGGTAGCCGAGGCGTTCTTTCGAAACGGGCGCAAGAATTGGGATGTCCCAAACCGCGTTAAGTGCAACACCGGCAGACTCGCCGGACTCCTGCGTCGGATTACGCTTTCCAGTTTCGTCAAAAGTTACTTTCTGCTGCGCCCCTTTCCAACGCTTCATTGAGCTTTAACTGGGGGGCATCAAGAGTGAGTGAAATGTGTCTTTATCCGTTTTCGAATAAAATAGGATGTTATCGTGCATCCTTTGAAAACGCTTCGCTTTCGTTGGCCAGCGTCGATAACTCCAGACTATGTCGTTTTCGAAGCGTTTGGCCCCAAACACCCCATCCAGCAGCAGCTTGAGGTAATGGCTCGCGGTCGGGTCGCAGTGCAGATACAGCGATCCCGTCGGCTTCAGCACCCGGTGCAATTCGATCAGCCGCACCGCCATCATGGCAAGGTAAGCCATCATGTCGTTATCGCCGAGGAAGGCGCGCATCGCCCGCAGCAGTTCGAACGCATCCGAATTGCCGCTGCGCATCACATCGTCAAAGGCTTCCTCTGCCGTGTCGTTCCAGTGCCATGTATCCTCGAACGCCTCGATCTGTGCATCGCTGTCCGCGCCTTCGGGCGATTTGAACAGGATGTTGTAATTGGCGTTCGAATTGAACGGCGGATCAAGATAAACGAGGTCCACGCTCTCATCCGCGATATGTTAGGGTCTAAACCCAATCAGCCTCTTGAAATTCAGTGCGTGTATTGATTCAGAGTGTCTCCGCTGAAGCAGGAG
>NZ_JBANRN010000020.1:0-24300 GCF_037154155.1 Alteraurantiacibacter lauratis
CTCGCCAGAAACTTCCTATCCGCCGTATGCCTTGCCGCCGCCGTGGCTTTCTGGCTCTGATTGAGTCTCGACCCTAGAACGGAATTTCGGCTGTCCCCTCCGGCAGCTCAGTTCCCGGCAACACCCAGACCTCCGACATTTTGCGGTCGTCGCCTTTCTGTTCGCCAAGCGCGATCAGCCCAGCATCCCTGAACCTTGCCAGCACGTCCTTGGCCTGTTTGGCATCAAGGCAGAAGCGTTGCGAAATTTCGGCGTCCAGCCGTGCCGCCCTCGGCCCAGTCGGCTTGCTGGACCAGAGCTTCCCATCGCCACGCCCGTCGCGCACGAGGCGCAAGAGCTCCTCACGATGCTCCCAGGTGCGGACATCGAAGCCCTCTCCCACTTCCCCGAACACGACGCGCCGGAAGCCCGGCGTTTCGTCCCCGTTGGGTAGCTCGACCGGCACGAGCTCCAACCGGCGGTCCCCAATGCGTCCCGCATAATTGGCCTTTGCCCCGGTGACGCGGATGTACCTCTCCTTGGGCTCGGGCGGCCGGATGCCGCCGTGCTCGTCGGCGCTCATGCGCTCGACCGTGACGACGACGCGGCAGGCGTTCACCAGGGCAGAGCCGCCCCGTGCGCCGTCCTGATCGCCGCTCGTCGCGCCCTTCCGGCTGTGATGGACGATCAGCAGCGGGATTGCACGCTGGCGCGCAAGACGGCGGAGCATCAAGACGAGCTCCTTCATGTCGGCGTTGCTGTTCTCGTCCAGGTTGATGTGCGCTTCCACGAGCGGGTCGATCACCACGAGCCCAATGCTGTGTTGCTCGATGAGCTCGGCCAGTCGGTCGTAGAGCTTGGAGGTCTTCACCGCGCCGTCGGCCGGATCGCGATGGACGAGCACCAGCGTTTCCCGGTCCATCGTGAACAGGCGGCCCTCCAACAGGCGTGGGTCCACGCCCATCACGTCGCAGGCCCCCAGCAAGCGGCGGCGCTGTTCATCAATGTTGTCCTCGGCGTTGAGCACAAGGACGTTGCGGCGCTCGCGCGGGTGCCACCAGCCGAACTCGACGCGGGCCGCTACCATGACGGCGAGCTGCAAGGCGAGCAGTGACTTACCATCGCCGCCCCGGCCGCTCACCATCGTCACCTGCCCGTCCATCAACAGGTTCTCGACCAGCCACGGCCGGGCGGGCAGGTCGGTGGGGACCGGCGCGAGACTGATAAGGCCGGTAGCCTGCACCTCTGCTTGCTCTTGGGCTTCGACCGCACCGGGCGGCTGCCAGCCGTTCGCCAGCGCCCAGGCATGGGCGCGGGCCACTTGGCGGGTGGCGGCGCGGACGCGAGCAGCGGGGCGGTACTTCTTGGGGTCGAGCAGGTGGGCGCTGATTGCCGGCACGGCCGGGGAGAGCAGACAGTCGCGGATGACGCTCGGCTCCATGCCCGCCATCGTGGCCTTGATCGCCCAGCTATACATGACAGCGGAGCGGTCCCGCACGTTGAGCGGTTTGTCGCGGAAGTCGTTGGCCGCCGCAGGGTTGAGGGCAGACAGCAGCAGGTCCAGCCGCTTCGCTTGGTCGCAGGGCAGCGCCTCGAAGGCGGCGCGAAACGCATCTTCATCGGCCAGTGGCGAGGGGGTGCCGAGGTCGCCCAGCTCCACCGCCTCGCTGGCCGCATCGGGCGGCGCAAGCCGGGGCAACGCCTCCACCTGGGTGCAGCCCACTTCGTCGCGGAGGATCGTGGCGAGCTGGTCGGTCTTGCTGTTTACGGTGAACGGGAGCCGGGCGACGCGGTCGATATTGTGGCAGGCGTCACCGCCGCCGAACCGGCTGGCGAGGGCGTAGTTGATAGCCTCGACCTCGTCGGCCGGGAGCCGACGTGGCAGACGCCAGAACAGCCACAAGCCCCGGCCTGACGATATGACGAGCTGCGCGGCCGGGAGGTCCGTGGCGTCCACCTCGGCAAGGGTCGCTTCCTGCCAGGCGGCCAGTGCTTGGGGGTCCAGCATTCCCTTCGGCGGGTCGAGGTCCACCCATGCCCAGGTCGCGCCTAGACAGTCGCCCTTGGTCGGCTTGCCCACGAAGCCGTCGCGCAAGTCGGCCGGGCAGAAATAGACGTCCAGCGGCGGGTCGCGCTCGGCATTGGCGGTGAGGAATGCAGTAGCGGCCTCAGTGGTTGGCAGCGCGGGATGGAGGCACCGGCCGCCATCGAAAGACATGATGTTCGGCAGGCCGAACCGCGCGGCGAATGCCGCCGCTTGGGTAGCGAGGCTCTGCACTCAACGGCCCCCCTCTGCCCAGCGGAGATAGTCGGCCCACATGTTGGCCACGATCTCGCGGCCAGTGTGCTCGTTCAGGAAGGTGCGCGGCTTCTTGTAGAGGTCGGGGTAGCGTTCGCGCACCCAGCCCTGCAGCGCCCGGAGCGAGCGAATATCGGCGCGGGAGAGCCGGGCATGGAACTCGGCCCCCTTTTCACCGAGCGGCTGCCAGCGTTCGCGGTAGCGGGGAGAGCGGACAAATTCAGAGAACGACTTCATGCGCGGCATTCCACTTCGCGAAGATTGAGCGCAGCCCGGCACTCGGGATCGAGCGCGGCTGGGGGCACGTCGCAGGCGAGGCCCATGGTAGGATTGATGACGCCCCGGCCGTCGGCTGTGGGCAGCCAGCCGAACCGGGCAAGGACCGGCCGCCAGCGCGCCCTGTGGCGCGCGGCAATGGCGATCATGCCGTTCACGTCGGTCAGCTTGAGGCGTTGCCGTTCAATGTCCTGCACAGCTGCCCAGGTGGAAGGGCGCAGCGCACGAGCGGCGACGATGAAATTGATGAGAGCGGCGGGGGGCTGATTGGCCGATATAGACAACGGGACCCGCTGGAGCTGGCCCGCGTCATTCCCCTGTGGCGCGGGCCTATCCATTTCCGCGATCCTGTCGCGCCTCCACCGCCTCCCGGCCCTGCTGGGAGCGCCGCTCGGCTCCTTCGCCGTCAGCGCGAGCGCGCAGCCGGTCCTCCATCCAGGCGGCCACCTCGCTTTCCACGAAAGCCACCTTCTGCGTGCCCAGTGGCACCGGACGCGGGAACACCCCCGCCTTGATCTTGCGGTAGAGCTCGGTCTTCGACAGGGCGACCTGCCCCATCACCTGCTTCATTGTCAGAAATCGTTCGGCCATTGCCGTCCTCCAGCACTTGGTACTGGAGGGGCTTGTCGCCCAAGCGAGAGCTACGCGCTTGGGGGCTTATTCCGGCGCTGGCGCGCGTAGGCCGCCCGGCCCTCCCGCCGCTTCGCCTTCGATGCGGGAGAGCGGGCACGATCTTTGACGAATGAGGCGACGGCATTGCAGTTGCGCGTCGTATTGGTGGGGTCGAGGCAGCGCGCGACGTAGGCGAAGATAGTCGCAGTCTCGTTCGCCGGGACGGTCTGGCCCTCGATCTTGTCGAACTGTGGCCGCCAGCGATTGCGGCGGTGTCCGCCGACAGGCGGGGGCAGCTCGTCCCACCAGGCGGCAAGGATATCGTACACCTCGATCAGCGCCTCATTGCGCGGCTGCCCCCGGCCGCGTCCAAGCAGGTCGTCGTGGTCGGCGTCGTCCCATCCATCATCGGTGCGCCAGTCTGCCCAGGGGTCAGTCGCCGCAATGGCATCACGGGTTGGTGGGAACGTCCGCGCGACCTCAGCAATGCGGCTGGCAATGTAACTGGTGACTACGGCGGTGAGCATTGCGGCCACAGGCTCCGTGGGCATTTCAGCCCACTTGGCCACTTGGGCGACCTGTTCGGGGCCGAGCTGGACCCGCTGGCGCAGGGTTTGCTCATGGTCGATCACTTCAACAGCCCCATGATGTGCGCGCCGTAGGCTTCCAGCGCCGCGCGTTTCTCGTCCAGATAGTCGTGCTTGTTGTAGGTGCGCTGCAACCCCGGCTTGGCGTGGCCCAGCACCGCGTCGCGCACCTCCTGATTGAAGCCCAGCCGGGCCAGCCGGGTTTCGCAGGTGCGCCGGAAATCGTGGACGACGAATGGGGGCAGCGTTGCCTCAGGGTCCTTCCGGGCCTTCCGCAGGTGCTTCAAGGCGAGCTCGTCCAGCCGGGCCTTCGCCTTCGACCAGCCCGACACCGGCCGCTTGCCCGCCGTGGTCGAGAACAGGAACAGCTCGCCATCGGGCGTGGCGTCGTCGTCATCGTCGCTCACCCAGGTCGGCAGGCCAGCGGCGAAGTCCCAAGCGGGCCCGGTGAGGGGGACGATATGGCCGCGACGGCTCTTGAACCGCTCCATCGGGATCGCCAGCCACCGCTCTGTCGCATCGAGCTCGCGCCGCTGGGCATCGCCCCAATCGCTCTTGCGCTGCCCCGTGAGGATGAGGAGCTGGAACAGCCGCCCGAACGGGTAAGCCATCTCGTCGGCGGCCGCCCACACGGCGCGCAGCTCCTCGTCGGTCAGGGCCCGCTCGCTCACCTGCAGGGTCAGGTCGCGGCGCTTCATGCCTGCCATGGGCGAGGCGGGGACGAGCGACTTTTCGGCCGCGTAATTCATCAGTCGGGACATCATCTTGCGGACCTCGCGGGCAGTGCCGTGGCGGTCGGTAGAAACAAGGTCGTCTAGCAGCTTGTGAATGTCGGCCTGTGTGACGTCCCCGATGGGGCGGCTGCCCAGGGTGGGCCAGACGTAATCGCGCAGCACCTGCTCCATCCGGGGCCACGTCTCGACCTGCTTCTTCGCCAGCTCGATCATCCGCTTGGACACAGCCTCGACGTTGTTGGTGTGGCGCAGCAGGTTGGCGTCCCGGCGCTCGGGGCGTGGGTCCTTGCCCTCCAGTGCCTGCCGGATGATGCGCCCGGCTTCTTCACGCGCCGCAGCCACGCCAATGGCCGGGTACTGCCCGATGGTGATGCGCTTCTGGGTGCCCTTGAGGGGGCGGCCGGTTGGGCTCACCCCGCGTTCGCCCGGCACCTTGTAGATAACGGACCATGACTTGACCCCCGTTTCCCCAATGCGAAGCACGAGTCCCCGCTGAACCGCGTCGCCAATCTCGCGACGGCCGCCACGCGGTGCGGACAGCCGCGCCACGCCTTCCTCAGTGAATGCCTTCTTGGCCCCACGTGCCATGGTCATCTCCTAGCCGGGGGAGCATCGGGGGAGCAGAATTGGACAGGTTTCCCCGGAACCGGCTGGAACGACTAGTGCCTCGAAAATCCAGCATGAGCAAGCACTTGGCCTCTCACAAAGTTTCCGCATGGAACTCGTCGGGTCGTTTGGGCATGACCTTGCCAAGGTTGGGGTCGAGGGTTCGAATCCCTTCTCCCGCTCCAGTTTTTCCCTCTCATCAGGGCATTGTGCAGGGCAGGCTTTCAGCCCGCGCCGCGACATTTGTGCGCGCTATGCCGCAGCGCAGGCGGTGAGCAATGCGCCGGCCAATGCGTCCAGCGTATGCGCCTCGTCCGCCCCGCCGGCGGCCAGTGCGGCTGCCGGTGCTTCGCCTACGGTCGCGGTGGAGGGGTCCTGCACAAGCGTTGCCATTCCCGCATCGCGCATCAGTTTCAGGCCGCGTGACCCGTCGCTGCCCGTGCCCGACAGCACCACGCCCGCCGCGGGCATCCCGGCGCGGGCCAATGTGCCGAACAGCAAGGTGGCCGATGGCCGCGCGCCTTCCACCCGTTCCCGATCAACCAGGCGCAGGCGCAAGGTGTCGCTGCTCTCCACCACCACGTGCCGCGCGGGGTCAAAGGCGATGGCGATGGTGCCCTGTTCCAGCGCCATGCCGTCGCTGGCTGCCGCTACGTCGCACGGCAATTCGCGGTCGAGCTTGGCGATGAAAGTCTGCACCAGGGCGGGTTCGGCTTGCAGGGCCACCACGGTGGGCGGGCAATTGGCGGGGTAGGCGGCGAACAGCGTGGTCAGGGCGTCGATACCGCCCATCGATGCGCCGATGGCAACGATGCGGCCGTTCCAGTTGAACGGGGCAATATCGCCGCGTTCGGCGGCGGGACGCGGCTTGTCGCGGACATTTGAATTGGCGGCGGCCAGCACGATCTTGCCGAGGTCCGCCACGATCTGGTTAAACTGTTCGGGCGTTGCACGCAGCGGCTTGGGGAAACATTCCACCGCACCCAGTTCGAATGCCTTCAGTGAGGTTTCGGCCCCGCTTTGGGTCAGGCTGGAGAGCATGACCACCGGCATGGGCTGTTCTTCCATGATCTCGGCCAGGAATTCGATCCCGCTCATCCCCGGCATTTCGACATCGAGTGTGAGAACATTGGGCTTGAGTTCGGGGATCTGCTTGCGGGCATCGGCGGCATCGCGCGCGGTTCCCACCACTGTCACCCCGCGAGCCTGATCCAGAATGTCGGAAAACAGCGCCCGCATCGCGGCCGAATCATCGACAACCAGAACCCGTGCATCGCGCATCATACAACCCTTGTTTTCAGCATTTGCGGCCTGCCGGTGTTAAGGCGCGAGGGCTGAAACTTCCCTTGCCCGTCCGCCTAGGGACTAACCCTATGCCCCGCTTAGGATGACGGTTCACCTTCAAGGTTAACACCCGGTCTGCTGTGATCGGGTGGGAGCGCGCTCTGGCCCGATTGCCGCTGATACGAGAGCGAACGGGACAACAGGCAATGGCTGACGAACTGCTGCAACGGCTTGAATTTTATGGGTTGGCTGACCAGCAGGACGCCCTTAAGCGGTTGGGCCGGAAGATTGGTTCGGCGCTCGATGGTGCACTCGACCGGTTCTATGCCGCCATTACCCGCGTTCCTGCGATTGCAGGGCTATTTTCCGGCCGTGACCAGATGGACAAGGCGGCCCGCGCCCAAAAGAACCACTGGACGGTGATGTTCGAGCAGGGGCTGAATGAGAGCTATCTTGCGCGCGCTTCAACCATCGGCAATGTCCACGCTGAAATCGGGCTCGACCCGCGCTGGTATATTTGCGGATACGGCCTCATCCTCGACCAGCTGATTCACCGATTGGCGGCGCCGGGTCTGTGGGGCCTGTTGCCGTGGAAGCAACGCCAAGCGCGGGAGATTTCGCTGCTGGTGCGCGCTGCCCTGCTGGATGTGGACCTTGCGCTGTCGAGCTATTTCGTGGCCGAAGGCAAGGCGCGCGAGGTGGCACTGGCCCGTATGGGCGATACGTTGCACGCGCTGGCGCAAGGCGACCTGGCCGCCCGGATGAGCGGACTGCCCGAAGCGTTCTCCCGCGCGGAAGGCGATTTCAACGCGGCGATGGATGCGCTTCAGCACATGATGGCGGGGGTCGTGTCGGGCATTGGATCGATCACGACCGCCTCGACCGAAATCCGCACGGCTGCCGATGATCTGGCGCTGCGCAACGAACAGCAGGCCGCGCGGCTGGAAGAGACCTCGGCCGCGATGAACCAGGTGACCGGCAGCGTGCGGGCAACCGCCGACAGTGCCCGCGACATGCAGCAGGCGATTGCGGGCGCGCATCAGGATGCCACCGAAGGCGGCGCGGTGGTCGCGCGCGCAGTGGAGGCGATGGCCGCGATCGAGGCTTCCGCGCAGCAGATTTCGCAAATCATCAGCGTGATCGACGGGATTGCCTTCCAGACCAATCTTCTCGCGCTCAATGCCGGGGTGGAGGCCGCGCGCGCCGGCGATGCAGGAAAAGGCTTTGCCGTGGTCGCCACCGAAGTGCGCGCACTGGCCCAGCGATCGGCCGATGCGGCCAAGGATATCAAACAGTTGATCACCACCAGTTCGCAGCAGGTCGGGGCGGGTGTCGAACTGGTGGGCCAGACCGGCACCGTGCTCGACCGCATCGTGAGCAAGGTGGGCGAAGTGAACGAGCTGGTGAGCGGCATTGCCGAAGCGGCGAGCGCGCAGGCGGAAAACCTCCAGCAGGTCAATGCCGCGGTCAGCGAGATGGACCGGATGACACAGCAGAACGCCGCCATGGTGGAACAATCGACCGCAGCCGCGCGCGGCCTGGCGGATGAGGCAGCGGGTCTTATGCGGCTGGTGTCGAGGTTTGATGCGGATGCCCCTGCCGAACCGGCATTGGTCTTTTCGCCCCCTTCCCGCCGCAGGTCTGCCGCTCCGGCCCCGCTGGTGCAGGGCAATCTCGCCCTCAAGCCCGCAGCGCGCGACGAGGACTGGGCCGAATTCTGACGGCTGGAAAGAGGCACAGACATGACCACGATCACCCTGCCCGCCCGGTGCGACCGCGCCGCTGCGATGGCGCTGTTTCCTGATTTTGTCGCCGCGATCGGGGCGGAGGTTCTTGAAGTGGACGCACGCCAGGCCGAGCAGGTGGGTCTGGCCATGCTGCAAGTGCTGGTCAGCGCGAAGGGCAGCTTTGCCCATGTCCGTGTCATGCCATCCGACACGCTGCGCGAGGCGGCGCGCTTGACCGGCCTTGAAACCTATCTGCTTGACGAGGTGGCCCAATGACCCCGCAGGAAATCCAGCAGATCTTCTTCGTCGAATGCGAAGAGTCGCTGGCGGCCGCCGAGGCGGGTCTTGCCGCCTGCCAGGCGGGCACGCAGGATGACGATACGGTCAACAGCGTGTTTCGCGGCGTTCACTCGATCAAGGGCGGCGCGGGCGCGTTCGGCTATGTCGCCTTGCAGGCCTATACCCACACCTTTGAAACGCTGCTGTCCGATGTGCGCGAAGGAACCGTGGCGCTGGACGAGGCGCTGTGCAGCCTGCTGCTGCGCGCGCTCGACACGCTGAGCGATCATGTAAACGCGGCGCGAGACGGCAGCGATCCGCCCGATGATGCCGCGTTGCTGGCCGAACTCACCGCAGCGCAGGCGGCCAATCGCGGGGGGCTTGCGGCTTCGGTTCCGCAAACCGAACCTGAACCGTTTGCCGCTCCCGTTGCGGCACCTGCCGAGGCGGCAACGGATGATTTCGATCTCGATCTCGATTCGCTGCTCGACACGCTGGTTGGGCCGGCTGCCGATGCCCCGGCGGGCGGCGATCCGGCGGGGCCGGAATGGCACCTGCATTTGCGCCCGCATGCCGGGGCGATGCAGAACGGGGCCGAACCGCTGGCTCTGCTGCGCGAACTGGCAGCAATGGGCGCGCGCTGCATCGCGTGCGATCTGTCGCAAGTGCCTGCGCTTGACGCGTTCGACCCGGCGCAGGGCTATCTCGGATGGACCTTCGCCCTTCCGGCCCGTGTGGCGGAAACCGATGTGCTCGACCTGTTCGACTTTGTACGGGAGGATTGGAGCCTCTCCACCGGCGCCGATGCGGTCATCCCGCCTGTGCGCCTTGCCGTGGCGCAATCTTCTGCTTCGGCCCGCACTCCTGAATCGGCTGCGGCACCGGCTCCGGCACAGGCCCCGGCTCCAGCTCCAACGGCGGCCACGGCACCGGCACCGGCTCCGGCTCCGGCAGCGATTGTGGCGGCCGCGCCGTCTGCACCCGAACGCGCCTCGCCATCCCCGCAGCCATCAGCCGCGCCGCCAAGCCCGCCGGCCAGCCAGTCGATCCGCATCGATCTGGCCAAGCTTGACCGGCTGATCGACACGGTGGGCGAACTGGTGATCGCGCAGGCCATGCTGGCGCAGCGGTTGGCGGGCGATACCGGATCGAAGGACGAGCTGGCGATGCTCGAAGGGCTGACGCGCGAGATACAGGAAAGCGCGATGGCCATCCGCGCGCAGCCGATCAGCTCGGTCTTCAGCCGCGTGCCGCGCATCCTGCGCGAACTGGCGGCATCGACCGGCAAGCATGTGCGGTTGGAAATCATCGGGGAAAGCGCCGAACTGGACAAGACCGTGCTTGAACGGTTGGGCGAGCCGCTCACTCACCTGATCCGCAATGCGGTGGATCACGGCATTGAAAGCGCCGAGGAGCGGCTGGCTGCGGGCAAGCCCGCCGAGGGGACGCTGACGCTTTCGGCCGAGCAGCGTTCGGGCCGCATCCTCATCCGCATCGCCGATGATGGCAAGGGCATCGACCGGGCGCGCGTGTTGCAAAAGGCCATCGAGAAAGGGATCGTTGCACCAGATGCCCAGCTTTCGCACGAAGACATCGACAACCTGATCTTTGCGCCCGGCTTTTCCACCGCGCAGGCGGTCACCAGCGTATCGGGCCGCGGGGTGGGCATGGATGTGGTGCGCCAGAACGTGAAGGATCTGGGCGGCCGCATCACAATCGAATCCGAAGCGGGCAAGGGCACCACCTTTACGCTCGCGCTGCCGCTGACTCTGGCGATTTCGGACGGGATGATCGTAAATGTGGGCGATCAGACGCTGGTGGTGCCGCTGACGCATGTGGTGGAAAGCCTGCGCCCGGCTCCGGGCGATGTGCAGGGGCTGGGCTCCTCGCGCCAGATGCTCAATGTGCGCGGGCGCTTTGTGCCCATTGTGCCGGTTGCCAACCACACCGGTCATCGCGGTGAGCCCATTCAGCCCAGCGAGGGCGTGCTCATCATCGTGGATACGCAGGCGCTAGGGCAGGCGGCGCTGCTGGTGGACGAAATCAGCGACCAGCGGCAATTTGTCATCAAGAGCCTCGAATCCAATTTCCGCGCGGTGGAAGGTGTGGCGGGCGCGACCATTCTGGGCGACGGGCGCGTGGCGCTGATCCTTGATGTCGATGGCCTGGTTGCATCGGCGCTGGGTCAGAATCCGGGGCCAGGCACGGTGCGGGAGGCCGCATGACGCTGGCCGCTGCCTTTACTGCAGAGCGCCTGCCCGGCGTCAGCCCCGGCGTCTATTCCGACGCCGATTTCCGGGCGATTGCCGAGCTGATCTATGCCGAATCGGGCAATGTCCTGCCCGATGGCAAGGCGATGCTCGTCTATTCGCGCATTGCCCCACTGGTGCGCCGCGCGGGTCGGCAGACCTTTGCCGATTATATCGCGCTGATCCGGCAGGATGCGGCGGAACGCAAATGCGCGGTCGATGCGCTGACCACCAACCACACCTTCTTCTTCCGCGAGGCGCATCATTTTGCGCATTTCGCGCAAGTGACCCGGCCCCAATTGCTGAACCGGCTGGATGCGGGCGAAGCCGTGCGCCTGTGGTCGGCGGGCTGTTCCAGCGGCGAGGAAACCTGGTCGCTGGTGCTGACGCTGCTGGGCGAAGACCGGCACGCGGGGCGCGGGCTCTTGAAGCGCGATGTGCGCGTGCTGGCGTCGGACATTGCCGACCAGGTGCTGCGCCGGGCCGAAGCGGCCACCTATTCCGAGGCCGAGGTCAAGGACGTGCCGCCGGGACTGCGCAAGGCCTGGCTGACATCGCTGGGCGGGCAGGTCAGCGTGAGCGAGGAGGCCCGCGCGATAGTGCGCTTCCGCCAACTCAACCTGCTGGGCGAATGGCCGATGGCGCGCGCCTTCGATGCGATCTTCTGCCGCAATGTGATGATCTATTTCGACCCGCCGACCAAGGAGAAGCTGGTGCTGCGTTTTGCGCAGCGGCTGCGGCCCGGCGGCTTCCTCTATATCGGCCATAGCGAGCGCGTGACCGGCCCCGCGACCGACCTGCTCGAACAGACCGGCCCCACCATCTACCACCGGAGGGATGCATGACGATCCGCGTGCTGATAGTCGATGATTCCGCGACCATGCGCGCCATCCTGACCGCGCGCCTCTCGCGCGAGCCCGATATCGAGGTGGTGGCCGTGGCTGGCAATGCCGCCGAAGGGCGCGAACTGATCAAGCTGCACGATCCCGATGTGGTCACGCTGGATATCGAAATGCCGGGGATGAACGGGCTCGATTTCCTCGAAAAGATCATGACGCTGCGCCCCACGCCCGTCATCATCGTGTCGGGCGCGACCCAGCAAGGCAACGAACTGACCGCGCGCGCGCTCGCGCTGGGGGCGGTCGATTGCTATTCCAAATGCGACCGGTCGGGCGGCCTGCCGATGGACGATCACGGTGCGCTGGCCGCGCTGGTGCGGCAGGCGAGCCAGATGCGGAAGAGCGGTCGTTTCGCACGGCCTGCCTCGCTGGCGCGGCAGGCGGCGGACAAGGTGCCCTTCAACGTGCGCGCCATCGCCATCGGGTCCTCGACCGGCGGGGTGGAGGCCTTGCAGATCCTGCTGCGCGATTTTCCCGCAGATTGCCCGCCCACGCTGATCGTGCAGCATGTGAATGCGCGCTTTGCGCCTGCGATTGCCCGGTCGCTCGACGAGATTTGCGCCGCCCATGTGGTGCTGGCCGAACCCGATCTGCCGCTGCGGGCAGGCCATGTCTACTTCGCACCCGGCGGCGAGCGGCATATGCGCGTGGGCGGGACCGACAGCCCCTATATCCGCCTGCGGCCCGGCGATCCGGTTTCGGGCCATCTGCCCAGCGTCGATGTGCTTTTTGCCTCGATGGCCGAGACGTTCGGCAATGCCGGGGTCGGCATCCTGCTCACCGGCATGGGAAGCGACGGCGCGAACGGTCTGCTGGCGATGGCGCAGGCAGGCGCATTCACCATTGCCCAGGACGAGGCGACCTGCACCGTTTTCGGAATGCCGCGCGCCGCGATTGCGCTGGGGGCGGCAAGCGTTGTGGCCCCCATTGGCAGCATTGCGCGCCATGTTCTGCGAAAGGCGGCGTGACGGTGATGCTCGAACAATCCCTTCCCGGTTCCAAACCCTTGACCCGTATCACGATCCTGCAGGGGCAGGCGCGGGTCAGCGCCGGGCCGCGGGTCGAGTTTTCGACCGTGCTGGGCAGCTGCGTGGCCACCTGCTTCTACGATCCCGAAGTCGAGCTGGGCGGCATGAACCATTTTCTGCTGGCCGAACCCCCGCACGGCCATTCCCCCGCCGCGGTCGACGAACATTACGGCGTCTATCTGATGGAAGTGCTGATCAACGAAATGCTCGCCTATGGCGCGGCAAAGCACCGCCTGCGCGCGCATCTGTATGGCGGCGCGAACATGCGCGCCGGCATGGCGCAGATCGGCACGATGAATGCCGAGTTTGCCCGCCGCTTCCTGCAACAGGAACGGATCCCGCTGCTGCGCGAGGATCTGGGCGGCACATCGGCCCGCCGCGTCGAATTTCGCCCCGCCCATGGGCAGGTGCGCTGCCGCACGGTCGCCAATACGCTTGTCACCGAAATCGGCCCTACCCCCCGCAAGCCCGATGCATCGGGCGATGTCGAACTGTTCTGACGAAAGTGAACCGCACGATGAGTAACGCCCTGCGAATTCTGACGGTTGATGACAGCGCCAGCATGCGCGCCCTGCTGCTGCACGCGCTGGGTGCCAACGGCTTTGAAGTGGCGCAGGCCGATGATGGCCTCGCCGCGCTCGACTGGCTGGCGCTGAACGATGTCGATGTGATCATCACCGATATCAATATGCCCCGTCTCGACGGGTTCGGCCTGATCGAACAGGTGCGTTCGGGGCGGCGGCATTGCGACCGCCCGATCCTGGTCCTGTCCACGGAAAGTTCCGAGGAGAAGAAGGCGCGCGCGCGGGCGGCGGGGGCGACCGGCTGGATTGTCAAACCTTTCGATGCGGAAAAGCTCGTCGCCGCGGTGCGCCGCGTTGCCCATTGATCCCCCTGCCTGAAGGACGACGCTGATGGAACTTATCACCTTTGAAGTCGCCGGGCAGCTGTTCGGCCTCGATATCATGGCGGTGCGCGAAATCCGCGCCTGGACGCCCGCTACCCGTTTGCCGCAGGTGCCGCGCTATGTCGTCGGGGTGGTGAACTTGCGAGGCACGGTGTTGCCGGTCGTCGATCTTGCCGCGCGCCTCGGCTGGGAACCGACCGAAGCGACGCCGCGCCACGCGATCATCGTGATCCAGCTGGGCGCGCAGACCGTGGGCCTGATGGTCGATTCGGTGAGCGATATCGTGGCAGTGCAGGAAGAGACGCTGCAGCCGCCGCCCAGCACGGGCGGGGATGAGGTGGTGCAGTTCCTGCAAGGCCTGACCGCGCTGGGCGACCGGATGGTGATGGTGCTCGATCTGGCCCGGCTGGACGCCGGCGACACGCTGGCGCACGCCGCATGAGCCAGCCCTTTGTTCCCATCGATATTGGCCGGGTGGCGCAGGTGCTCGATCTCTTGGGAGAGGAAATCGAGGAATTGGGGCAGGAATTGTGCAGCGACCACGAAATGGTCACGCGCCACATGACGCATTTGCAGGCGATTGACCGCATCGCGCAGCACCAGCACGCACTGGCCGATCTGCTGCGCGCCGAATGCATGACCAGTGCGGTGCAGGCGCTGGGGCTGGAGGATCTCGCCGCGCGGCTGCGCGATCACCGCAACTAGGCCGGGCTTTCTCTGCCCGCGTGGCGAAGCAATTGCGCCATCAGCCAGGCAAGGCCCGGATCGTCCTGCCGCGCCTGGTTGAACTGCATCATCTGCTGCATCACGGGAAAGGGAAAGGGCATATCCTGCCAGACAAGAGGCAGGCGGCGCGCCATCACCTGCGCGAGCCGTCGGTGCATCACCGCCAGCCGATCGGTGCCCACCAGCAGATCGGGAACGCTGGTGAAGGACGCGGCGGTAATTTCGATCCGGCGCTCTGCCGCGAGCGCGGCGAGCTGGCTTTCGGCAAAGCTGGCGCGTGCGCCCTGACCCACGCGCACGGCCACATGGCCCGCTGCCAGAAATGCCTCTCGCGTCAAGGGCGCTTCCATCGCCGGATTGCCGCGCCAGCCGGCCACGACATGCACCTCATCGAACAAGAGCTGCGTTGGGTGGCCGGGGATGCAATGTTCCTGCGGGGTCAAAAGCAGATCGATCTCGCCGCGCTCCAGCTCGGTCTGCGCGGCTTGCGAGGGGGGCACGATGTCCAGGCCGATGGCGGGGGCAAGCTCCGTCAGCGCGGCGATCACCGCCGGAAACAGCACCGCCACCAGATAATCCGATGCGCAGATGCGGAAGGTGCGCGTGGAGGTAAGTGGATCGAATGCGGTCGACCGCGCAATCAGCCCGTCGAGCCGGGCGACCACCGGCCCCAGATCGCGGTGCAGCGCCAGCGCCTGCGCGGTAGGGATCATCCGCTTGCCCTGCACCACCAGCAACGGATCGCCGAAGAACTGCCGCAGCCGCGCCAGCGCCGCGCTCATCGCCGGTTGCGACAGGTTGAGCCGCTCTGCCGCGCGCGACACGCTGCGCTCCTCTACCAGCGCATCAAGCGCCACAAGCAGGTTGAGATCGAAGCCCTTGAAGCGCATGAGGCATCCATACTGATTATCGATCAGGATAAAAACAATCGATTTTCGTTATCGTGATTCTTCCGCCATCATCGCTCACATGGAGAGATTGAACATTCTTGCCGTGGGCGCCGGAATCGGCGGGCTGACGGCTGCTATCGCCTTGCTGCGTGATGGACACCGGGTGACCTTGGTGGAGCGCGATCCGCAATGGAGCGTGTATGGCGTGGGCATCATCCAGCAGGGCAATGTGCTGCGCGCGATGCAGCAACTGGGCGTTCTGGGTGCCTTTCTGGAAGGCTCTGTCGGGTTCGATTTCGTCGCGGTGCACGCACCCAATGGCATGGAAGTGGCGCGCGTCCCCTCGCACCGGCTGGTCGAAGGTTGCCCTGCCAATGTCGGCATTGGCCGGCGCGCGCTGCAAAAGCTGCTGGCCGATACGGCGAAGGCGGCGGGGGCCGAAGTGCGGCTGGGCCTGACCGTTGCGGCTTTGGACGATGACGGTGAGGGCGTCGATGTCACTTTCTCTGACGGCAGCAGCGGTCGGTTCGATCTCGTGATCGGCGCGGACGGGGTGCATTCGCAGACGCGGGCCATGATCCTGCCCGATGAACCCGGCCCGCAATTCACCGGCCAATCGGTGTGGCGCTACAACCTGCCCCGGCCCGAAGGGATGGACGCCCTGCACGTCTATAACGGCCCCATCGGTGCAGGCCTCGTGCCGATCAGCGCTGATCTGATGTACATGTATGTCACCACGCCCGAACCGGACAATCCGCGCTATCCGACAGAGGGGTTGGCGGCGGTGATGCGCGCCAAGGTGCCCGCCCCGCTGGCCGATCTTGCTGCGCAGATTACCGAGGACGAAGGCGTGGTCTACCGCCCGCTCGAAGCGCTGATGCTGCGCGGCGACTGGCACCGGGGCCGCGTGGTGCTGCTGGGCGATGCGGTGCACGCGACCACGCCGCATCTGGGCCAGGGCGCAGGCATGGCGATCGAGGACGCGATCGTCTTGGCAGAGGAGATTGCCCGGCATGACACGCCGCAAGACGCCTTTGCCGCCTATCACGCGCGCCGGTTCGACCGCTGCGCCTATATCGTCGATGCCAGCCTTGCGATCTGCATGGGGCAATTGGGCAAGGGGCCGCCGGTCGATAACGCCAAGGCCACTGCCGAAATGTTCGCCCGCGTGGCGGAACCCATTTGAGGAACGAAAGAATGAGCCGCGTTACCGAAATCCGCTATGTGGGCTATGGCGTTGCCGACCTTGCCGCCGAAAGCGCCTTCTACGCCGAGAATTGGGGATTGGAGCAAGTCCCCGCGGATGACGGCATGGCCTATTTCCGCGCCGTGGGATCGCCCGCGCATCACGTCGTGCGCCTTCGCCAATCGGATGCAAACCATGTCGATGTGATCGCACTGGCGGCCGATTCCCGCGCCGATGTGGACGCGCTGCATGGCAGGGTGGCGGCGGCGGAGTGCCGGATCATTCACGCGCCGCGCGATCTCACTTCGCCCGGCGGCGGCTATGGCTTCCGTTTCTTCTCGCCTGATGGCTTGCCGTTTGAAATTTCAAGCGATGTCGCCACCGGCCCTGTGCGCACGGTCGACCGCTGGGAAGGCATCCCGCTGCGCATCAGCCATATCGTGCTGCATTCGCCCGATCACAAGGCGATGGTCGCCTTCTTCACCGATGTGCTGGGCTTCAGGGTGTCCGACTGGCTGGGCGATTTCATGTGCTTTTTGCGCTGCAATTCGGCGCATCACCGCGTGGCGATCTTGCCGGGGCCGCCCTGCCTCAACCATGTCGCTTATGACATGACCAATGTGGACGGGATGCTGCGCGGCGTATCGCGCCTGAAGCAGCGCGATATCGACATTCGCTGGGGACCGGGCCGGCACACGGCGGGCGACAACACCTTCAGCTATTTCGTGACGCCGATGGGCTTTGCCGTGGAATACACCGCCGAGCTGGAGGAGGTGGATTTCGAAAACCATGTGGCCAAGGTGCATGAGCCTGCGCCGCGCGTGATGGACCAGTGGGGAATTGGCGTGGGCGGGCCGCAAACCATGCCGCACCCCGCGCCCGATGCGCGCCTGTTCCAGCCGGCGGAGGTGTAAGGCGCGTGGCCCTTTTCGAATATTTCCCGAACTATATCTGGAACCTGTCGGTTGCCATGGCGCTGGAAAGCGGCGGGCAGATTGGCGAGATCATCGACATGTGCGCGCCGCTGCGCGAGGCGGCGCTGGCCGGCGATGCCGGCACCGGGGACTTCATGGCCGCCTGGGTTGCCAAGGCCGACACGCTGCTGGAGCTTGCCGCAGAGGATGAAGCGCGCGGGCGCGCCTTTTCCGCGAGTGACAAGCTGGAACGCGCGTCGCTCTACCTGCTGGTGGCCGAGAGGATGCAGGCGCACGGCTCTGCGGGTCGGCAGGAAACCTATGCCCGCGCGCTCGAAGCCTTCGACCGCTCGACCCGGCTGGGCCGCCTGCCGCGCACGCGGGTCGAGGTGCCGCTCGGCAAGGGCACCATGCCTGCGCTGTTCACGCCCGGCGCGGGCGAGGGGCCGCGCCCGGTGGTGGTCTATTGCAACGGCCTCGACAGCACCAAGGAGCTGCTGTTCTGGTCGCGCCTGCCGCACGCGTTGGCGCGGCGGGGGATTTCGACGCTCTGCGTCGATCAGCCCGGCACCGGCGAGGCGCTGCGTCTGCAAGGGCTGCCGGTCGATCCGCATTCGGAAAACTGGGCGTCGAAAGCGGTGGACTGGCTGGAGGGGCGCGAGGATGTGGACGCGGCGCGCATCGGCATGGCGGGCATTTCGCTGGGCGGGCATTTCGCCCCGCGCGCGGTTGCCTATGAACCGCGCTTTGCCAGCGGCGCGGTGTGGGGGGCGAACCACAATTGGCGCGAAGTGCAGGACAAGCGCATCCGCCGCGAAGGCGAAAACCCCGTGCCGCATTACTGGGCGCATGTGTTCTGGACATTCGGCGCGGCCGACATGGACGATTTCCTTGCCAAGTCTGCCGACATGAACCTCAACGGCCACATGGACCGTATCCGCGTGCCGTTCCTTGTCACCCACGGGGAAAAGGACCGGCAGATTTCGCTCGAATACGCGCACCAGGCCTATGACCAGCTCGTCAATTCGCCGCGGCGCGAACTGAAAATCTTCACGGCGCGTGAAGGCGGGGTGGAGCATGTGGGGGCGGACAATCTCAGCTTCGGGCGCGATTACATTGCCGACTGGTTTGCCGATACGCTGGGAGGATTTACGGCATGAGCGAGAAACCGATCCGCCGCATTGTTACCGGGCATGACGCCGCCGGCCGCGCGGTATTCCACGAGGACGGCCCCGTGCCCCGTGTGCAGCGCATTGGCGGCGAAGGCGGCCCGCTGTTTTTCGAGGTGTGGAACACCACCGCCACCCCTGCGCCGATTGACCGGGCATCGGGCGAACCGCCCGAAGAGGGCATCAGGCTGCTGCCGCCCAAGGGCGGCACGCGCATCCGTGTGCTCGACATTCCGCCCGATGGCGACCGGCTGAACGATGTGACGCCCGAAGAAGCCGCCGCACATTTTGCGGAAGTTGGCGCGGCCGAGGCATCCTCGCACAGCGGCGAGGGGTCGCGCCATGCGCGCATGCACCGCACCGAAACGGTCGATTACGGCATCGTGCTCGAAGGCGAGATCGTGCTGATCCTTGATGAAGGCGAAACCGTGTGCCGCGCGGGCGATATCATCATCCAGCGCGGCACCAATCACGGCTGGGCCAACCGGTCGGACCGGAATTGCCGTATCGCCTTCATCCTGATCGACGGGGAATATGTGGACGGCCTCAAATGAAACTGGCCACCCGCGCCAATGGCACGCCCGACGGGGAATTGCTGGTCGTCTCGGCCGATGGCGCGCGCGGGATTGCCGCCGGGCCCGCCGCGCCCAATTTGCGCGAGGCGCTGGAGCGTTGGGGCGAGACGGCGGCGCTGTTGGCGGAACTCGCCGTTGAGGTGGAAATGGGCGCGGGTGAGGCGATTGACGCCGCCACCCTTCTCGCGCCCTTGCCGCGCGCGTGGCAATGGCTCGATGCCAGTGCGTTCCAGACGCATGCCGATCTGATGCAGATCGCTTTCGGCCACGATCCGATCCGCCAGGAAAAACCGCTGATGTATCAGGGCATGTCGCACCGTTTCTACGGCCCGCGCGAGGATGTGCCATTCGCGGGCGAGGACGGGGGCATCGATTTCGAAGGCGAATTTGCCGTTGTCACCGATTTCGTGCCGATGGGCACATCGGCGGCGGATGCGCTGGGTCTGATCCGACTGGTGATGCAGGTGAACGACTGGTCGCTGCGCCATCTGGCGGTGCCCGAAATGAAAACCGGCTTTGGCTGGGTGCAGGCCAAGCCCGCTTGCTCCGCCGCGCCCTTTGCCGTCACGCCCGATGCGCTGGGCGATGGCTGGCGCGACGGGCGCGTGTGCCTGGATCTTCTGGTGGACTGGAACGGCGAGCGGTTCGGTGCCGCCAATGGCCGCGAGATGACCTTCGGCTTTCACGAGCTCATCGCCCATGCGGCGGCCACGCGTGACCTTGCGGCGGGCACGATCATCGGATCGGGCACCGTGGCCAACACGGATTACGCGCGCGTGGGCTCCAGCTGCATTTCCGAACGCCGCGCGATCGAGATGATCGCCAGCAGCGGCGCGCCAACCACCGGCTATATGAAGCTGGGCGACCGCGTGCGCATGGCCGCGATGGATAGCGGGGGCGGACACCCTTTCGGCGTCATTGACCAGCGCGTCGTGCGCCAATCTTTTTCGTAAAGGAGACTTTTGCCATGACCCTTCGCATGATCTGCCTTGCCGCTGCTGCATTCGCCCTGCCGATGGCTGCGCCTGCCTTTGCCCAGAACACCGATGCGCCGGCGACCGATGCGGCGCAGGCGCGCAATTATTCGGTGGAGACGACACCTGTGGGCACGCTGCTCGACGATCCGGAAGCCGCGGCCATTCTTCAGCGGCTGATCCCCACGGTATATGCCAACGAGATGTTCCAGTCGCTGGGCCGGCCCAACACGCTGCGGTTCATCCAGCAATATGAACCCGCCACCCTGACCAATGCCAAGCTGGCCGAGATTCAGGCGGAATTCGACAAGCTGAACGGCTGATCCCTATTCCTGACCGGCGAGGTGCTGATCCAGCTCGTCGCCGGTCA
This sequence comes from Alteraurantiacibacter lauratis, assembly GCF_037154155.1. Taxonomy (NCBI): domain Bacteria; kingdom Pseudomonadati; phylum Pseudomonadota; class Alphaproteobacteria; order Sphingomonadales; family Erythrobacteraceae; genus Alteraurantiacibacter; species Alteraurantiacibacter lauratis. Next base: position 20,271 of record NZ_JBANRN010000020.1, read on the forward strand.
GCCGCACGATGTGCAGCAGATTGGTCGCCCCGCTTTTGCCGAACGGCACGCCCGCCAGCATCGCAATGCGCGCGCCCGCGCCGCCGAAGCCGTGGCGCAGCGCCATGCGCTTGCCCTTGGCGATCATCTCTTCAAAGCTGCCGATGTCGCGCGTGGCCACCGGGTGTGCGCCCCATAGCAGCGTGACGCGCCGTGCGACCTTGACCGAAGGGGTCAGCACCATCAACGGCACGGCAGGACGCTCGCGCGCAACGCGGCGGGCGGAAGAGCCGCTGTCGGTGAACACGCAGATCGCGTTCAGTTCAATCGTGTCGCCAATCGTCATGCAGGCATGGGCCAGCGCATCGGCTACGGTCGCATCGGATGGCGTGTCGAGCATCCGCACGCGCGCCTTGTAGCCTTCGTCCGCCTCGACCTGGCGGGCGATCGAATCCATCATCAGCACGGCTTCTTCTGGCCATGCCCCGGCGGCGGTTTCCGCGCTCAGCATCACCACATCGGCGCCGTCATATACCGCATTCGCCACATCCGAGACTTCGGCGCGGGTGGGGGTGGGGCTTTCGATCATGCTTTCCAGCATCTGCGTCGCCACGATCACCGGCTTGCCGGTAAGGCGCGTGGCGTTGACGATCTTCTTCTGGATCGGCGGCACTTCTTCAGGGAGCATTTCCACCCCCAGATCGCCGCGCGCCACCATCACGCCGTCGGCCGCGGCGATGATCTCGTCCAGCCGCTTCACCGCCATCGGCTTTTCGATCTTCGCGCACAGGAAGGCCTGGCCTTTCATCAGCGCCTTGGCTTCCTCCACATCTTCGGGCCGCTGCACGAAGCTGAGGCCGATCCAGTCCGCCCCCTGTTCCATCGCAAAGGCAAGGTCGGCGCGGTCTTTCTCGGTCAGCGCGGGGATCGGCACTTCGGCATCGGGCACATTCACGCCCTTGCGATCCGAAATCACCCCGCCCACTTCGGCAACGCAGGTGATGGCTCCGTCCCGCATTTCGGTGACGCGCAGGCGGATCTTGCCGTCATTGATCAGCAGGCGCTGCCCCACATCGAGCGCGGCGAACAGTTCGGGATGCGGCAGGCAGACGCGGGTCGCATCGCCCGGCGTGGGATCGGTATCCAGCGTAAAGCGCGCGCCGTGCGCGATCACCGCCTTGCCTTCCGCAAAAGTGCCCACGCGCAGTTTGGGCCCCTGCAAATCGCACAGAATGGCAATGGGGCGGCCAAATTCCTTTTCCAGTGCGCGCACACGGCGGAAATTCGCCTCGTGCATGGCGTGATCACCATGGCTCATATTGAAGCGGAAGGCATCGGCCCCGGCGCGAAACAGCGCGCGCAGCACATCGGCATCGCTGCTGGCGGGGCCAAGCGTGGCGAGGATCTTGATCTTGCGGGAACGGCGCGGCAGGCGCGTGGACTTGGGCGTGGTCATGGGGCACAGCCTATGGCACGCCTGTGCGACAAGACAAGGACGAGAAAATGCCCATTGCCCCCGAACCCCTCGAAAATCTGCCCGACGATGTGGCCGCAGCCGCGTTTCGCCGCCTCGTCAGGCATTTGCAGCGCCGCCATGACGCGCAGAATATCGATCTGATGGGGCTGGCGGGGTTCTGCCGCAATTGCCTGGCAGACTGGATCCGCGATGCCGGGTTCGAGGGCGACAAGGAAGCCGCGCGCGCGCTGATCCACGGTATGCCGAGCAGCGAATGGAAGGCGAAATACCAGACCGAGGCAACGCCGCAGCAGCTCGCCCGGATGGAGGAAAGTCTGAAGCGCAACGGCGGCTCGCACTGATTTTCCACAAGGCGCACTTTGCCCGAATCCGTTGCCGCCTCTATCCGGGCGGCCGACCGATTCTCAATTCTGACCGGAGTTTCCCATGGCCGAAGCCACTGACGACCGCCTGCGCCTGCTGATCGAGCGCATCGAACGCCTTGAGGAAGAAAAGAAGGGCATCGCAGACGACATCCGCGACGTCTATGCTGAGGCAAAAGCGGTGGGTTACGATCCCAAGATCATGCGCCAGGTGGTGCGCCTTCGGAAAATGAAGCCCGACGATCGCAACGAGATGGAAATGGTGCTGGAAACCTACAAGGCCGCGCTGGGACTGGGTTAACCCCAGCACGACTTGAAACGGGGCCGGGCTGTATTATACTCCTAATACGCCATTCCGGCGACAGGAGGACTTGCATATGGCCGGCCCGTGGAAAGATGCGCGCGGCATCATCGTCACCACCACCCACACCATCGAAGGGCGGCCCATTCAGGATTATCTGGGTGTGGTGACGGGCGAGGTGATCGTGGGGGCAAACATCTTCCGCGACCTGTTCGCCAGCGTGCGTGATATCGTCGGCGGCCGTTCGGGCAGTTACGAGCGGATCCTTGCCGATGCGCGCGAACAGGCTATTGGTGAATTGCAGGCCGAGGCGGCAGCACGCGGCGGCAATGCCGTGGTGGGCGTGGACCTCGATTACGAGGTGATCGGCGCGAAAGGCTCCATGCTGATGGTATCGGCCAGCGGCACGGCGGTGCGCATCTAGCCGCTGCGTCTCCATTTCGCGGACGGTTGAAGCAGGCGCGCGGCTGGGCTAGGCCGCGCGCACATTCTTTCCACGCATCCGGCAGAAGCGAACCATGGCAGGCCATTCCAAATTCAAGAACATCATGCACCGCAAGGGTGCGCAGGACAAAAAGCGCTCCAACCTCTTTTCCAAGCTTTCGCGCGAAATCACCGTGGCGGCGAAGATGGGCCTGCCCGATCCGGACATGAACCCGCGTCTGCGGCTGGCGGTGAACGCAGCCAAGGCGCAGTCCATGCCCAAGGACAATATCCAGCGCGCGATCGACAAGGCGTCTGCTGCAGGCGGTGAGGATTATGTCGAGGTCCGCTACGAAGGCTATGGCCCCGGCGGAGTGGCGCTGATCGTGGAAGCGCTGACCGACAACCGCAACCGTACCGCCACCAATGTGCGCACCGCTTTCAGCAAGAACGGCGGCAATCTGGGCAGCGAAGGCAGCGTCTCGCACGGATTTGAACGGCGCGGTCTGATCGAATATCCGGCCAGCGTGGGTGACGAGGAAAAGGTGCTCGAAGCCGCGATCGAAGCAGGCGCAGACGATGTCGAATCATCGGAAGATGGCCATTCGATCTGGACAGCCCCCGATGCGCTGCACGGCGTGGCGGGCGAACTGGAAAAGGCGCTGGGCGCGGCCGACAGCGTGAAGCTGGCGTGGAAACCCAACCTGACGGTCGATGTGGACGAAAGCACGGCTTCCACGTTGCTCAAGCTCATCGATGCGCTTGACGACGATGACGACGTGCAGACCGTGTGGGGCAATTACGAAATCGCTGACGAGGTGATGGAGAAGCTGGGGTGATGAAGGTCCCCTCCCGCTTGCGGGAGGGGTTGGGGGTGGGCCTGTCGCTGCCACCCGCCCACCCCCCGACCCCCTCCCGCGGACGGGAGGGGGAGTCATGCTGATCCTCGGCCTCGATCCCTCGCTGTCCTGCACTGGCTGGGGGCTTGTGCGCAGCGAGGGTTCGCGGATCACCCACATTGCCAACGGGCAGATCGCCACTGATGCCAAGGCGCCCATGGCCGTGCGGCTGGCGGCCTTGCAGGCGGGCATTGCGGCGGTGATCGCCGCGCACCGCCCGGACCGTGCGGCTGCGGAGGAAGTGTTCGTCAACGCAAACCCGCAAAGCACGCTGAAACTGGCGCAGGCGCGCGGCGCAGTGCTGGCGGCGTGCGGGGCGGCCGATCTCAGCGTGAACGAACACGCCGCGCGGGCGGTGAAAAAGGCCGTGGTGGGCACGGGCGCGGCGGAAAAGACGCAAGTTCAGGCCATGCTCAAAGTGCTGCTGCCCGGCGCGGCGATTGCCGGCGCGGATGCGGCGGATGCGCTGGCGGTGGCGATTGCCGATGCGCATCTGGGCGCGCATCGGGAAGGACGCTAGGGTCTAAACCCAATCAGCCTCTTGAAATTCAGTGCGTGTATTGATTCAGAGTGTCTCCGCTGAAGCAGG
>NZ_JBANRN010000021.1:0-20721 GCF_037154155.1 Alteraurantiacibacter lauratis
TCTCCTGCTTCAGCGGAGACACTCTGAATCAATACACGCACTGAATTTCAAGAGGCTGATTGGGTTTAGACCCTAGGCTTCGTTTCGCGAATAGGTAGAACAGTCTCTTGGTATGGACGTGAGGAATTGCCGAATGGCGAAGCAAAAACCGGAAGGGGACTTGGTCGCCTATCTCAAGGAACATCTGAAATATGAGCGCGACATGCTACGCTTCACATATGGAATGCTGTTCCAGACGGAGGACCTTGGCTGGTGCGCCATGTTTGAATCATTCGGTATCCACGCACGGAACCTATATGATTTCCTGAGGCATGAAGGCAGCGCGACGAACACGGTGCGGGCCGATGATTATGTGCCCGGCCGCAAGAAGCCTTCTGCCTCGAACGGCGACGGCAAGCTCAACGGCTCGTTCTTCCATCTTTCAACGTCGCGCCTCGCCAACAAGCCGGTGAGCCTCACGGACGCTATCGCAATCGGCGGCTGGATCGACAAGGAATGGGCTGCATGGACCGAGCAGCTTCGGGAGCCATTCAAGGCGCTGGTTGACGCCTATCCCGCTTGTCCTGCGCCCACTTCCGGCATTGTTGCTCGCTCGCCATCGGCAACCAATCACATCACCACGACCAGCTCCACGGTTGTCTTCGGCGGCAGCGAGCAGCGCGGGGGTTGATGCCTCTCAATCCCCGCGCCAACTCCCGCGAAAAGCGCGGCGGTTGTTGTTCGTCCCTTACCCATAGGGGAACAACCGCCGCGCGGTAGTTGCGGGTGCTGGAACACCCGCTACAACTACCGCCATTTTCGGCGGTTTGTGTTCCCTATGGGTGGTGCAAGGGACTTTGGGGGAACGCCCGCACCAGCGATCCCGGCCCTTCCGCCGCTAAAAAGAGAGAGGGCTTGGGGGCAATTTCCGCGTGTCGTACCACAATGCGCGACGGTGCTCCCCCGACGCTCCCCCTGCCCGACCATCGCGGTGGCAAGGCCCTGTAAACCCGCCGAATAAGCCCCCAAGCGCACAGCCTTCATAAGGCTATGCTCCGGGCCATGAGCAGCAAGAACGCCCTCACCACACGCACTGGTCGCGGCAAAACCGCCCCGGTGACGATCACCCAAGACGGGTTGGAAGTGATCGAAGCCATGGCTGCCGAAGGGCAGGACCAGCGCACCATTGCCAAGCGGCTGGGCATCGACCGCAAGACCCTCGATGTGATCCGCAAGGCCCGGCCTGAGGTGGACGAGGCCTTCGAGCGGGGGCTAGCCGCCCTGGGTGACGAGCTCACCCACCACCTGCTGAACGCGGCCCGCAACGGCAACATCGTGGCGATGATCTACCTCACCAAGGCCCGGCTCGGCTGGCGTGAAGGTGACGCCCCCGAAGCGAAGCCAAACATCACCATCAACCTGCCCGACAGCCAGACCCCCGAGGCCTACATGCGGACGATCCGCGTGGTGGAAACGGCGGCTGCCGAGGCCACGGCCCTGCCCCGAGCGGAGGCCATCCGATGATCGAAGCCATCACCCCGACGCCCTACCAGTCCACCCTGCTCTCGGTCCCTGAGAAGTGGAACCTGCTGCTCGCTGGCGGCCGTGGTGGCGGCAAGTCGATGGGCGCGCTGCTCGTCGTCCTGCGCCATGTCGAGAAGTACGGCTCGCAGGCCCGGCCGCTGATCGTGCGCGAAACCCACAAGGCCGTGACCGAGCTCGAAGAGCAGCTCGACGGCCTGCTGACCGCCGCCTACGGAAAGGGCGTCCGCCACAACCGCGCCGAGCACACCTTCCGACTGCCCAACGGGGCCATCGTGGAGTGCGGCCAGCTCGACGGCCCGAACGCTTACAAGAAGTTCCAAGGCCGCTCGTTCACACTGCTTGTGATCGACGAGTTCGGCCTTGTGCGTGACCGTCGCTGGGTTGACCTTCTCAAGTCCAACCTGCGCGCGCCGGAAGGCATCCCGCTCCGGGAGGTTCGCACTGCCAATCCCGGTGGGCCGCTCCATGCGCTGATCCACCAGAATTACATCGCCAAGTCGGTCGCCTGGCATCCCTACGAGGTCGATGGCGAGGTGTGGGTCAACTGCCCGTCCACGCTGATCGACAACCCGCACCTCGACCATGCCGACTATGAGCGCCGCCTTCGCGCTGCCTGCGGCAACGACGAGGAGCTGTTCCGGGCCTGGGTGAACGGTGACTGGAATATCGCGCGCGGGGCCTACTTCGGCAGTGCGCTAGACGAGCGGGTCCATATGCTCCCGGTCGCATGGCCCTATCCGGTGGACCGGAAGGCGTGGCGGCCGTTCATTGCAATGGACTGGGGCTCGTCTGCCCCGTCCGTCACCTATGTCTGCCTCAAGGCCCCCGGCGATGTCGGCCCGTTCCCCAAGGACAGCCTGATCCTGCTGGACGAGCTCGCCACGGTGGACCCGAACGACCCCAACCTTGGGCTCGGCTGGCCCCCTGGCAAACTGGCCGAAGCCATCCATGAGATGTGCGGCCGCTGGGGTGTGCATCCGCATGGCGTGGGAGACGACGCCAAGGGCTTGGAGGACACGTTGCTCAACGTGCTGCAACGCCACGGCATCAACCTCCAGCGCCCCCGGAAGGAGCGCGTGGCGGGCTGGGCCGCGATGCGCGAACGGCTGTTCAACGCCAAGGAGCGGAACGGCCGCCCTGGCATGTGGATCACGGGCCGGTGCCGCTATTTCTGGCAGACCGTCCCCTTCCTTGAGCGGGACCCCTCCCGGCCTGAGGACGTGATGACCGACGGCCCCGACCATGCCGCCGACGCAGCCCGATACGCCGTCATGCACGCCAACGTCCGCTGGGGAACCAGCCGCGTTGCGTCAGGCCACTACTGAGAAAGGACCCCAATCATGCCAACCCCCTTTGACGACCCGGTGCCCGTCCGCGCCGATGTTCCCATGACCCTGCACCCCGACAGCCTCTTGGGCATCGGCCGGGCTCTGAACCAGCCCGACACCCTGGGCATGTCCGCCTTCTCCGCTGCGCGGGAGGGGCTGCGGCTCTGCTATGACCTGTTCGGCAAGATGAACGACGCCGAGCTGCACTTGCAGGCCATCGCGGAACCTGCCCGCCGTCGCCAGCATCCCGCCGAGAAGGGCGGTCGGACCGAGGTGAGCGGCAATGTGCGGATGGTGAACGGCAAGCCGACGCGCGTTGTGGATGCGGACGAGTTCGTTACCGCTGCCGAGCGGGCCTTCGCCCGCGTCGGCCCCGCAATCGACCGGCGCGTGAAGGAGCTGGAGGGCTACCGCGAAACGCTTGCCAGCCGCGTTGCCACCGCGCTCGACCACCCCACACGCAAGACCCCCGAAGGGCTCGCCCTGGCAGCCGAGGTCCGGGCGCATATTAAGGGGCTCAAGAAGCCCGAACAGCGGATGCAATTCGTGGCGACGGCCATCGAGAGCGGCGACGTGCCAACCGTGGCGGCCGTCCTCCACGCTCAGCCGTTTCTCTCCGGGCTTGATCCCGCCACCCATTCGACGCTCCGGGCCCGTGCTGCCGCCAAGTTCGCTCCGGTGGACAATGCCCAGCTCGAAGCGACAGAGGCCGCGATTGCCCATGTCACCGCGTCGGGCTCCACCCTGGTGAAGCGTTTCGGGGAAGTCGTCGCGCTGCGGAACGCCCCGGCCGCGAAGGCGGCCAAGCGCCTCAAGGCCCTTGGGGACACAGGCCAGTGAGCGATCCTGTTTCTGCGATGCTGGCCGACGGCTGGGTGGCGCGCCACGGCACCGGCCCAAAGCCGGAAACGGCACACGAGCTGGGCGCGCGGCTGGTGCAGGAGGCCCGTGCTAAGGCGCTGGCGCGCGCCCTGGGGGACCTCTCGCGCGGCTTCGAGCCTCACCAGGTGGACCTCGACCTGTTCAACGGCGATCCGCACATGAACCTGCGCTACCTCGACGCGCGGGACGAGGCGCTGGCACTGCATGGGGACGACCTCACCTGGCAGCCCGAACCGGAACCGGAGCTCGACGAGGGGGCCGAATGAGCGAGCCCCGGATTGCCGAGCTGCGCTTCGCGCCGAAGCGCCTCTCCCCCTGGGCAGCTCTGCGCATGGGCATGACCTACGAAGAGGCCCGCGCCGTATTGGGCCCCGGCCCCAGCCGAGAGTTCGTGACCCGCGTTCGCCGGGGACAAATCGTGTTCCAGCCGCCGCTCGAAGTGGCCGGGCGGCCGGTGCTGCCTTCGTCCGGCCCAACACGGCCGGAGCCCGCGCGCATCAGGTATGTCAACCAAGCGGCGGCCACCGTGCGGCCCTGCCTCCGGTGCCGCAAACCCTTCGAGAGCAGCGGGCCTAGCAACAGGATGTGTGACCGGTGCCGGGGCTGCGACGTGAGCCCCTACGCGCTATGAAGGTTGACATTGGTCCACAAGTGATTCACGGTTTGTTCACAGCTTGTCCCCACTATGAAGGGGAGGTGGGACGATGAAGCGCAAGTCATCCAATCTAGGCGTGAGCCTTCCGACATGCCGGTGCTGCGGCAATTATTGGCGACCGCCTCAGGGCGTGAACGCCAGTGCCGCATATTGCAAGCGATGTGCGAAGGAGCGGCGGGCGAAGGCCACAGCCGCACTGGGTCTGAAACGGATTACGTCGGCAGACCTGAGCGGCAGCTTCCTCTTGCCCAGGCGGTTCAGGTCGAGCTAGGCCCCGAAGAAAGCGCGCAGCTCTGACATTGCTTGGGTCTGTCCGACCACGCCGTCAGACCCACCGAGAGCGCGCGAACGCCCAGCGCCCAACGGCTCGCTCCATGCCCGCCAGCGATGCTTGCGTTGAGATATCCGTTCCCATTCTACCTGTACCCGGCGCTGCCCCTTGACCTGCTCCCAACGGACGAGCTCCGACTGGACGCTAGTAGTCCAAACGGGGTCAATCGGCAGCGCGGCAATCCCCGTCAGGGCTTGGCCCGCATTCTGGTACCGACCTGCGGGATTATCGTTCAGCATCTTGCGGATGACAGTGCGCCACGCCTTCGGAATATGGGGCAACCACTTGAGGGTATCGACGAAACCGCCAGCAGGCACGACGAGCTGGGCGTTCGGGGCCTCCTCGTACCAAACCTTGCCATGCAGTAGCCGGAACAAGGTCATACCGAGCGCCCATATGTCGGTCTTGGGGCTCGTCCCATTGCCGTGCCAGACCTCGTAGGCGATGTGATCGCTATACCCGGCCTGCGAGCCGTACCCTAGGATCAGCTCGTCGGTCACAAGACCAAAGTCTCCGAGCTTCGCCACACCCATTGCATCGAGCAGAATGTTGGCGGGCTTGATGTCGCGATGGAGCATCTGCCGAGTGTGCAGAGCGCCCAAGCCGAGCAGCACTTCGGTCGCCACTTTCCTGGTGGCTGGCAGTGCCATGGGCCCTTCATCAAATTTCGCCTGCAACGATCCGCCGGGGCAGAATTCCATGCAGATGACGATGCTGTTGCCGCCGTCACCTTCCACCACGTGATGCACTTGGACTACGTTGCGGTGTGTTGCCTTTGATAGATGCTGCGCTTCATTGAGAGACCCGCACTTGTACTTCTGCCAGGCGGCATCGTCGTGATGTGCCTCGCGGCTCAAGACCTTCACCGCCACGTCGCCATGGGCTGGGTCAATGCCCTTAAACACTTGGCCGAAGTGGCCGTTACCGATCTTGTCGCCAAGCTGGAGGCCAGAGACGTACTCTGCCATCACGAGTTCCTTGCGGCGATCAGGAGCATCGCGACCTCGCGGCTCATTTTCCTCAGCTTCCCGCCCGCCGTCTGTTCATCCCAGAACGCATCATCGGCGACGTAGTCGTCCACGTTACGCTCTCCATAGGTCCTGCTCACCACGCCCTTGGTGAGCTGCTTGACCGGACAGACCGAGCCCGCTGCGGCAATGACCACGCCGCGAACCTCGGCGCTCTGCAACATCCCGAGCTTCGCAGCACCCTTTCCCATAACGGCGCTCGCCTTCACCACTACGCCGTCGATGTGATTCTCTCGAAGGTAGTCGGCGCACTGTTGATGCAGGACGTTGTAGGCAGCGGCGCGGTCGCCCTTCTGGACCTTCCAAGTGTCATCGGCGAGCACAACAATGGGCGCGTCATCATCATCAGGGATTTCGGCATCGACATAGATCACGCCTTCTTTCGAGGCGCTGAGCCCCAGCCACCGCTTCGTCATTGAGAACCCCCAATTATTTCGAGGTGACCTGATACAACGCAGGAGCTGAATGAGGAAGAGAAGGGGAACAGGCGCTGGGGATAGCGCGCAAATCTGCTCCCCGGAGTACTCCCCCGAGGGGAGCCCGAAGGGCCAATATCGCTGCTAAGTTATTGGAAAACTGGAGCGGGCGAAGGGATTCGAACCCTCGACCCCAACCTTGGCAAAATTGCATCAGCACTTTTCTATACCGCGCCAGAGCCCGCCATTCTACGATTAAAGCTATGATTTCTCTGTTGTTTTCTACCCCCTCCTACGCTATATATGACCAAGAGGAAACCCACATTTTCCGTCTGGCGTTGTAGCCCGGTTGTAGCCCGAAATTGGGCTGAAACCCGCAGAAAGACAGAGAAAAATGGCAAAGCAGTCCGAAGTCAAGCTCACGAAAACGGTGGTTGACGCTGCGGAGCCGCGCGCCAAGCGTTATGTGCTGTGGGACAGTGATACCAAGGGCTTTGGCGTTCGCATCGGCGTGAGCGGCGTCAAAACCTTCATCGTCAAGTATTTGGCAGAAGGTGGTGGCCGGAGCGCGCCGCAACGCTTTTTCACGATCGGACAATTCGGCCCGCTCACGGTCGAGTTGGCGCGCAAGCGGGCCAAGGAAATCGTGGCCTCCGCGCTCATGGGCAAAGACCCGGTTTCGGAGCGCAATGCCAAGCGCAAGGAAATGCGGATGAGCGCGCTGATCGACCTGTATGAAGCAGAGGGCTGCTTCATACAGCGCGGCAAGCGCCAGGGTCAGCCGATGAAGCCACTGACCAAGCAATACACCATTGCCCGGCTGCGCCATCATGTCGTTCCGCTGCTCGGCAGCAAGCGCGTGACAGAGATCGGCGCGGCCGACATCGAGCGGTTCTTCCGCGATGTGGAGGCCGGCAAGACAGCGAAGAACGAGAAGACGGGGCCGCGCACGCGCATCATCGTAAAGGGCGGCAATGGCGCGGCCCGCAAGGTGTTCCGCGATCTGTCGGCCGTGTTCAGCTTCGCCAAGCGGCATGAGATCGTTGCGGCCAATCCCTGTGAAAAGGCCGTGGTGAACAAGTCCGACAACAAGCGCACGCGCTTCCTGACGCTTGAGGAAGTTTCGCGCCTCGGTGCGGCCTGCGACGCATTGGAGGCCGAGGGCGTCAACATCAAGGCGCTCAATATCACCCGGTTGTGGGTGCTGACCGGCTGCCGCCGCAATGAAATCGCTGAGCTGAAATGGGATGAGGTCGATCTGGAGAACGCCCTGCTCGTTCTCGATGACAGCAAGACCGGCAAGTCCATCCGTCCGCTCTGCTTGGCGGCGGCGACCTTGCTCAAGGGCGTCGAGAAGGTGGACGACACGGATTATGTGTTCCCAGCCGACGAAGGGGACAGCTATTTCCAGGGGACCAAGAACATCTGGCCCAAGATCGTGAAAAAGGCCGAGCTGCCTGGCGTCACTCCGCACACGCTGCGCCACACTGTCGGGGCGACAGCGACCTCGAACGGCGAGGCGCTCGCACTGACTGGCGCAATCCTTGGCCATGCCAATCTGCGCTCGACGATGATCTATGCCCATGTGCAGCATGATCCGTCAGTGAAGGCCGCCAATCGCGTCGGTCGTCGGATTGCCTCAGCGCTCGCGGGCGAGGTCAAGCCTGTCTGCGGTAAGCGCCGCAAGCGGGCCGATCCGATCCCAATCATGAAGGCGGCTCCCGAGAGACCCGCCTTGTTGCCGGATGCGGAATGGGACGCGTTAACCGAGCTTGCCATGCTGCCGGCTGGAGAAACTGGTTTCCTCGCTTCGGCCAGCGATCCGGCATTTCTCATGCTGGCGAAGCGTAGTTTTGCGGAGTGCCAGCCGGGTCCAAATGGGGCGCTGGCTTGGTGGCGGATTACCTCGGTCGGTAAGATCCTGATCGACACTCAGGCTGAGCGTCGCGCAGCGGCTTAACCGCGACTAGGCGCCTTTACGCCGCCGAAAGCGCTCATGAAAACCCCGATCGATAGCGACAGGAGCTTGCCCAGTTCCCCGCAGACAACACCACAGGGTGCTACAATGTCAGCGCCTTTGCTCCAATGCCGATACTTGAGGATTTGCGGCCGTTGCTGAAAGAGAGGTGGCAATGGCGGTGGTGCCGAAACGGCAGAGAGCTGGTGCGATTGAGCGGTTCCGGTTGCCAATAGATACTGCGTCCGCCCGTTTTCTGCACGATGCTTGCCTTCTTGCGTGGGTTGGCTATGCTTTTAGAGTTGTGCTGAAGCTGTCCCAACATCCGCTCTCCAGGCTTTTTTCGATGCTTAGCATTGCCCTGATGTTCGCCTTTGCGAATGCCTCGGTGGCAAACGCCGTCGATCATGTGCAGCACCAAGCAAGTGTAGCCGGCGATCACGACCACCTTCCGTTCAGCAAGATCGTTTTCGAGACTTGCGAACAGCATCACGCTCATCATTCAATGCACTCGAACGATTGCGGCGATGCTCCCGATCATAAGCCAGGAATTGGACACCATCACCACGTTGATAGTGGCTCGGGATTGCCGGCTCCTTTGGCGCAAGGATCGGGATGGGTATTTTCCGAGGCTCAATCCTGGCGCCCGGCGGCCGATGGCCGTATGTGCGGTTTCCTGATCCACGGTCTCGAACGACCTCCGAAGAGCAGCGCAATCCGCATCTGAGCCGCTGCGCCGCTTGAGGCGCGGCTTATGCCATGCCTGCTCGTGAGGCCGATTTGTCATGTTTTCCATCTTTGTTGCGCGTCCTTCGGCGCGCTTGCGACGCGCGCTTGCGATAGGCGCGGCGCTCGCTGCTCTGTCCGCTCCTTCCACCGGAGCGGCCCAAGCCCTGAGTTTGTCCGAAGCACTCTCAAGGGTTGCGAACGGCGATCCGATCGTGGCGGCAAATGCCGCACGGCTCCAGGCGGCCGAGGCCGCAATCGCACAAGCTGACGTGCGGCCGCGCGATGTCATCGGGGTCGAACTTGAGAACTTTGCTGGCACCGGGCCGTATTCGCCGATTGATCGTTCGGAAACGACGGCCTGGTATGAGCGGACCTGGGAGCGTGGCGGCAAGCGCGAGGCACGCATCGGAGCCGCCCGTTCCGAACTTGGCATCGCGTCCGAACGCAGTCGCCTGCGAATGCTGGATTTGCTGGCGCAGGTTCAGGTTGCCTGGGTCGAAGCATTGGCCGCTGAGGCTGCCATCGCAATAGCGGAACAACGTCTTGCGGACGCTCGGCGCGTAGAGGCTGAAGTCGGCCGCCGCGTTGGGCGAGCACTTGATCCCCTGTTCGCGGCTGAACGCGCCAGGACGGCCGTGGCGGAGGCCCGGATCGCCCTCGACCAGGCCCGCGAGACCGCGCGTATCGCTCGGGCCACGCTCGCGGCCTATTGGGGTGGCACGGCCGACTATAGCCTCCCAACGGAACCGTTTGGCATCCTTGAATCAACCCCAGCTCAAGCTGATGCCAGTCCCGACCTTGCTCTGCTCGATGCCGAGCGCGAGGCAGCAGGGGCACGACTGCGCCTCGCCGAGACAGGCAATGTCGGCGATCCATCCGCTCGCGTTGGTGTGCGTCATTTCGGCGAGGGCAACGACGTGGCCATTATGGTTGGCGCGTCTATCCCGCTAGGCAACCGCGCGGCCAATCGCGGCAATGTCGCACGCGCTCAAGCCGAAACCCAGGCGGCCGAAGCCGAGATTGCCGTGGCCCGTGTCCAGGTCGAGCGTGAGATAGACCGGCTCGTGGCAGAGCGTGCCGCGATCATGACCGAGGCTGCTCGGATCGAGCAAGAGGTGTTGCCGAGCGCCGAGCGTGCGGTGGTGCTGGTGCGCGACGGCTTCGCGCGTGGCGGCACCGCTTTCACTTTCCTCGAAGTAAGTCAGGCCCAGCAAGCAGTGATCGACGCGCGATCCCGCCGGATCGAACTGCTGCGCCGATACCATCTGGCGGGCGCGCGGCTCGACAGGCTGACCGGCCGCCATGCCCCCTTCCTTTCCAGCGCGGAGATCCGCTGATGAGACGATCAATTCTAACGACGGGCGCCCTGTTCGCCTGTGTGCTGCTCGCCGGATGCGGCGATGCCCCGAAGACCGACGATCATGGCGAACACGCGCATGAGGCCAACGAAGACGAGGAGCGCGGTCCGCATGGCGGACGGATGCTGCGCAACGGCGACTTCGCGCTCGAAATCACGATCTTCGAGGATGGCGTGGAGCCTGAGCTGCGCGTCTATCCCTATCGTGGCGGCAAGCCGCTGGCGCCGGATCAGGTTCGTCTCGCGATCGAGTTGGGGCGTCTCGGCGGTCAAACCGACCGCTTCGCCTTCCAGCCTCAGGAGGGTTTTCTGCGCGGCAACGGCGTCGTCACCGAGCCGCATTCGTTCGATGTGCGTGTGCGGGCTACGGAAGGCGGGCGCACGCACAACTGGTCCTACGCTTCCTATGAAGGACGCACGACGATCTCCGCACAAGCGGCGCAGGCCGGCGGGGTGCAGATCGAACGTGCCGGGTCCGCGACTGTCGCCGAACTCATAGACATGGGTGGCAGGATCGAGATTACGCCGGAAGGCCGGGCCGATGTGCGTGCCCGCCTGCCCGGTCAAATCATGTGGATGACCGGCCGCCTTGGCGAGACCGTGCGCCGAGGCCAGACGCTCCTCCGCGTGGAATCCAGCCATTCGCTCCAGACCTATGCCGTCACCGCGCCGATCAGCGGCGTGATCATCGAGAAGAACGCCAACGTCGGCGACACGACGGGCGACCGCGCCTTGTTCGTGATCGCAGACCCGACCAACCTTCACGCGGAGTTCTTTGTATTCCCTCGGGATGCCGAGCGCGTCCGGGTCGGGCAGCGGGTGTCCGTGCGGAGCCTGTCGGGCGAGGCGCGGATCGAGGCCCCGGTCGAGGCGATCCTGCCGACCGCCGATGTCACCAGCCAGACGCTGATGGCGCATGTCCATCTTCCGCCAAGGGCGGCGCAATCCTTCCGTCCCGGCATGGCCGTGGAAGGGTCGTTCGCCGTTGCCGAGGCTCAGGTGCCGTTGGCGGTGCGAACGCGGGCGATTCAGCGCTTCCGCGATTTCGAGGTGGTCTATGCCAAGGTCGGCAACACCTACGAGGTGCGGATGCTGGAGATCGGGCGCCGCACGCCCGAATGGACCGAGGTGCTAGGCGGCCTGGAGCCGGGCACCGAATATGTGACCGATGGCGCTTTCCTGATCCGCGCCGACATCGAGAAATCGGGGGCCAGCCATGACCATTGAGGCCGTTACCCCCGAGCGCCGGGGGATGCTCGAACGCATTCTCGCGGCGGCTATCCGTTTCCGCTGGGCGGTCCTGGGGATCGTCGTGCTTCTGTGCGCGATCGGCATCTGGAGCTTCCAGCGCCTGCCGATCGACGCGACGCCCGACATCACCAACGTCCAGGTGCAGATCAACAGTGAAGCACCCGGTTTCTCCCCGCTGGAGGCCGAACAGCGCGTAACCTTCCCCGTCGAGACCGCAATCGCAGGGATGCCGGGCCTGCAATATACTCGCTCAATCTCCCGCTATGGCCTCAGCCAGGTAACGGCGGTGTTCGAGGACGGCACCGACATCTATTTCGCGCGCCAGCTCATCAACGAGCGGCTCCAGACTGCACGCGGCCAGCTTCCCGAAGGCGTCGTGTCCGAAATGGGGCCGATCGCGACGGGCCTCGGCGAAATCTTCATGTATGTGCTGGAGGCCGATCCGAACGCGCGCAAACCGGATGGCAGCCGCTACACGGCCGAAGACCTGCGCACCTTGCAGGATTGGGTGATCCGTCCGCAGCTTCGCAACACCCCCGGCGTCACCGAGGTTAACAGCATCGGCGGCTACGAGCGGCAATATCATGTGACGCCGCTTCCCGAACGTCTCTCCGCCTATGGGCTGACCCTGAACGACGTGGTGGCCGCGCTGGAACGCAACAACGCCAATGTCGGTGCGGGCTACATCGAACGCTATGGCGAGCAATATCTGGTTCGCGTGCCCGGACAGGCATCGGGCATCGACGATCTCCGTTCGATCATCGTCACCAATCGAGGCGGGGTGCCGATCCGTATCGCCGATGTCGCCGATGTCGGCCTGGGCGAGGAGCTGCGCACCGGCGCCGCGACCGAGAATGGCGAGGAAGTGGTCCTTGGGACCGTCATGATGCTGGCCGGCGAGAACAGCCGGGTCGTCGCGCGCGCGGCGGCCGAACGGCTTGAGGAAGCGGCCAAGGCCCTGCCGGGGGGCGTTCGCGCCGTGCCGATCTACGACCGCACGGATCTTGTCGACCGCACCATCAAGACGGTCGCAACCAACCTTGCCGAGGGCGCGCTGCTGGTGATTGTCGTGCTGTTCCTGCTGCTCGGGAACATCCGTGCCGCGCTCATCACGGCGGCAGTCATTCCGATTTCGATGCTGATGACGATGACCGGAATGGTGCGCGCAGGTGTGTCAGGCAATCTCATGAGCCTGGGTGCGCTCGACTTCGGCCTCATCGTCGATGGCGCCGTCATCATCGTCGAAAACTGCCTGCGCCGCTTCGGTGAGGCGCAGCATCGGTTGGGGAGGCTGCTCACACGCGACGAGCGTTTCTCGCTTGCCGCGTCAGCCAGCTCGGAAGTCATCCGGCCGTCGCTGTTCGGCGTCACGATCATCACTCTGGTTTATGTGCCGATCTTCGCGCTTACCGGCGTTGAAGGAAAGATGTTCCATCCGATGGCGATTACCGTTGTGATGGCGCTCACGGCCGCTCTGCTTCTGTCATTGACCTTCGTGCCGGCGGCGGTTGCGATGTTCGTCACGGGCAAGGTGGAGGAGAAGGAAAGCCGGCTGATGCGCGGCGCACGGCGTCTATACGCGCCTGCGCTCGACGCGGCCCTGCGGCTCCGCGTCGCCTTCGTGGTGGGCGCAGTGGCGCTCGTGGCGATAGCCGGCTTCGGCGCCTCGCGGATGGGCTCGGAGTTCATCCCCAGTCTCGACGAGGGTGACGTGGCGCTCCACGCGCTGCGTATTCCCGGAACCAGCCTCAGCCAGGCCGTCGCCATGCAGCGGACGCTGGAACGGCGCTTGCTGCAATTTCCGGAGGTCGAACGGGTGGTGTCGAAGATCGGCACGGCCGAGGTTGCGACCGATCCGATGCCTCCTTCTGTGGCGGACACATTCGTTTTGCTCAAGGATCGCTCCGAGTGGCCCAATCCAAGGAAGCCGCGAGCGGAGCTGGTCCGCGAGATGCAGGAAGCGGCGAATGAGATCCCTGGCAACAATTATGAGTTCACCCAGCCGATCCAGATGCGGTTCAACGAACTGCTGTCCGGCGTTCGTGCCGATGTCGCGATCAAGGTGTTCGGAGACGATCTCGATCAATTGGTAGAAATCGGCGAAGCCATTGAGGAAACGGTCAGCGGGATTGAGGGCGCTCAGGATGTGAGCATCGAGCAGGTCACGGGCCTGCCGATCCTGCAAATCACACCTGATCGGACGGCGTTGGCGCGGCTTGGTCTGAATGTCGGTGACATTCAGGATGTCGTGGCTGTTTCCATCGGCGGCGTGCAAGCGGGCGAGATTTTCGAAGGCGACCGGCGTTTTCCGGTTGTCGTCCGGCTTCCCGAGGACGTTCGCTCGCGTGCCGACGAGATCGGCCGCCTGCGTATTCCGCTCGCCACGAGCACGGATGCGGCCCCTCGAAACTTCGTGCCGCTTGCCGACGTGGCCCGTGTCGAGGTCGTAACCGGGCCGAACCAGATCAGCCGCGAGGACGGCAAGCGGCGGGTGGTCATCGCGGCCAACGTGCGTGGACGTGATCTGGGCTCGTTCATCGAGGAGGTGCGCGAGAAGGTTGGTGCCGAAGTCGAAGTGCCGTCTGGCTATTGGGTGAGCTATGGCGGCACGTTCGAGCAGTTGATCTCCGCGGCCCAGCGTCTTCGGATCATGGTCCCGATGGTGCTGCTGCTGATCTTCGGACTGCTCTATGGCTTGTTCCGATCGTTCAAGGATTCGGCAATCGTGTTCTCCGGGGTGCCATTGGCGCTGACCGGCGGTGTTGCCGCACTGCTGATCCGGGGACTGCCGTTGTCGATCTCAGCCGGGGTCGGCTTTATCGCCCTGTCGGGGGTCGCAGTTCTGAACGGGCTGGTGATGCTGAGCTTCATCCGTCAGCTTCGCGCGGACGGGATGGACCTCGATCCCGCGATACGCGAGGGCGCGCTGACGCGCCTGCGGCCCGTTCTGATGACGGCGCTGGTCGCAAGCCTCGGTTTTGTGCCGATGGCGTTCAACGTGGGTGCGGGCGCGGAAGTGCAACGTCCGCTCGCAACGGTTGTGATCGGCGGCATCATCTCCTCGACGATGCTGACGCTGCTGGTGCTCCCCGCCCTCTATCGCATCGTCCACGGTCGCGCCGCCCCGAACGAAAGCGGCTTCGCATCCTCCAACACGGCGCCGGAGAAAGCCTAAGCCGTTGCCACTCCCACGCACTACCCCCGGCGCGTGGGAGACCGGAAAGGGACACTCAGGCGAACCGATGCAGTCGAGTTCTCCCGCAAGACAGGAATATGCCCGATGACCAAGACACTCCAGCTCGACATTCCCCTGCTGCTGCCTGATGTCGCCGACGCCTCGGACGCCTGTGTCGGCCGCCTGATCGCGGACCTCAATGGGCGGCCGGGCGTCGAGCAGGCGCATGTCGTTCCCGCTAGGACCGACGCTCCGGCGCAGCTTTGCATCCATTACGACCCCGACACCCTGCCGCTGCCGCGCATCCGCGAGATCGTCCAAGGAGCAGGCGCGGCGATCACCGAACGCTTCGGTCATGTGCTGTGGCCGGTCGAAGGCATCGTCCACCAGCGCCGCGCGCGCACGGTCGGCGACCGGTTGCGTGCCCTGCCGGGCGTGATGGAAGCGGAAGCGAACGCTTCCGGGCTTGTTCGGGTCGAGTTCGATCGCGCGGCGATGTCCGAGCAAGCGATCCGCGAAGCGCTCACCGGCATGGGCGTAACCCAGCGCCTCGCGGCGGCGGCGGCCAAGCCCCCGGCAAGAGGGCATGAGGATCATGATCATGCGCATGGCGGCATCCTGGGCGCCAATACCGAACTGATTTTCGCGCTGGTCTGCGGCGCGCTGCTGCTGGCGGGCTTCGTGATCGAGAAGCTGGTATCCGCCGCGCCGGACTGGCTGCCGACCGCCTGCTACGTCGCGGCCTATGGCTTCGGCGGCTTCTTCACGCTGCGCGAGGCGATCGACAATCTCAAGCTGCGCAAGTTCGAGATCGACACGCTCATGCTCGTTGCCGCCGCAGGCGCGGCGGCGCTGGGTGCGTTCGCCGAGGGCGCGCTGCTGCTGTTCCTGTTCAGCCTTGGCCATGCGCTGGAACACTATGCGATGGGCCGCGCCAAGCGGGCGATCGAGGCCCTGGCTGAGCTTGCGCCGCGCACTGCCACAGTGCGGCGTTCGGATAGCATAACGGAGGAAATCTCGGTCGATGCGCTGAAGGTCGGTGATACCGTCGTCGTCAAGCCCGATGCGCGCGTGGCGGCCGATGGCTTTGTGATCAAGGGCACCAGCGCCATCAACCAAGCCCCCGTTACCGGCGAGAGCATTCCGGTCGACAAGCAGCCTGTGACGGACCATGCGGCGGCGCGTGCCAATCCCGATCGGGTCGATGCCGCTAGCCGCGTGTTCGCCGGCACCATCAACGGCAGCGGACTCATTGAGATCGAGGTGACGCGCCTGTCAAACGAAAGCACGCTCGCCAAGGTGGTCAAGATGGTGAGCGAGGCGGAGACGCAAAAGTCGCCGACGCAGCGGTTCACCGATCGCTTCGAACGGGTTTTCGTGCCGCTCGTCCTCGTGCTGGCGGTGGTGCTGCTGTTCGCCTGGGTGGTCGTGGACGAGCCGTTCCGCGACAGTTTCTACCGTTCGATGGCAGTGCTGGTGGCGGCAAGCCCCTGTGCGCTTGCCATCGCCACACCCAGCGCGGTCCTTTCGGGTGTGGCGCGTGCGGCGCGTGGCGGTGTCCTCGTCAAGGGTGGCGAACCTCTTGAACTGCTCGGTTCGCTCGATGCGATCGCTTTCGACAAGACGGGCACGCTTACCAAGGGCGAGCCGCGCATCCAGCAAATCATCACCGCGCCGGGTGTGGACAGGCAGGAGCTAATGGCGATTGCGGTGGCGGTTGAAAGGCTAAGCGATCATCCGCTGGCACAGGCGATCGCTCGGGACGGAAGGGATGGGGTTGGCGACTATCCAATTCCGCAAGCCGACAACCTGACAAGCCTCACAGGTCGCGGTGTCTCGGCCCGCGTCGGGAAAGACGAGGTTCTTATCGGCAAGCCGGGGATGTTTGGCGCTGATGGCATCGCCCCCCTGTCCCCGGCGATGGTTGAGGCAATCGAGCAACTGCGCGAGGGCGGGCAGACCAGCATGGTTGTGCGCCAGGGGGACCGCGACCTTGGCGCGATCGGATTGCTCGACACGCCTCGGGAGACGGCCAAGGCCGCGCTTCAGCGGCTGCATGAGATCGGCATCAAGCGGATGATAATGATCTCCGGCGACCATCAACGGGCGGCCGAAGCGATCGCGCGTGAAGTCGGGATCGACGAAGCATGGGGCGATCTCATGCCGGAGGATAAGGTGGCGGCGATCAAGAAGCTGCGCGCCGAAACCAGGGTCGCGATGGTCGGCGATGGTGTCAACGATGCGCCAGCGATGGCGACTGCCACGGTCGGCATCGCTATGGGTGCAGCAGGTTCGGACGTAGCGCTGGAGACAGCCGATGTGGCGCTGATGGCCGATGACCTCTCGCATTTGCCATTTGCGGTGCGCCTCAGTCGCACCACCCGCTCGGTGATCCGGCAGAATGTGTTTGTAAGCCTTGGCATCGTCGCTTTCTTGGTGCCGGCGACAATTCTCGGACTTGGCATCGGGCCGGCTGTTGCGGTGCATGAGGGATCAACGTTGCTGGTCGTGTTCAATGCGCTGCGACTGTTGGCTTATCGAGATCGGAGCTCTGGTGTCTGAGTTACCGCAAGTCGTTCTCGGTTGAACGAGTGCGATGATCGGGCTGCGGCCAACTCCTACATCTGTTTGCTGCTGCTAGATGCGGGCAGTTTAGCCCAGCAGCTTAATGACGGGCGAATACGCTCCTGCCTGAAGTCGTGAACAGGATCACCTCGTAAGGCTCCTGCCTACCGTCGATTTCCATGCCGGGCGAGCCGAGCGGCATGCCGGCCACCGCGAGGCCGGCGGCGGCCGGTCGCTCGCGCAAAAGGCGATGCACATCCTGGGCCGGAACGTGGCCTTCGATAGCATAGCCGTCGACGAGGGCTGTGTGACAGGATTGCAGGTCGGCCGGCACGCCGAGTTGGGCTTTGAGCGGCGCCAGGTCGTCGACAAGCCTGTCATTGACCGTGAAACCGGCCTCGCGCATGTGCGCGATCCAGTCGCCACAACAGCCGCAACTTGGAGAGCGGGAAACGTCGATCACCGGCTGAGCGGTAGCGGCCGAGAGCCACGGCACGGCAATTGCGACGGAGCCAGCAGCGCCGATTGCGCCGAGGACGAGCAGCTTGCGGCGGGACAATGCGGTCATGCGAGGTTTCCTTTCGTGTTTTTGCGGGCTGGCGCTCGTGGCAAGCGGTGGCGGATCGCGTTCGTCGGCGGTTTCGTTGGACGGCTGCCCTCTTCGTTTGGGCTTTCGAGATCGGTGAGGATCGGACAATCCGGCCTCTCGTCGCCCGCACAGCACTCGGCCAGATGCTCAAGCGTTGCGGCCATTTCCTCCATTTCGGTGATGCGCTGACGAAGGTTGGCGATGTGAGCGAGTGCGATCCGCTTGACGTCGCTGCTCCTCCGCGATCGGTCGCGCCAGAGCTGAAGCAGCTCGTTGATCTCTGCGGTGGAAAAGCCGAGGTCGCGCGCGCGACGGATGAAGCGCAGCATGTGGATGTCGCTGGCCCCGTAGTCGCGGTAGCCGCTTTCTGTGCGCCCGGCCGATGGAATGAGACCGATCTGCTCGTAGTAGCGGATCATCTTGGCGCTGACGCCCGATAGGCGTGCCGCCTCGCCGATGTTCATGCGAGCCTCCCGTCGATTACGGCACGCTGGGTGCCGTCGCTGGCCTGCATTGCCGGTTCCGGGGATGTGGCGCGGGCGTGCGCGCCCGATAGCGGCGCTCGGAAACGGCGCAACCGCAAGGCATTGCCGAGGACGAAGATGCTGGACAGCGCCATCGCCCCCGCCGCGAGCACTGGCGACAGCAGAAGACCGAAAACCGGATAGAGCACGCCGGCCGCGACCGGGATCAGCAGCGTATTATAGGCGAAGGCCCAGAACAGGTTCTGGCGGATATTGGCGATGGTCGCCTTGGACAGTGCGAAGGCGTTGGCGACGCCTTTGAGGCTACCTGACATCAACACGACATCGGCCGCCTCGATGGCGATGTCGGTGCCGGTGCCGACTGCAAGCCCGACGTCGGCCTCCGCCAGCGCTGGCGCGTCATTGACGCCATCACCGACGAAGGCGAGCCTGCCGTGCTCGGCCTTGAGCCGGCGCACGGCCTCGACCTTGCCCTCGGGGAGCACTTCGGCGGCGACTTCGTCGATTCCGAGCCGCCGTGCAATAGCCCCAGCCGTGCGCGCATTGTCGCCGGTAATCATCGCGATCTTGAGGCCGAGGCGATGTAGGGCGCCGATGGCCTCGGGCGTGGTCTGCTTCACGGGGTCCGAGACGGCGACGATGGCCGCCAGCACGCCGTCGATCGCACCATAAAGCGGCGACTTGCCCTCCTCTGCAAGCCGCGCGGCGGTCGCGGCAAAGGGCGCAACGTCTAGGCCCAGGCTGCGCATGAAGCGGTCGGCGCCGATCTCGACGCGCGTGCCTGCGACCTCGGCGCGCACACCAAAGCCGGTGACGGACTCGAATCCGGCAACGTCGAGCCTTTCGAGCCCATCCGCCTCGGCCGCGGCCACGATCGCCCGCGCGATCGGGTGTTCGGACTTCGCCTCGACGGCGGCGATCCGCGCAAGCACGTCCGCGCGGGTGAATCCTTTAACCAGCTCCAAATCGGTGAGCGTGGGCTTGCCCTCGGTAAGCGTGCCTGTCTTGTCGAGCGCCACGATCTTGATGTCTTGCAAGAGCTGGAGCGCCTCGCCCTTGCGGAACAACACCCCAAGCTCGGCACCGCGCCCCGTGCCGACCATGATCGAGGTCGGTGTCGCGAGCCCCATTGCGCACGGACAGGCGATGATCAGGACTGCGACCGCGTTGACCAGCGCGAAAGTTAGGGCCGGCGTGGGTCCGTAGGCGACCCATACCGCGAAGGTCAGCGCCGCGATTGCCATGACGGCGGGCACGAACCACATGGTCACACGATCGACCAGCGCCTGGATCGGCAGCTTGGAACCTTGCGCTTCCTCGACCATGCGGATGATCTGTGCCAGCATGCTCGCCTCGCCAACTGCGGTGGCGCGCAAGGCGAGCGCGCCGCGCTGATTCACGGTGCCGCCCACAAGCGAAGCGCCCGGCGACTTGAGAACCGGGATCGGCTCGCCGGTGATCATCGACTCATCAACATAGCTCTCGCCTTCGAGCACCTCGCCATCGACAGGCACGCGCTCGCCTGGGCGCACCTCGACAATGTCGCCCGTCGAGATCTCGGCAACGTCGAGTTCGACCACGCGGCCCTCGCGGCGCACACGGGCGATTTTTGGCTGAAGTCCGACAAGTCGCTTGATCGCCTCGGAAGTGCGGCCCTTGGCGCGCGCTTCGAGGTAACGGCCCAAGAGGATCAAGGTGACGATGACGGCGGCCGCTTCATAATAGACGTGGACCGAGTCCGGCGGCAGGAGACCAGCGGCGAAGGTCGCGACCAGCGAATAAGCATAGGCGGCGAAGGTGCCGACCGCGACCAGCGCGTTCATGTCGGGCGCGAGTCTCGCGAGCGCGGGCAGTCCCTTGCGGTAAAAGCGCAGACCGGGGCCGAACAGCACCAGCGTCGTCAGCGCGAACTGGAGATACCAATTCGCCTGCATGCCGATGGTGCGCATGATGAGGTCGTGAACCGTCGGGACGAGATGGGAGCCCATTTCGAGCACGAGCAGAGGCGCGGTCAGAATGGCGGCGATGGCAACATCGCGCTTGAGGGCAGCGGCGCCGGCGTCCCTGCGCGCAGCGGCTGCGCCGTCCTGTGCGTGATCGAGACCAAGGGGATGTGCTTCATATCCTGCGCCTTCGATGGCGCGAATGAGAGCGGCCGTGTCGGCGGCACCTTCGACAGTGGCGCGTTCGCTCGCCAGATTGACGCGCGCGGCGGTAACGCCCGGCACCGAGGCGAGCGCCTGTTCCACCCGTCCGACGCAAGAGGCGCAGCTCATGCCCTCGATCGCCAGGTTGATGGAAGCGCCGTTCCGCGAGTGCATGTTTGATCGAATGTTCACGGACGTTTCCTTCGATAACCCGTTGGCTTGCTCCTAGGCTTCGTGGACAAAGCTTGACTGCGGACACGGTCGCTGATTCAAGGCTGGCTTTTGGAGGCAGTCTTGGGCGA
>NZ_JBANRN010000022.1:0-18626 GCF_037154155.1 Alteraurantiacibacter lauratis
AAAGCATCGAGTTCGAGCTCGGCCAGGACGGCCCGGCCAATGCCCGCCTGCAGCTGGTGGCGCAGGGCGAGGAGCGCTCCGCCACCACCGTCGATGCCGCGCCCGCCAGCTGGGCGCCGCGGCGCTTCGCCCAGGCGCGCGGCTTCGTGCGCCGCGGTGGGCAGCCGCTCGCCGGGGTCACCGGCGGCAGTCTCACCTTCTCCAACAGTCTCGAGCGTATCCGCACGATCCGCGATGACGGCAAGATCGATGCCGCCGATCCGACGCTGGCCACCGCCAGCGGCACGCTGGCGCTGCGCTTCGATGGGGCGACGCTCATGGGCGAGGCGAGCGATGGCGATCCGGTCGCGCTCGAATATGGCCTCACCATGCCCGAGGGCTATGCCCTGCGCTTCGAGCTGCCGCGGGTGTTCCTGCCGCGCAGCAAATACGCGATCAGCGGCCCCGGCGGGGTCGAGGCCCGCTACGAGTGGCGCGCCGCCTTCGACGAGGCCGAGGGCACCATGCTGCGCGCCCGCCTGCTCAACGATGTCGCCAGCTATGCGTAAGGAGGAGTGTTCCCGATGATCCGTCTCGATCTTGCCCGCGCGCCGTTCTGGCTCGATCTCGGCCATGGGGTGCGCCTGCTGGTCGCGCCGCTCACCACCGCGCTGATGGCCGCCGCGCGCAGCGATCCGCTGGTCGCCGGCCTTGGCGAGGGCGCTTCGAACGAGGCGCTTGCGGTGGCCATGGCCAAGGCGCTGGCGCGGCTCGCGGTGCGCGACTGGGAAGGGGTGGGCGATGCCGATGGCAATCCCCTGGCCGTGAGCGGCGATGGCCTCGATGCCCTGCTCGACCTCCTGCCCTTCTTCGAGGCCTTCCAGCTCGGCTATGTTGCGAAGGGCCTGCTGCTGGAGGAGGAAAAAAACGCCTCGCACGGCTCGCCGAGTGGCACTTCGGCGGAGGCGAGCGCTATTGCCGCGCCTGCAGCACCACCTGCGCCCAGTGCCCTGCCGTCCTGAACCGACCGCACACGCTCGAGGGCGCTCTGGTCTGGGATCTGGCGCAGCGCCTCGTCGGCCAGCTGCGCGCCGTGCCGGGCGCGGTCCTTGGCCTCGACCTCGCCGCCGCGCTCGCCATGGCCGAGGCGCTCGGCATCGATGCCCGCGCGGCGGCCGAGTTCCTGCCCGCGATCGAGGCGATGATGGTGCGCGGGATCAATGCGCAGATGGCCGCGGAGAGGGGCTGAGCAGACACCTATTGGGGGCGTTTGGCGAAGAATTGCACGTCATCGAGACCCTCGAAATGGGCATCGCAGGTCAGCAGGCGCGCGCCATGGATGCGCGCGCTTGCCAGCATGACGGCATCGGCGGTGGCCAGACGATGCTCGCGGCAAAGCTCGGCTGCCAGCAGCGCGATGTGGGTGTCGAGCGTCACGACCTGGCAGGTCTGGGTGAAGGCGATGGTGCGATCGGCCGCGTCCTCGTCAACCTCGCGGGTGAGCCATTTGGCAAGCTCGAGCTGGACCATGGTGGGAACCAGCCAGCGATCCGGCTCCGGCAGCAGCGGGGCAAGGCGCTTTCCCGTTGCCGAGCCGACCAGCCATTCGATCCAGGCCGAAGTATCGACCAGGATCATCAGGTCCTGTCCGCCCGGTCGCGGAAATCCTCGGTTCTGGCGCCCTTGGCCATGCCTTCGAGGTCCGCCTTGCTCGGCACCGGCATGAGCAGGATGCCCGAGCCCTTGGGAATGAAGGCAAACTTCAGCCCCGCCCGCCAGTGCTGGGCCGAGCGGATCGCCTTGGGGATGCTGATCTGGAACTTCGAGGAAAGGGTTGCGGTCTCGGCCATCGGCTTGCTCCTGATTGATCGATCAAAGGAACGTAAGAAAAGCATTCTGACAAGGCAAGGATATCCCGACCCATGGCTGACAAACGCGTCTCGGTTCGGCTTGCGGTGGTGGGCGGGCGCGAGGTGCGCGCGGAGCTGGCCGGGATCGGCGAGGCCGGCGAGCGCAGCACGCAGCGCCTTGCGCGGGGGATGGATGCGGCGGGCGAGCGCACGGCCGCGCTGCAGGCGCGCATCCGGATCGCGGCCGCCGCCATGGCCGCGGCCTTTGCCGCCGGTGTGGTGACCATGGTGCGCTCCGGCCTCGAGCTCATCGACAGCCAAGCCAAGCTTGCCCAATCGATCGGCACCACGGTGGCCAGTGTGCAGACGCTGCAATGGGCGGGCGAGCTGGCCGGCGTGTCGATGGGCGAGATCGAGCAGGCCACCTTCCAGCTCACCCGGCGCCTGAGCGAGGCGGCGGCCGGCAGCGGCGCAGCGGTGGGCGCCCTGCAGCGCCTGCGCCTTTCGGCCGCCGCGCTCCAGGCCCTGCCGGTCGATCGGCGCATCATCGCCATCCGCGAGGCGCTCGAGCGCTTCGTGCCGCCGGCCGAGCGGGCGGCGGTGGCGAGCGACCTGTTCGGCAACCGCGCCGCGCTGGCATTCATGCGGATCGATACGGCCACGCTCCAGCAGGCGACCCGCGACGTCGCCGACTTCGGCGTGGCGGTCTCCCAGAGCGATGCCGCGGCGATCGAGGAGGCGGGCGATGCCATCGCAAGGCTGCAGCTGGTCTGGCAGGGGCTGGTCAACCAGCTGACCGTGGCCGCCGCCCCGGTGCTCATCGCCATCGCCGATGGGCTGGCCGCGCTGGCGCGGCGCAGCGGCGTGGTGGGCCAGGCGATCGGGCTGCTGATCGACAATATCGGCCGGCTGGTGGCGACCGGGCTTGTCCTGGCCGCCTTCATGGCCGGGCGCTGGGTGGCGAGCCTGGCGGCGGCCGCGCTCGCGACCGGCAGCCTTGCCACCGGGCTGGTGGTGCTGCGCGGCGCGCTGGCGCGCACGGGCATCGGCCTCGTGATCGTGGCGGCGGGCGAGCTGGTCTACCAGTTCTCCCGGCTCGTGCAGGGCGCGGGCAGCTTCGGCGAGGCCCTGGCGCTGCTCGGCGATCTCGCGCGCGAGGTGTGGGAGCGCATGGGCCTCCTCGCTGAGGTGGCCGGAGAGCGGATCGCCGCGGTCTGGCACGCGATCCGCGCCGCGGTGCTCGAGGCGCTCGATGGCGCGGTGCGCGGCGTGGTGGCCTTCGCCAACCGCACGGTCAACCTGTTCGAGGCCGCGCTGACTGCCGCGATTGCGATCTGGCAGCGCCTGCCGCAGGCGCTCGGCGATCTGGCGGTGCGCGCCGCCAATGCCCTGATCGGGGCGCTCGAGCGGATGCTGAACGCCGCCGTGCGCGGCATCAACCGCCTGCTCGCGGCGGCCAATGCCGGGCTCGACCTGTTGGGTTCCGAGCGGCGCATCGCGCTGGTGCCCGAGATCGACCTGCCGCGGATCGACAACCGCTTCGCCGGGGCCGCGGCGCGGGCCGGCAGTGCCGCAAGGCGCGCCTTTGCCGAGGCCTTCGCCGACGATCCCTTCGCCATGCCCGAAGGAATGGGGCGCATGGCGGGCGAGGCGCGAGAGCAAAGCGATGCGGCCTTTGCCCGCGCCGATGCCCTGCGCGCGCAGGCGCTCGCGCCGCTCGCCGCGCTCGAGGCGCTGGGCGAGGCGATGCAGCAGGCCGACCGCAGGATCGGCGAGGCTGGCGAGGCCGCCGCCATGCTCGACGAGCGCCTCGAGGCGATCGGTGGCGGCGGCAATGCGGCTGCGGCCGGGGGCGGCAACGGCGGATCGGCTGGCCGAGAGCCCGGCGGCGGCGCCGAGGGTTCGGCCGAGCGCGCGGGGCGTGCTTCGCGCGAGGCCGGAGAGGTGATCACGCAGGCGGCCGAGCAGGCCGCGCGCGGCTGGGCGGCGGTACGCGAGGAACTGGCGCGCTATGCCGAGGAGGCGGCCAACTGGGGCAAGGGGCTGGGCCAGGCGCTGACCGGCGCCCTGCGCTCGGCCGAGGATGCCTTCGCCCGCTTCGTGACCACCGGCAAGCTCGACTTTCGCGGGCTGATCGACTCGATCCTTGCCGATCTCGCCCGGCTGGTGTTCCGCCAGGCGGTGACCGAGCCGCTCGCGCGCATGTTCTCGCAAGGGCTGGATCTTGGCAACCTCTTCGGCTCGCTGTTCGGTTCGATCTTCCATGCCGGCGGGGTGGTGGGCGCGCCCGCGCCGATGCGGCGGGTGCCCGCGCTTGCCTTCGCTGCCGCGCCGCGGCTCCATGGCGGCGGGGTGGCCGGGCTCGGCCCGCACGAGGTGCCCGCGATCCTCGAGCGCGGCGAGGTGGTGCTCACCCGCCGCCAGGCCGCCAAGCTCGCCGGGCAGCTCTCCGAGCGGGCCGCAGCGGGCGATGTGGTGATCAACTTCAACGGGCCGGTGAGCAATCGCGAGGAGGTGCGCCGCTCAGCCGCGCAGGCCGGCGCCCGCCTCGCGCGCATGCTCAGCGAGGGGCGGCGGGGGGTCTGAGGCTCGGTCAAGGCAAGACGGACCAGGGATTTACGAGGTTCACACCGGTATCCTCGAAATGCCTGACGTTACGCGTCGCCAGCATGGTCTTGCGCGCCAGCGCGATGCCGGCGATCTGCACGTCACGGATTTCGATCGGCTTTCCTTGCTGACGCCTGCGCGCGGCGAGGCGGGCAGCGGCATCGGCTGCACCCTCGTCGAAGGGAAGAACCCGTCCCTCGAGGTCGGAAGCCAGAACCAGGTCGAAGGCTTCCTCAAGCGAACGGCGCCTGCGGCTCTCGCTCAGAAGCTCGATGCCGAAGCGGATTTCGAAGGCCGTGATGGTCGAGGTCCAGATCGAGCCGGATGGCAAGCTGTCGAGCCAGGCAATGATCGCCGGATCCGGTTCGTCGCGCATCAGAGCCGAGACGACGTTGGTATCGAGCAGGATCATCAGTCGAACACGGCTGGCTGTGCCATCTCACCGCGCAGCTCGGGAATGTCCTGCTTGAGTCCCAGGCCGGCAAAGCGGGCGGCGATGCGCGAACCGAGCGGGATGTCGGGCACATCCTCCTCAAGTGCCGCACGCCGCAGGATGCAGCGCACTTCCTCTTCCGTGCTGCGGCCATGGCGCCGGGCCCGTTTCTGCAGCCGCCGTTTGACCTCTTCATCGAGATTGCGAACCACCAGTTGAGCCATCGCATGCCTCCTTTTGATATCATGATATCGAATATGACGATGCGCGCCAAGCCCTCTCGAGTCAGTCGGGAGAACCGAGCCCAATGACCGACTTCGACGACGTGCTCTTTCCCATCGGCATCTCCATCGGCTCGAGTGCGGGGCCGGAGTTCTCGACCGAGGTGACAGAGGTGGCATCGGGCTTCGAGCAGCGCAACCGCAACTGGGCCGGGGCGCGGCGGCGCTTCAACGTGGCGCCGGGGGTGCGCACCCTTGCCGATCACGAGGCGCTGCTCGCCTTCTTCCATGCCCGGGCCGGGCGGGCGCGGGGCTTTCGCTTGCGCGACTGGTCCGACTGGAAGTCGTGCAGCGTTCGTGCCGCGCCTTCGCCCACCGACCAGCTGCTCGGCACCGGCGACGGGGCGCGGCAGTTCTTCCAGCTGATCAAGACCTATGGCAGCGGGCCGAGCGCGCATATTCGCCGCATCACCCGCCCCGTGGCGGGCAGCGTGCGCGTGGCGCTGGGCGGGATCGAGCAGGCCTCCGGGTTCACGGTCGCGCACGACACCGGTCTTGTCATCTTCGACAGTCCCGTGCCGGCCGGCGTGGCGGTGAGCGCGGGCTTTGCCTTCGACGTGCCGGCGCGCTTCGATACCGACCGGCTCGAGGCGAGCGCGCCGGTGCCCGGGGTGATGCGCTTCGACGAGATCCCGATCGTGGAGATCCGCGAATGAGCCGCCTCGTCACCTGGCCGCGCCGCGCCGAGGCCGATGCCACGATCCGCCGCTTCGAGCCGGCATACTGGACGGTCGACTTTCCGCTGCCGATGATGGCGAGCGTCATCACCACCGGGCCGGATGCGCTGCGAGTGCGCGCGGTGTTCCGCACCAACCGCGACCTTGCCGGCCTGATCTGGCACACCGAGGACCGGGCGGACCACGGCCTGTTCGCCTACCACCGCGCGCGGGACTGCCGCGGCTGCGTGCTGGAGTTCGACTGGTTCTCCTCTGGCATCCGGCCAATGGACCGGCTGCAATCGGTCTCGCTCACGGTCGAGACATACCGCAATGGCACCCACTACGTGCGGCTGTGGAACTATGCCACCAGCGGCACGCCCGATGCCTGCCACATCCGCATGGTGCTCGACGAGACCACGCGCGGCGGCTTCTACGCCGATGCGCCAGTGCCCTGGCACGATGTGAAGCGCCTGTTCATCTCGCTGCAGCCGCTCGCCGCCGGGCGGGGCGACTGCGCGCTCGCCGCCCCGGCGGCACCGGGGACCAGCACGATCACGCTCAACGTCGGCGATGGCGGACCGATCGCCCCGGGCGCGCGGGTCTATATCCTCGGCTCGCATCCCGATGTCCCGGCCTATACCGTCACTTCCGCCACCAGCGGGCCGGTGCAGACCCTCGCCATCACCCCGCCGCTGGTGACCGGCGGCGGCACCCCGATCCCGGCCGGGGCCGAGGCCTTCGTCGAGACCGCCGAGCCCGAGCCGCTCGGCGAGGCGCAGGCCGAGGTGAGCCTCACCAACATCACCGTCTCCGGCCCCAACAGCACCCTGCCGCTGCGCAGCGCCCCGCTTGACGCGCACGACCTGAGGATGGCCGATGGCTTCGACAACGCCTATCCCTTCACCCCTGAGCGGCTGGCGCGCCAGGTCCACGCGCTGGGCTATCGCGGGCCTTACGTGCTCTACATGGGCATCTCCAAGTTCCACGCGCTCGTCTGGGATGCGGGGGAACAGCGCCACGTGGTCGATGCGGGCGCCTATCCGCTCAACGCGCCGACGGTGCAGTGGCTTGCCGACTTCCTCGCGCGCCTGCACGCCCTGGGCTACACGGTGATCGTCTCGGTCTCCTTCGAGATCCTCGCCCGCTTCATGCCCTCGGCCTGGGCGCAGCGCGCGCATGACGGCACCATGGCCACGACCGGCTGGGAGCCGCCCTCGAGCCTGATCGCGCCGACCCATCCGCAGGCGCTGGCCTGGCTGCGCGCGGTGTTCCTCGCGGTGCTGGACCTGCTGCCGGAAGGCGCGCCGCGCCACTTCCAGATCGGCGAGCCGTGGTGGTGGGACGGCAGCTTCGGCAATCACGCCCCGCACATCTACGATGCCACCACCGAGGCGGCCTACACCGCGGCGACCGGCCAGGCGGTGCCGACGCCGCGGCTCGCCACCATCTTCGGCCAGCCCGCCGCGCAGCATCTGCCCTATCTCGCCTGGTGCCGCGACCAGCTGGGCGTCGCCACCCGCTGGCTGGTCGAGGCGGTGCGCGGGGCCGGGGCCGCAGAGCGCATGCCCCAGATCGAGCGGCGCTTTCGCGGCGGGGCCGATGCCTGGGACAGCCCCGGCGCGGGCGCGATCGAGACGCAGGCATATTTCGGCCGGGGCGGCAGCAACGGGAGCGAGGGGCGCAGCCACCTGCTGGTCTTCACCCCGCAGATCCTGCGCGAGGATGCGCCGATGCTGCGCACGCTCAACTTCCCCGAGGCCGACTGGCAGCATCCCGCCTTCGACGTGCTGCAGATCGAGGATTATGACTGGATCGCCGAGGCGCGGCACGATCTTGCCCGTCTGACCTGGCTGCTCGCCACCCGGGTGCTCGGCTATCCCAAGGAGCAGATCCACTACTTCGCCGGGTTCACCTTGAGGCCCGAGACCACCTGGATCTGGCACGAGACCGACCGGGCGATCTGGCGCGCCTTCCGCGAGGGGCCGGCCGAGGTGTTCGTCTGGAGCCGCGAGCAGGTGATGCGCGACGGCTGGACCTTCGACCGGCGCGACTGGAAGCTGTGGGGCGGCCTCACCCACCTTGCCCAGTGCTGGCGGATCGAACGCACCGACGGGGTGGTGCTGGGGTTCACCTCGCACGACCGGCCGCTGGTGGTGGACGGGCTCGCCTACCAGCCCGCCAATGCCTTCTCGGCCAGCCAGATCGCCTCGGCCGCCGACATGTCGGTGGGCGATGTCGAGCTGCTGGGCGCGCTCGATGCCGAGGCGATCACCGCCGCGGACCTGCTCGCCGGGGTCTATGACCATGCCGCGGTCGAGCTGTTCGTGATCGACTGGAGCGCGCCCGATCTGCCGCGCACCATCGTGCGGCGCGGGCGGATCGGCACGGTGAGCGCGGCGGGCGGCTCCTTCCGCGCCGAGCTGCGCGGGCTCGCCCAGGCGATCCAGCAGCCGGTGATCGACAGCTACAGCCCCGAATGCCGGGTCGATCTCTATTCGCCCCAATGCGGGGTGAGCCGCGCCGCCCATGCCGCAAGCGCCGTCGTCACCGCGCTCACCGATGGCAGCCTCGGCGCGGTGAGCGACAACCGGGTGTTCCAGGCTTCCGGCCTCGGCAAGCCCGACGGCTGGGCCGACTATGGCGAGCTCGTCTGGACGAGCGGCGCCAATGCCGGACGGCGCTGCGAGGTGCGCAGCCAGGTGGGCGGGCGGATCGAGCTGTGGGAGCCGATGGGGCGCGACATCGCCGTGGGCGATGGCTTCATCCTCCATGCCGGCTGCGACAAGGCGCTGGCCACCTGCCGCGACAAGTTCGCCAACGTGCTCAACTTCCGCGGTGAGCCGCACGTGCCGGGGCAGGATGCGATGCTGCGCTATCCCGATCCGCGCGGCTGAGCGCGGTCTTCGACCCTCTTTCCAGCCAAGCCTCATCACCTTGCGCCCCGCCGGGCTGGCGGCGGGGCGCCGATGGAGACTGCCATGATCCGCTATCTCGTCAATCGCATGCGCGAACCCTCGACCTGGGCGGGGTTCGCCGGCCTCGCGCTCGCGCTCGGGATCTCCGAGGCCGAGTGGCAGGTCTGGTCCGCCGCGGCCGCCGCGCTCGCCAGCCTCGCTGCCATGCTGCTGTGGGAGCGCCCCGGGGCCGACCGGGGCGAGGCGGGCGAGCCGTGAGCCCGTGGCGCAGCCTGCTGCCGATGGGCGCCGGCCTCATCCTGCTGGCGCTGGCCGCGCTCGTGCTCTGGCAGTTCGGGGCGGCGCGCAAGGCCGAAGGCGAGGCCCGCGCCGCGGCCGAAGCGGCGGCGCGCTGGCAGGCCGCGCTCGAGGCGCAGACCCGGCAGATCACTGCGCTCGAGGCTGCTGCAGCAGCGCGGGCGAGCGCGGCGAGCACCGCCCATGCCCTCACCCGCGAGAAGCTGCAGCCGATCATCATCCACTCGCTCGAGGAGGCCCGCACCCATGAGACCACCCCTGCCGGCGCTGTGCTGTGCCTTGATGCTGGGCGCGTGCAGTCCATCGAGGCCAGCGCCGCTGCCCTTGGCCTGGAAGGTGCCGCCGCCCCCGGCGGTGGCGCTGCAGCCCTGCACGCGCACCCCGCTCCCGACCGGCCCTGACGGCACGCTCACCGCCGCCGGGGCCGAGCGCGCGCTGCGCCAGCGCGACATCGACCTTGCCCTGTGCGAGGCCCGCCGCCGCGCCGCAATCGCGGCCTGGCCCGATGTGACCCCCGACCCTGCGCCCTGAACCCGAGGACCCCAGCCATGCCGATCACCACCCGTGACCAGCTGATCGATGCGCTTGCCAACGGCGCCAGTCGCATCGTCATCGACAAGGGCTCCATCGCCCTCGGCTCCGGCTCTGCCGGTCAATATGCCTCGCTGTGGCGCGCGACCGGCACGCCGGGGCAGGGCGCCATCCCCGGTGCGGCCGAGGTCTGCACCGGGGCCCTCGTCGGCGCCTTGCCCTTTGCCAACCAGGCCGCGCCGCGCCGCAGCTATCTCGCCTGGCTCTGGGCGGTCTCGAGCGCCAGCGCCACGACGCTGGAGATCCACGACCGGCTGGCGCACATGGGCGGGCTCAACCTCTCGGTGACGAGCGCGCAAACGGTTGGCGTGGATGTCCAGACGCTCGGCGTCGCAGCGGACCGGATCGGCCGCGCGGACTTCTCCGACCTGCAGTGGTGGTACGAGATCTACAGCCCCGGCGGCGCGACCGCGGCCAACGCCACCTTCACCGTCACCTTCGATGACGGCTCGACCGGCACCCTCAACCCGCTCGCCGTGGGCGGCAGTCTGGCGGCCGGGCGCCTCTTCAGCCTCGACGGCCTGCGCACCGCCGCCCAGCAGGGGCGCAACATCCGCGGGGTGAGCAGCGTCACGCTCTCGGCCTCGACCGGGGCGGCGGGCAGTGCCGGGATCACCGTCACCCGCCCGCGCACCGCTCTGCCCATGCCGCTGGCGAACTTCTCCAACGTCGCCGACTGGGCCCAGCTCGGCCTGCCCGACATCCCCAACGATGCCTGCCTGTTCCCGGTGATCATCCCCAGCAGCACGAGCACCGGCACGCTGCGCGGCGGGGGCAAGATCGTCCATGGCTGAGCCTGCCGCCCGCGTCACCGGCGCCGCGGTGGTGGCCGCCGCGCGGCGCTGGCTCGGCACCCCCTTCTGCCACCAGGGGCGGCGGCGCGGGGTGGGGGTCGACTGCGTCGGCCTCGTCATCGCCGTGGCGCATGAGCTCGGCCTCTCCGACTTCGACATCACCGGCTATGCCCGCCGGCCCGACAGCGACCTGCTCGCCCGCCTCGCGCACGAACTGATGCAGCCCATCGATCCGGCCGCCGCCCGGCCCGGCGACGTGCTGCTGATCGCCATCGAGGGCCGCGCGCAGCATCTCGCGATCCGCTCCGACCTTGCCGGCGATCCGGCGATCATCCACGCCCATGCGCCCCGGCGCCGGGTGGTCGAGCACCGCATCGACGCGGACTGGGCGCAGCGCATCCTTGCCGCCTTCCGCCTGCCGGGAGTGGCGCAGGAGGAGGCGGACTGATGGCCTCGCTCGTCCTCTCCGCGGTCGGCACCGCGATCGGCGGGCCGCTGGGCGGCACGATCGGCGGCCTCATCGGCTCGGCGCTCGACCGCACCCTGTTCGCCCCCACGGTGAGCGCCGAGGGCCCGCGTCTTGCCGATCTGGCGGTGCAGGCCTCGAGCTACGGCCAGCCCATCCCGCGGCTGTGGGGGACGGGCCGCATCGCCGGCAATCTCATCTGGTCGACCGGCCTCATCGAGACCAGGACCACCACGAAGCAGGGCGGCAAGGGCGGCGGGGCGAAGACCACCACCACCACCTACAGCTACCATGTCGACTGCGCGATCGCGCTGTGCCGCGGGCCCATCGCGGGCGTGCGGCGCATCTGGGCCGACGGCAAGCTGTTCCGCGATGCCGACGGGGTGCAGCGCCACGCCGAGGCGCTGCGCGTCTACCCCGGCAGCGAGGACCAGATGCCCGATCCCGCCATGCAGGCAGCCCTCGGTGCGGCGGGCTGCCCGGCGCACCGCGGTCTTGCCTATGTGGTGTTCGAGCGCCTCGAGCTTGCCGACTTCGGCAACCGCATCCCCAACTTCACCTTCGAGGTCGAGGCGCAGGCCTCGGCCACGGTGGCGAGCGTGATCGAGGAGCTGTGCAGCCTCGCCGGCGTGCCCTTCCTCGATGCCGCGCGCACCGGGCGCATCGACCTTGCCGGCTATGCCGTGGCGCGCCCGGCGAGCATCCGCCAGGTGCTCGAGCCGCTGCGCAGCGCCTTCTTCTTCGATGCCGCCGAGATCGAGGGCGCGCTCGCCTTCTTCCCCGCCGATGGCACGCCGGTCGCGCGGGTGCCCGCCGGCGAACTCGGCGCCCACCCCTTCGGCAGCGAGCCGCCGCCGCTCGAGCTCCGGCGCACGGCGGAGGCCGAACTGCCGCGCCAGATCACCGTGCAGCACCTCGATCCCGCGCGCGACTACCAGGTGAACGCGCAGCGCGCCCGCCGCTCGACCAGCCCCAGCACCGCCGATCTCTCGGTCGACCTGCCGCTGGTGCTCGAGGCCTCCGAGGCCAAGGCGATCGCCGAGCGCATGGTCTGGCTCCAGTGGCTCGGGCGCGACACGGTCACCTGCCAGCTGCCGATCGCCTATCTCCACGTCGAGCCGGGCGACAAGCTGGTGGTGCTGGATGGCGAGGGCCGCGCGCGCACCTTGCGGGTCACCCGGCGCGAGCTGCGCCTGCCGGGCAGCCTGCTGGTCGAGGCGGTGACCGACGGCGCCGCCGCGCTCTCGCGCATCGCCAGCGCCGCGCCGGCCCCGGTGCCGCCGCAGGAAGTGCTGCTGCCCGGGGTGACCACCGCCCACCTCCTCGATCTGCCGCTGCTGCGCGAGGAGGACGACGGGCCGCACCTGCTGCTCGCCGCGGCCGGGGCCTCGGCCGGCTGGCGCGGCGCGGTGCTCGAGCGATCGGCCGATGGCGGCGCCACCTGGGAGCGGCTCGCCGACCTCACCGAGGCAGCCGTGCTCGGCACCGCGCTCGACGTCCTGCCACCGGCCTCGCCCCATGTCTGGGACCGGGCAAGCAGCCTCACCGTCAGCCTCCTCGATCCGTCCGACACGCTCGAGAGCGTGAGCGAGGCGGCGGTGCTCTCCGGCGCCAATGCCTGCCTCGTCGGCGGGGAGGTGATCCAGTTCCGCGATGCCGAACTGGTCGCGCCGGGCACCTGGCGTCTTGCCACCCTGCTGCGCGGGCGGCGCGGCACCGGTGATGCGATCGGCGCCCATGGCCCAGGCGAGCGCTTCGTGCTGCTCACTGGCTCCGCCGGGAACGCCCGGCTCGCCCTGCCGCTGGCCGAGCGCGGGGCGCTGCGCCAATGGCGCGCGGTCTCGCTCGGCACCCGGGCCGAGGATGCGCCGACCATCAGCCTTGCCTGGCAGGCGCGCGCGCTGATCCCGCTTGCTCCCGTCCATGCGCGAGGTGAGCGCAACGGCGCGGGCGATCTGGCGATCCGCTGGATCCGCCGCACCCGCTGGCCCGCGCCCTGGAGCGACCATGTCGATGCCCCGCTCGGCGAGGCGGGCGAGGCATATCAGATCGACATCATGGCAGGCAGCAGCGTCAGGCGCACCATCGCCACCACCCAGCCGCAGGCGCTCTACCCGGCTGCGGACCAGATCGCCGACTTCGGCACCGTGCAACCTGCCGTGACCTGCCGCATCCACCAGCTGAGCGAGCGGGTGGGGCGCGGCGCAGCCCTGGAGGTGACCCTGTGACGACCACTCCCAACCTTGCCTTGCCCTTCATCGATGCCGCCCAGGCGCAGAAGGAGGTGACCCACAACGAGGCGCTGATCCTGCTCGATGCCCTGGTGCAGGGGCGGGTCAAGGGCCGCCACCTCTCCGCCCCGCCGGCCGCGCCCGCCGAGGGCGAGGCGTGGATCGTCGGGCCCGGCGCCACCGGTGCGTGGACGGGTCAGAGCGGCCGGATCGCACTGTGGCAATCGGGCTGGCGCTTCCTCGTGCCGCGCGCGGGCTGGCGGCTGTGGGACGAGCAGGCCCAGCGGCTCGTGACCTTCTCCGGCAGCGCCTGGGGCGACCTGCCGGCCGAGGCGATGCAGATCCCGACGCTGGCCCTCGGCTGGATCGGCTACGGATCGGGCTATGCCTCACCCCGCTACTGGCGCGATGCCCATGGGCGGGTGAGCATCGAGGGGCTGATGCAGGCCGGGAGCGACGGCACCGTGTTCACTTTGCTTGCCGGCTATCGCCCACCTGCGCGGCTGATGTTCGCCTGCTGGTCGGGCGGCGGCGCCTACCGGGTCGATGTGACGCCCGCGGGCGAGGTGATCCTCCAGGGATCGAATGCCGTGTTCAGCTCGCTTGCCGGCATCACCTTCCTCGCTGCCGGCTGATCGCATGAAAGGAGGAGCATCATGGAGCCATCGCTCATCCTCGAGCTTGCCACCCGCTTCGGGCCGGCCGGCCTCATCATCGGCTGGCTGGTGTGGGAGCGCATGACCACCGCCAGGGAGCGGCTTGCCTATGACCGCGAGCGGCTCGAGGCCGACCGCCAGCTCGCCGCCTCGCTCGCCGCGCTCACCGCCGTCATCCAGGAAAGGCTGGGCCGATGAGCCGCGAAAGCCTTGCCGCCGTCCGGCTGCGCCGCGCCGCCGCCTGCGCGCTCGCCGAGGCCTGCCGCGCGCTGCTGGCGATGCCGGGCGAGGGGGTGGTGCATCCACGGCGGAGCAGGGCATCAGCCTGCGTCGTCACCCGGCGCCGCAAGCGGCCAGCCGGCGCGTTGCATTAAAGGAGATTCGCCATGCCTTTTGTGCTCGGCGCGGCCTCGCGCCGCGAGCTTGATGGAGTGCACCCGCGTCTCGTGGCGGTAGTAGAGCGCGCGATGACGATCACCACGCAGGATTTCACCGTGCACGATGGCCTCCGCACCGAGGCCCAGCAGCGCGAGCTGGTCGCGCGCGGCGCCTCGCGCACGATGCGCTCCAAACATTTGCGCCAAGCCGATGGCTGGGGCCATGCGGTGGACCTCGTGCCGTGGATCGGCGGGCGGGCGCGCTGGGAGTGGCCGCCGATCCATGCGGTGGCGGTGGCCGTCCGACGGGCCGCAATCGAGCTGGACGTGGCGCTGCGCTGGGGCGGGGTCTGGGACCGCGAGCTGGCCGACCTGCCAGGCGATGCCACCGGGCTCGCACGGGCAGTCGAGGCCTACGCAGCCCGCCGCCGCGCAGCGGGAAAGAGCGCCTTCCTCGACGGACCGCACTACGAGCTGGTCGCAGGTGGTTGATTTCACCTTGCATCTGGGTCGATTTGTGCCATCGTGACGCAATGATTCCCAGCACAAATCTCTCGGAATTCGCCCGGCTGCGCACGAGCGCCGGTGTCTCGGTGGATCAGCTCTCCGAGCTGACAGGTTTCTCGAAGCGGACCATTTACCGATGGGAGAATGGCGAGGCGCCGCCGCGCCGGGCTGCGGTGGCCCTGCTTGAGACCCTTTCGCGCAAGGATTCGCGCGACCAGCGGAAATCCCGGCCTGTCTTCCGGTTCATCGATCTCTTCGCGGGCATTGGCGGACTGCGCAGAGGCTTCGAGCCGCTTGGTGGCCAGTGTGTCTTCACCAGCGAATGGGATCGGCATTCCCAGCTGACCTATCTGGCGAACTATTCCTGCGACCATGAGGTGGCCGGCGACATCACCCGGATCGATGCTGCCGACATTCCGGAGCACGACCTGCTGCTTGCCGGCTTTCCCTGCCAGCCCTTCTCGATCGCCGGCGTGTCCAAGAAGAATGCCCTCGGGCGGGCGCACGGCTTCCGCTGCGAGGCGCAGGGCACCCTCTTTTTCGATGTGGCGAGGATCATCGAGCACCACCGCCCGCGCGCATTCGTGCTGGAGAATGTCAAGAACCTCGTCAACCACGATCGTGGGCGAACTTTCGAGGTGATTCGGCGCACGCTCGAGGACGAGCTCGGCTACCATATTCATGCGAGGGTGATCGATGCGCGATCATGGGTGCCGCAGCATCGCGAGCGCATCTTCATCGTCGGCTTCCGCGAGCCGAACGGGTTCACGTTCGAAGACCTGCCGGTGCCTGATCCTGTCAATGGTCCGCGGCTTGGCGACATCCTGCACCCCGAGGACGGCAGCGAGTCACCGGAGTCCCCCTACACCACCGGAAACATCGGACGCGTGGCCGACAAGTATGTCCTGACCGATCACCTCTGGCGCTATTTGCAGGACTATGCGGCAAGGCACCGCGCGGCCGGCAACGGGTTCGGCTTCGGCCTCGTCGGGCCCGACGATGTCGCACGGACGCTGTCTGCGCGTTACTACAAGGATGGCTCGGAAATCCTCGTCCGGCGAACCGCGGGAAATCCCCGCCGTCTCACACCGCGCGAATGCGCGAGGCTGATGGGATTTGACCGGCCCGGGGAGAGCCGCTTTGTCATCCCGGTGTCCGACACACAGGCATATCGCCAGTTCGGCAATGCTGTCGTGGTCCCGGTCGTCGAGGCCGTCGCGCGGCACGTGGTCCCGTGGCTGGACATCAGCGATCTGCCCGCGGACCTGCGGCAGGGGGTGCTGCCCATTGCGGTCTGATGTTGTCGATCCCGCAACCAGAAGCCGGATGATGGCCGGCATCCGTTCCGCGGACACTGCGCCTGAGCGCACAATCCGGAAGGGCCTGCACAGGCTCGGATTCCGTTTCCGCCTGCATCGACGTGACCTTCCCGGACGCCCGGACATTGTTCTTCCCCGCTGGAGGGCGGTGATCCTCGCGCACGGGTGCTTCTGGCACGGTCACGACTGCGGCCTGTTCCGATGGCCGCGCACTCGCGCGGATTTCTGGCGAACAAAGATCGAGGGAAACCGGGCGCGCGACGCCCGCGACCGCAAGGCCTTGCTCGAACGCGGCTGGCGTGTCCTGACTGTGTGGGAATGCGCCCTGAAGGGCAGGCTCGCACAAGGACCGGAAGCGGTGGTGGCACAGGCGGCCGCCTGGCTTCTCGGCGGGGCGTCCGAAGGTGAGATCAGGGGGACGATCCATGGCGCTGGCTGATCTCACGGACTGGCTCGATGAGTTTTTGAAACCCGGGCGCATCATCTTCGCCAAGCGCCTCTCGGGCAATGACACCCTGGCAAACGGTTCCCACCAGGCGGGCCCTTACATCCCGAAGGAGTTCCTGTTCCGGGTCATTCCTGCCATCAACCGGACGGACATCCTGAACCCCGACGCCTGGTTCGACCTCGCGATCGACAGCCATCCAGACTTTAGGAAGGTGCGGGCGATCTACTACAATAACCGGTTCCACGGGAAGCCCAAGGGCGGGCGGAACGAGGCAAGACTTACCAACTTCGGCGGCGCCGCCTCGCCCCTTCTGGATCCGGACAGCACCGGAGCTGTCGCGCTGTTCTCGTTCCGCAGGGTCGAGGCTGGTGAACAGCCCGGGTGCCATGTCTGGATCGCCCGCCATGCCACCGAGGAGGACCTGATCGAGGACCGGATCGGCCCGGTTGAGCCGGGCCGCTATGTCGTGTGGACCGCTGATGTTGTCCAGCCAGACCTGTTCCGTGTTCCGGAGCGCCCTTCTTGCTGGCTCGCCGATGACGAGATCCCCGAGGGGTGGAAGACGTCATTCCCGCCCGGCACCGAGATCGTCCGCAAGGCGGTCGAGCTTCGGCCCTGTGATGGTCTTGAACCAGACGCTCGGCTGCTCCGGCGCCTCGCATGTGAGTATGAAATTTTCCAGAGTGTCGAGCACGCCATCGAGCTTCCGGCGATTCTCAGGGGCTTCGAGAGCCTCGATGCCTTTCTGAAGCGCGCGCAGACCATCCTGCAGCGACGCAAGGCCCGCGCCGGCCGCTCGCTTGAGCTTCAGACCCGCGAGATCCTGATCGAGGAGCGGCTGATCGAGGGAACCCATTTCTCTCACCAGCCGGAGTCCGATCCCGGCAAGCGTCCTGACTTCCTCTTTCCCTCGCAGGCAGCCTACCAGAACCCGGGCTTCCCGGATTCCAGGCTGCGCATGCTCGCCGTGAAGACAACCTGCCGTGACCGCTGGCGGCAGGTGCTCAACGAGGCCGACCGGATCCGCAGGAAGCACCTCCTTACGCTGCAGGAAGGGGTCTCCGAGGGCCAGTTCCGCGAGATGCACGAGTCCGGTGTCCAGCTGGTCGTTCCGTCGGGTATCATCCGCGCCTATCCCGATGCAGTGCAGCCACACCTGCAGACGCTGGAGAGTTTCATCGGCGACGTTCGGCTCCTCTAAGAGGCCGTTTCGAAAGGGGTTGAGCGGCTGAGGTTCCTGTGATTCCGGGGGGTTTGCAGACGACCCGGAGAACTTGATGTGGACCCCAGCCACCCGCGCGCAGCATACGCGTGTTTCGAAGCGTTACCAGACGGATTTGAGCGATGCCGAGTGGGCGTTGATCGCGGCATTTGTCCCCGAGGCGCGCACGACGGGGCGGCGAGGGCAATGGCCGATGCGCGAAATCGTGAACGCAATCTTCTATGTGCTGCGCGGCGGGATTGCATGGCGGCTACTGCCCAAGGACTTCCCGCCGTGGCAGACGGTCTACCGCTGGTTTGCCCGGTTTCGTGACGAATGCCTGTTCGAGCGGATCAACCACGCGCTGGTCGCGCTCGACCGCGAGCGAGCCGGAAGGGACGCCTCGCCAAGCGCAGCCATCATCGACAGTCAGAGCGTCAAGACCACCCAGAGCGGTGGGCCGCGCGGCTACGATGCTGGCAAGAAGATCAAAGGTCGCAAGCGTCATGCTCTGGTCGATACTGACGGCAGGCCGCTGCTTGTCGAGCCGCACACCGCCGATGTCCAGGATCGTGATGGCGGCGGCGCGTTGCTGCAAATCTCGCGCGGCCTCTTCCCGTTCATTGAGAAGGTCTGGGCCGATGGCGGCTATAACCATCACCGTGTCACCGAGGCGACCAGCATCACCGTCGAAATCGTCAGCAAGATCGCCGGGCAGTCCGGCTTTGTCGTCCTGCCTCGGCGCTGGGTGATCGAGCGGTTCTTCGCTTGGATCAATCGAAACCAGCGTCTGGCCAAGGACGTGGAAGCCACCCTCAAATCCGCCGCAGCCTTCCTCTACGCCGCCGCCGCCATGCTCATGATCCGCCGATTGGCTCGGTCAGCGTGAGTTTCGAAACCGACTC
This sequence comes from Alteraurantiacibacter lauratis, assembly GCF_037154155.1. Classification (NCBI taxonomy): domain Bacteria; kingdom Pseudomonadati; phylum Pseudomonadota; class Alphaproteobacteria; order Sphingomonadales; family Erythrobacteraceae; genus Alteraurantiacibacter; species Alteraurantiacibacter lauratis. The sequence goes on from NZ_JBANRN010000022.1 coordinate 18,517, forward strand.
ATAGAAAGGCAGATTCGTATCGTTGAAGGGTATGCTAGGCTTCGTGGACAAAGGGTATCCAGAGTTTGATTGAGGCCAGTGCGACGAAGCCGAGGTATGATTCTTTGGTT
>NZ_JBANRN010000023.1:0-16643 GCF_037154155.1 Alteraurantiacibacter lauratis
CTCCTGCTTCAGCGGAGACACTCTGAATCAATACACGCACTGAATTTCAAGAGGCTGATTGGGTTTAGACCCTAGAGAACACTTTATAGGTTATTCTACACTTGCGTTATTTCCGGCCTCCGTGCTTGTTCCGCAATTCCTGAAAGGCTTGACCAAAAGACAAATGCCAGACGAGCAGATCGACGTTGAAAAGACCGCAAACGGTTCCGAAAAGGCGGGCAAGCGTCGCTCTGGGCGCAAGCCTGGCCGACCAAAGAAGGACGGTGGCCTCAAGGAAAGAATCCTTGATGAAGCAGAGCTTGCTTTCGCCAAGACGGGCTTTGCAGGCACCAGCACGCGCGACATTGCCAAACAGGCTAATGTAAACCAGGGCCTGATCCGCTACTACTTTGAGAGCAAAGAACAGCTGTACAAGGACGTGTTCCATCGGCGAGGTGAAGAACTCGCCGGGAGGCGGCATGTCCTGCTCGATCGCCTTCTAGCATCGAAGCCAGACTATACCGTCGAAGATGTCATTCGGGCCTATTTGGAACCACAATGGGACCTGAAGTATTCCAATGCTTCGGGAGCGGCCTTTGTCACATTGCAGGCCCGGATCCACGCCGAGAAGGATGAACAGTCGCTCGCTCTGCGTCGCGAAATCTATGATGCGCCGGTAAAGCGCTATATCGGGGCCTTGGTACCTCTGCTCCCGCATCTCTCGCGCGAAGTTGTCAGCCTGCGCATGGCGTTTCTGGTTGGCACCTACCTGTTCATGCTCAACGATCTTGGACGTATCGAAGACCTCAGCCAAGGCAAGGTCATCGATCTCGGCAAGGAAGAGATGCTCGACAACCTGGTGCTGTTCCTTGCCGCCGGCCTGCGCGCGGATTCTCCCGAATAGACTTCGCCGGCCCTGCTAAGCGTAGCAAATCAGGCTGCTTCGAATTTTAGTTCGGCGGCCTTGCAAAAGGCGTTCTTCGACTGGATCTTGCCATCCTTGATCGTGAGGATGTCGAGGCCGTCGAGCTTGCTGACCTGTCCGCCATCGCCCTTGATCTGCAAGGTCCAGTTCACCAGTGCCTTCGAAGCCGCGTCGTCAAAGATGGCATCGGTGATAATATATTCACTGCTGCCCGGCTCCCCTTCAAACAACGGTGCCATGGCCGCGTGGATCGCGTCGATCCCCTGATGCACGACGTTGCCGGGATCAATGTAACAACCATCCTCAAGAAATGACGCGATCACGCCATCGAGATCGTCTGAGTTGAATCGCGCCATGAAACGCAGGGCGATCTGTTCAATTGAGGACATCGGCTAATCTCCAAAAATTCAGAAAGGCAGGAATTTAGCTGCGGGCAATTCGCAAATCGCCAATCGGGAGCTGACGAATGCGCGGCCCGCCTGCATCTGCAATGGCATTGATCAGCGCTGCGATGGTAATCGGGATCGAGTCTTCTCCCACACTTGTGGGGGCTTCGCCGGACTCCAGTACGTCAATCTGCACAGTCGGCATGCGATCCATCTTCAGGATCGGGTAGTCGTGGAAATTGCTTTGCCTTACCTGCCCATTCTCGATCGTGATTTCGCTCAGCAACGCGGTCGTCAGCGCATAGGCAATGCCGCCTTCCAACTGACCATGCACAATATCCGGATTGATCACCGTGCCTGCATCGATGGCCACATATACCCGATCTATCGAGAGCAAGCCGTCCACACCGAAGGAAACGTCAACAATTGCCGCCTTGGTGGAAGAGTCGTAGCCGGCGTAATAGTCAGAATCGCTAACAGCAATGCCACGGCCTGTGCCGCGATGTTTGGGGGCATTCCACCCACCATTTTGCACCGCATGGTCCAACAGGCGTCTGTTGCGCTCAGCGCGGCCAACCGCCAGCTCCCGCCCTTCCAGGTCTTGCGGAATATGATCGGGATCGAGCAGCCCACGATAGAAGCTGACCGGGTCCTGACCACTGGCCTGCCGCAATTCATCCAGGAAGCTGAAGTTCATCCACAAATGTTGCGTAAACCCGACCCCGCGCATCCAACCGAACGGAACCGGCGATTCCATGTCACGCTTGTACCGAAATCGCGTGTTCTCGGGCCGGAATGGGAATCTCACTGCACCATATGACTGCTCGGCCGCCATCGAACTGGCCACGGAGCAAGACCAACAGGTCACGTTCCCCTGTCCGTCCAGTCCGCCATCGAACTGCGCTACGGTCAGTGGCGCATAGTAGCTCCTGCGCAGGCTTTCCTCGCGGCTTTGTATCAATTTCACCGGTGTTCCAGGCATCGCCATGGCAATCTGGATTACCTGGTGGACGAAATCGTTTTGCAGCCTGCGCCCGAAACCGCCGCCGGCATCCTGCAAGTGCAGAATAGCCTTTTCCGGTGAGACACCAGCCAGTTCATAGGCAATGCGCCATGCATCATCGGGGAACTGGCTGTTGGTCCACAGATGCACTTCGCCATCTTCCACAAGCGCGCTGCAGTTCATCGGTTCGAGCGGAGCGGGCTCCATAAATGGATAGCGATACTCGCTCGATATGCGCTGGGCCGCCTCGGCCATCGCAGCGTCGACATTGCCTGTTTCGGCAACTGTAGGGATGTCTCCCCGTGCAAGCTCGGCCATGGTTTCAAAATAGGTGGCGCTCGAGAAATCCGCATGATCACCAGCATCCCAATCGATTGCCAGGCGATCGAGTGCCGATTTCGCCTGCCACCAGCTATCGGCAACAACCGCCACGGCATCATCCATATGGACAGGTGCCGCCCAAAGGTCCGGATCCTCGCCTTCGGGCACAGGCGAGTTGTAGCCGACGTGTGCGCCCTCGACTTTCACGATTTCAGGATTGCCTGCCATGCCGGCGATGGAACCCGCGTCATAGTTTATCAGGCTGCCACCAAATGTGGGAGATTGCTTGATCGCAACAAAGCGCATTCCGGGTAGCTCGAAGTCGATCCCGAAGTCCTTTTGTCCTGTTGTCAATTCGCGAAGATCACGCCGCTCTACCGACTTGCCGACGAAGCTGCGGCTTGATGGCTCCTTGAAAACGATGCTCGCAGGCTCGGGCGGTGTCTTCTGTGCAGCCTCTTCAGCAAGATCTGCGTACGGAATTCGATCACCCGTCGCCATATTGACCACATGACTGGCCGAGGCCGTCAACTCATCCGGACCAAGGCCCAGCCGTTGCGCGGCCACATCGATCAGCATCATGCGGATCTGTGCCGCTGCCTGCTGTGTTGGTTCGTAGAGGTAATGTGCTGACAGGCTGCCTAGCGTCGTGGTCCAGACAAATACATTGTCACGCGCCTGGTTTTCCGCCGGGGAATAGGGCTCCACCTTGACCTGCTCCCAATCGAGCTCAAGCTCCTCAGCAAGCATTTGCGGAATTGTCGTCGAAACACCCTGACCCAGCTCAGTCTGGGGCACGCGCAACACCACAGTATTATCAGGTTGGATAATTACCCATGATAGCAGGTCTATGCCGTTTGTCGAATCATCATCCTCACCCAACCCCATCGAGCACGATGCAAGAGTGAGGGTAAAACTGACGCCTGCGGCTGTTGTGGCGATACCCCGAATGAATCCGCGGCGCGTGAGATTAATATCGCTCATTGGCCGTCCTTTGCGATCTGGATAGCTTCGCGAATGCGGTTGTAGGTCCCGCAGCGGCAGATATTCGTAACGCTGTCGGCGATTTCCTCAGCACTCTTGGCGTCGCTCGCATCCAACTGGGCGGCAACGGCCATGATCATGCCCGATTGGCAGTACCCGCACTGTGGCACACGCGCCTCACGCCAAGCCTGCTGCACACGATGATCGCCGGCTTCGTCCAGCCCCTCGATCGTAGTGATGGATGCGTCCTGGACCGCGTCCACCGGTGTAATGCAACTACGAACAGCTACGCCGTCGACATGCACGGTACACGCACCACATTGTCCGGCTCCGCAGCCAAACTTCGTACCCTTGAGGCCGAGCACATCGCGCAAAACCCACAGCAAGGGCGTTCCTTGCTCTACATCGAAGCTACGCTCTTCGCCGTTGACTCTCAGCTGCATGCCCAATCGCCCTTACGCCCTTTATTTCTTCATTCGAATAATTCACTTGAGCAATTTGTGCAAGCCTTTATGAGTGCGCTCATCGAAGTATCGTAAAAAAATGCTGCGAAAGCCATCCTAACACAATCCAAGATCATGTTCGCAGCTGGCATTCCGAGCAGGAAGGATTGAGAACAATGAAAATCCTCGTCCCGGTGAAGCGGGTGATAGATTACAACGTCAAGCCGCGCATCAAGGCTGATGGCAGCGGGATTGATCTGGCCAATGTGAAGATGAGCATGAACCCGTTTGACGAGATCGCGGTGGAAGAGGCGATCCGTCTGGCAGAGGCCGGTGCGGCAGAAGAAGTCGTGGTTGTCTCCATCGGTCCGGCCAAGGCGCAAGAGACTTTGCGTACGGCGATGGCGATGGGTGCGGATCGCGGCATTCTGGTTGAGACCGATGACGAAGTGGAGCCGCTCGCGGTTGCCAAGATTTTGAAGGCTGTTGTCGAAGAGGAAGGCCCAGGCCTGGTGGTCATGGGCAAGCAGGCGATTGATGATGACAGCAACCAGACCGGCCAGATGCTGGCCGCGCTGTGGGGCCGTCCGCAGGGAACCTTTGCCTCCAAGGTAGAGATTGATGGTGACAGCGTTTCCGTCACCCGCGAAGTTGATGCCGGGCTGGAGACGGTGAAGCTGTCCATGCCTGCGGTGATCACCACCGACCTGCGCCTGAACGAACCGCGTTACGCCAGCCTGCCCAACATCATGAAAGCGAAGAGCAAACCGCTGGCGACCAAGGCACCCGCCGATTACGGCGTGGACACTGCGCCGCGCCTGAAATTGCTGAAAGTGGAAGAACCGCCCGTGCGGCAGGCCGGGATCAAGGTCGGTTCGGTGGACGAACTGGTGACGAAATTGAAGGAACTGGGGATCTCGGCATGAACGTTCTGGTCCTCGTCGAACACGCCGGCGGCGGCGTGAAGGATGCCACGCTGTCCGCCATCACCGCCGCCAAGGCACTGGGCACCGTCCATGCGCTGGTCGCAGGCGATGGCGCAGATGCGCAATCTACCGCCACTGCCGCCGCGCAGATCGACGGCGTGGAAAAGGTGCTGCTGGCCAGCGATCCCGCCTATGCCGACATGCTGGCGGAAAATGTCAGCGCGCTGATCGTGCCGCTGATGGCGGGTTACGATGCACTGGTCGCGCCGGCTACCTCCAACGGCAAGAACATCGCCCCGCGCGTCGCCGCGCTGCTCGATGTGATGCAGCTGTCGGACATCATCGCAGTAGAAGGCCCCAAGACCTTCCGCCGCCCGATCTATGCCGGCAACGCCATCGCCACTGTCGAATCGTCGGATGCGAAACTGGTCATCACCGTGCGCACCACCGGCTTTGCCAAGGCACCGGCCACGGGTGGCAGCGCCGCTGTCGAAGCTATCAGCGGTTCAGGCGATGCGGGCCTGTCCAGCTTCGTCGGGCGCGAAGCCGAAGTGTCCGAACGCCCCGACCTCACCAGTGCACGCGTTGTCGTGTCGGGTGGCCGGGCGCTGAAGGATGCCGAAACCTTCCAGGCGATCATCGCTCCGCTGGCCGACAAGCTGGGCGCAGCCATCGGCGCATCGCGCGCGGCGGTGGACGCTGGCTACATCTCCAACGACAGCCAGGTCGGCCAGACCGGCAAGATCGTGGCGCCGGAATTCTACATCGCGGTCGGCATTTCCGGCGCGATCCAGCATCTGGCGGGCATGAAGGATTCCAAGGTGATCGTGGCGATCAACAAGGACCCGGACGCACCGATTTTCCAAATAGCGGACATTGGCTTGGTCGGTGACCTGTTCACCATTGTACCGGAACTGACCGCAAAGCTGTGACGGGGGCGCTGATGCCTCGCCCCCGTAAACCAGCCGGCCCGTTCCGGTACTTCAACTCGTCGCCCGAGGTGATCCGCCTGGTTGTGATGATGTACGTCCGCTTTCCGCTGAGCCTGCGCAACGTAGAAGACCTGCTGTTTGAGCGGGAGATCGACATCTGCCACGAGACGGTGCGGTTGTGGTGGAACAGGTTCGGTCCGATGTGCGTCTTGCAGGTGCAGCTTTCGCCTGGCTGGGCGATCGCTAGTTCGGCCCATAGGCCGCGCAGAATGTGTTGACCGCCGCCTCGACATCTTCCGCGATCATCTGTGCATTGGGCTTGCGTGTGCCTTTCGCCATGAATTCCTGGTAACAACCCGATTGGCACAGTGCGATAAAGTGCTGTGCCGCACGCATGCAATCGGCATCCGATCGGATGCGCCCCAGTTGCTGAAGATCGGCGAAATATTGCGCCACGATGCGCCAGCCGCGGGCCATTCCCTGTTCGTGAAACGCGGCGCCAAGCCCGGCAATCCCATGCGCCTCGGCAGTCACAATACGCCTCAGCGCCGTGATCGGCTCGGACATCAGGGCAGCAAGGAGATGGCGCCCGAACTCACCGAGCGCTTCTTCCAGCGGCCGATCGCGGACCAGCGCGATTTCGATACGTGCGCCATATTCGTCGATGAGATCCTCGGCCACCGCCATGAACAAGGCGGGCTTGCCATGGAAATACGACCATAGGGTGGTTTTCGATCCCCCCGCCCGCGCGGCGATTGCCGACATCGACACCGCCTCATAGCCCTGCGAGAGAAACAGCTCTCGCGCCACCGCAAGAATAGCTGCCCTGCGCGCCGCGCTGCCCTTGTGTCCGTCTTTTCCCACCAAATGATACTATGCAGTATCATTTGTGTTGACAACCGCCTTTCTCGGGTTCAGTTCGCCGCCAATGATACCGGTCAGTACGGCAGGGTGATGATGCGGACTGCGATTTTGGTGATGGGGCTGGTGCTGTCCGGCTGCGCATCGCTGCCACAGCTGGATCCGCCGCCGGCCCTGCGCGATCCGGCAGGACTGGCCGGCGCTGCCGTGCTTGCGGCGTACGAGGGCGATTTCCCGACCGACCGCTGGTGGCTGATGCTGGGCGACCCGGTGCTTGACCAATTGGTGGGGGAGGGTCTTGCCGCGTCTCCTGATATGGCCGGGGCCGCCGCGCGGGCGCGGCGCGCAGCGGCGTTTCAGGATCAGGCACAGGCCGCACTGCTGCCGACCCTGGCAGCGGAAGCCAGCGGCGCCGGGGTGCGGATCAGCCAGAACCAGGGTTTCCCTCCCGGTCTGATCCCTGGCAGCCTGCTGAGCCGGGGCCGGATTGCGGCTCTGGCGGAGTTCGATCTCGATCTGTGGGGCCGTAAACGTTCCGCGCTTGCGGCGGCAACATCTGCCGCGCAAGCGGCGCAGGCTGACATGGCCCAGGCTCGGCTGCTCCTCATCTCGGCGATCGTTGCCGCTTATATCGATCTTGACCAGTTGTTTGCCCGCCGGAGCCTTGCCGAGGCGGCGCTGGACATTGCCCGGCAGGAACAGGCTCTGGTCGCATCGCGCGCAGCGCAGGGGCTTGAGAACAATGCCGCCACAAGCCGCGCGGAAAGTCAGGCCAGCCGTGCCGAACTCGAACTTGCGGCCATTGACGAGGCCATTGCCCTTTCCCGCAACGCCCTGGCGGCGCTGGCCGGTGCCGGCCCGGATCGCGGCCTGGTGATTGTCCGGCCAACGCTGGCCGAGCCCCGCTCGCTGGCCTTGCCGGCCAATCTGCCCGTTGATCTGGTCGGCCGGCGGCCCGACCTTGTCGCTGCCCGCCTGCGGGCCGAAAGCGCGGCGGCAGGCATCGGGGTAGCCCGGGCGAACTTCTATCCCGATATCAATCTGGCCGCCCTTGTCGGGCTTGAGGCCATCGGCATCGACAACCTCTTTTCCGGTTCTTCGTTGATTGCCAATGTCGGGCCCGCGCTGCGCCTGCCCCTGTTCGATGGCGGTGCGGCGCGGGCCGGCTATCGTTCGGCCCGGGCGGAGTATGACGAGGCCGTCTCCCAATACAATGCGGTGCTGATCGACGCGGTCCGGCAGGTTGCCGATGCGGTGGCAAGCAAGCGCAGCCTGGTCGATCAGATCGGTGCTGCCCGGCGCGCCGCAGATGGGGCGCAGGCCAGCCTTTCCGTGGCAAGCGAGCGCTACGCGGCGGGGCTTGTCGATCGTCGCAGCGTTCTTGCAGCAGAGCGCGAACTGATCGTCGCAAGGGCCGCACTTGTCGCTCTCAACAGTCGCAATCACCAGGCCGATGCCGCGCTTGCCGTCGCTCTTGGCGGCGGGTTCATGGCGGATTCGGCCAGCACATCGGAACCTGAACGATGAACACCTCCGCTTCGCCCGACATGGCCGCCACCCCGGACGATGCGCCGCCGGCCAATCGCCGCAAGACCGCGCTGATCCGTCTTGGCCTCATCATCGCTCTTTGCGCTGCCGCTTGGGCGGGCTGGCATTTCCTGTTCCAGCGCGGGTTCGTCAGCACCGATAACGCCTATGTCGGTGCGGAAAGCGCGGTGATTACGCCGCGCATCGCGGCAGCGGTGGTGGAAGTGCAGGTATCAGATACTCAGGAAGTCGCGGTCGGGGACATCCTGGTGCGCCTGGACGACGCGGATGCCCGTGCAGAAGTGGCTGCGGCTGAAGCGGCCCTGCGCCAGGCACGCCAGCGCTTCCAGCAAGCCCAGGCCAACGGCCGCAGCCAGGACGCGCGCGTTGCCGGGGCAGGCGCAGAAGCCTCTCAGGCGCGGGCGCGTCTGGCCTTGGCCGAGGAGGATCTGCGGCGCGCTGATGACGCCCTTGCCCGACGCGAGGGGCTGGCTGCATCGGGCGCTGTGGCCGGTGAGGAACTGGCGCAGGCCCGCACCGCCGCCGCCGTTGCGCGTGCCAATGTCGAAGCTGCGCGCAGCGCGGTTCGGGCGGCCGAAGCGGGGCGCGCGGCGGCTTCGGGCAGCGCCGATGCCATTGCGGTCGTCACCGGGGTGGGCAGCATCGAAGCCGATCCGGATGTGGTTGCCGCGCAGGCACGGCTCGATGCCGCCCGTCTGATGCTGGAGCGCACCATTATCCGGGCGCCAGTCGCGGGGGTGATATCCCAGCGGCAGGTGCAGGTCGGTCAGCAGGTGACGCCCGGCGCGCCGCTCATGCGGATCATCCCGCTTGCGCAGGTCTATGTCGATGCCAATTTCCGGGAAACGCAGCTGCGTGACGTGAAGGTTGGGCAAAGCGTGCGGCTGACATCGGACCTTTACGGCTCGGGCGTCGAGTTTCGCGGCAGGGTTGCCGGGATCGGGGCCGCTTCCGGCGCGGCGACGGCCTTGATTCCGGCACAAAATGCCACGGGCAACTGGGTGAAGGTGGTGCAGCGCATCCCGGTGCGCATAGCGCTCGATCCGGCGGAGCTTACGCAGCACCCGCTTCCCGTTGGCGCCTCGATGGAGGCCGAAATCGATACGAAGGGCTGAGGCGGTGGGTGCGAGCGGCCAATCTGCCGAGTCCGGAGGCGCAACAGAGCCTGGGCCACTGACCGGTGTGGCCCTTTATCTGGCCGCCTTTGCGCTGGCACTTTGCAACTTTGTCGTCGTCCTCGATATCACCATTGCCAATGTTTCGGTGCCGCACATATCGGGCGGGCTTGCCGTTTCGCCGAGCCAGGGCCTGTGGGTGCTCACATCCTATGCCGTGGCCGAGGCGATTACCGTTCCGCTTACCGGCTGGTTGGCCTCCCGGTTCGGGACGGTGCGCATGCTGATACTTTGCGTGGGCGGGTTTGGCCTCGCATCCTTTTTGTGCGGCATATCGACCTCGATCGAGATGCTGGTTATCGCCCGCGTCTTCCAGGGCCTTTCCGGCGGGCCGATCATGCCGTTGACACAGACCATGCTGACCCGCATCTTTCCGCCCGAAAAGGTGCCGATGGCCATGGGTCTGTGGGCTACCACCACGATTGCAGCACCGATCTTCGGGCCGATCCTCGGCGGCTGGCTCAGCGACAACTGGAGCTGGCACTGGATCTTTTTCATCAACCTTCCGGTGATTGGCTTTTGCCTCTTCATCTTCCTGCGCAGCCTTGGCCGTTATGAGACGGTCATTCGCCGGCCCCGCCTCGACAAGGTTGGCCTGGCTTTGCTGATCGTCTGGGTCAGCGCGTTCCAGATGATGTTGGAAACGGGCCGGGAGCATGACTGGTTCAATTCGGATGTGGTCGTCGCAATGGCGATTGCCGCGGCAATCGGCTTTGCCGCTTTCGTGGTCTGGGAGTGGTATGAACCCGATCCGGTAGTCAACATCCGGCTTTTGAAGGATCGAACGCTGGCCGTGTCCACCCTGGCCATATCAGTCGGCTTTGCATCCCTGTTCGCTTCGGTGGTGCTGGTGCCGCTGTGGATGCAGCAGGTGCTGGGCTACACGGCCTCCGATGCCGGTCTTGTCACCGGCTTTCAGGGCGTTCTGGCTATCCTTGTTGCCCCAATTGCGGCCTTGTTGCTGAACCGGGTCGATGTGCGCCTGACGGTCAGCATCGGGGTCTTGTGGCTTGGTTTCACCACCTTGCTGCGGCTTGGCTGGAATACCGATTCCTCGTTCTGGTCGCTCGCGCTTCCGCAACTCCTCCAGGGAATCGGGATGCCCTTCTTCTTCGTCGGGTTGACGGCTCTGTCGATCGCTACCATGCGGCCCGATCAGGTCGCGTCAGCAGCCGGGATCGTCACTTTCAGCCGCACGATGGCCGGAGCCGTCGCGACTGCCTTGGCCTCGACACTCTGGATCGACAACGGACGCATCCAGCGCGCGGAAATGGTGCAGGGCATGAATGATGCGCAGGGCACCACCGGAATGCTGCAAGGCTACGGCCTGAGCCAGGAGCAGAGCTACGCGGTCGTGGAACGCGTGCTCGAAACGCAGGCACTTACCGGATCGGCGTTACATGTGTTTGGGCTCACCTTCGCCTTGTTCATCATTGCGGCGCTTACGATCTGGCTGGCTCCCCGGCCGAAAAAGGCGCTCAATCCCGGTAGCGGGCATTGATGAGGCCGGCCTGATCCTGGGAGGTGAAACGCCGCATTTTCGGTTCCCTTCGCCGGACCGAACTTGTCCGCAGAGCAGCGAACGGTCTCATGCGTCACGCCGTCCCGCATTCGGCGAGCATCCCCTCGACATCGCGCAGGCTCGTCGTGAAGCGGAAATAGGGCCAAGACAGCCAGCCGGATCGTGTCGGGCGGAACCCGGTGGCGCCTGAAGGATATGGGGTAAGTTCTCGCCTCTCTATGCGACGAACGTCAAGCTGCGGAGACACGTCAATGTTTCCCGGACAGCACCGGGCAGGTCATGCTCCGCCAATCGGAGGCGAGCTGCGGTCAGGCTGGCAGCGCCTTGCTGGCCGGTCATCTGCTGACCGTGATGCTGGCTTGCAGATCGGTTGGACGGATAACCGGCAGGAGCGGGGCATCGGCCACAAGCTTGACCCACAGCGTGTCCCCGTCCCGGAAATAGGATGTCGCGTTCGCTGCGCGCAAGGCGTCCATGCTGCCCTGTTCCGTTCCGGAGGCAGCATTGGTGAAACCCGGCAGTTCGAACAGCACCCATGAGCCCTCGTCCATTTCGGCCAGGCTGAGCGTGACTTGCGGCCTTTCGGTCTTGACCTGGATCTCGGTGCCTGCCCGCACCGTGCTCTGGTCGCCGGAGACGCGAAACTCCCTGCCACCCCGAACCAGCGATATGGGGGCCTGCGGGGCACGGCGCGAGAACAGGGCCGTACGCTGCGCCCGGACGAGCGGTGTGTCGGGAGCATTCGGGCCGAGCGAGGCAAGCAGGGCGAAGCGCGCGGTCCGCGATTCCAGATCGACTGCGGCGGGAAGTTCTCCCCTGGCGTCCGAGAGATTGAGGCGGCCGATATCGCCGGTGCACACCGCCGCGTTCCAGGTGGGACGGATGTCGCAGGTGTCGTCGGTGGCGACGCTGTCATTCTCGCCATCGTGGAGCAGGATCTGGGAGCCGGGGATGCCGGTCACCGATCCATCGAGGTCGCGAAACGACAGGGTCCGGTAGGCGTTGCCGCCGCGGTTGTCATTATCGAACCGGGCGTCGAAGGCCGGGAAATAGACCGGCTTGGCGTTAACGAACTGAGCACCGCTGATCGTGCTTCCGGTGCTCAGCCCAGCGCTTGTGAACAGCAGGAAGGACAGTGCTCCGGTCTTGCGTCGGTCATTGTCCTGGAAATTCACGAATGTCGTGTTCACCACATCATCGCGGTAATCATAATATTCGTAGCCGCGAATGGGGAAATCGGGGATCGCCGGCTTCGGCAGGCTGCGGCCATAGGCGCGTTCCTCCGCGGTGCGCGGATTGCCGATATTGGCGGTTTCGCCCACCACCAGCGAGTCTACCAGGCGCGAACTGAAGGGCAGGCTGCCGATGTCGCCAGCGGCCTGCGTCATGCCAATCGCATTGTCCGCAAGTTTCAGGTTGCTGTACACGTAAAGATCGCCCCGACCCCACAAACCACCATTGCGGTTCTTGTAGGCGGTCAGGTTCTCGAAGTGCGTTTCCATCACTTCGCTTTCCAGATCGGTGGGATCTGTGAGGGGCAGCAAGGGGATCGAGGCCAGCCCGAACGTGTTGTCGTGGTCGATGTGCCGGTCGATCAGGAACCCGTCGAAATTGGAATGGGCCACATTGCCCCGGAACGCCCGCAGCGGCGTCCGGCGCGGCCAGGTGTTGCGGCTGATCTCGGTGTCCAGGAAGGCGCCATTGGGGTGCTCGGGTATCGAAAACCAGAAACCGACCTGGTCGGAACCGGCCGCCACATTGTCGATATAGCTGTTGTCCGGGTTGGTGATCCAGAAGGACGCCACGGTGTTGTCCGAAGGGAGCAGGGTGTTGCCGCCGTGGAAGCTGGCCTGCCTGTAGGCCGCCGCATCGGCAAAGCTGGCGTCTCTCTCCCCGTTGGCGGCAAGGTTGGTGGGCACGCAATCCAGCGTGGGGTGACACTTGGTCTGGATCGCCACGTTCCTGATGAAGGCGTTGCCCGTCTCGATCCCGTCTTCCATGAAGAAGCAATGGCCCACGGTGTTGTAGGTCACATTGTTCTCCACGCGCAGATTGTTGGTGCCGTGCACCGTTACGCAGCGGTTGAAGGTGTCGTGGATGGATGAGTTGCGCACATACTGGCCCTGGCCTTCGCCAAGCAGGTGCCAGTGGATCGGATAGCGCGCCAGCGTGAGGTGCTGGCCCATCCGGTTGAGCTCGACACCGTCCACGAACAGCCGCGAGCCCGCCATCGCCATGATGTGCCCGCCGAAATGGCTCTCGCTGGCATCCTCGGATGCCTGGATGCGGATATTGCGCGTCAGATTGGCAACCTCTCCCCGCTCATCCACGCCAAAGGTGATCTCGCCGAAATGCATATATTCCAGCGGCTCGGCAAAATGCAGCGTGTTGCCGCGCACCGCCGTGATCGTGCGCCGTTCGGCCTGGCGCGGGTCGAAATCGGTCGAGGCAAGGACGATTTCGTCACCCACGTGCCAGCCGCTTGCGTCCAGTACCTCGATCGCGGTCGCCCCGGCTGCGGCAGTGACGGCCAGCTTGGACCAGCTGTGGCTGCGGTTGCCATGCAGGCTCAGCGTCCCGCGCAGCAGGATGATCCCCCGGTCACCCATCGTGTTGATGTCCTCGCCCTTCACCTCGTCGGTCAGGGTGATGGTGGCGTTGTGGGTATAGGGCCGGGCCTCGGTGCCGATCTCCAGTTCGCCCCCGGCAACATAAATCCATTCGGTAGTCAGATTGAGGTCGCGATCGTCGGCAAAGCGCAGGGCGCCCTGCACGGTCAGGCTGCGCAGCGCGGGCGGGCTGACATCCAGCGTCATGTCCACATCGCGCGCAATGGTCACCGCATCGCCGGCGCGCGGCACGCGGCCATCGGGCCATGCGGCCGGATCGGACCAGCGCGCTGCCCGCCGTGCTGCCGGCGCGCCATCGACCGGCATCTCCATGCCTGTGTGGGACGCGTGATCATGCTGGGCCAAAGCGGCAGATCCTGTCCCCAGCAGGGCTGCGATCGCCAAAAGCACGGCGAATTTGGGCAAGCAAGACTGCAGCCGCATGGCCATTTCCCCTCCCGCAGGCTCCCAGTCCTGCACCTGTAATTTTTTCCAAGCTTGCCGCGCGGAAGCCGGTTTGCCAAGCGCATATGCGTTCACCGCGCATGCCAGTGCGAACACCGCCTATGGGGTGGGCCTATGCTACCTGGAACCGGATAGCGAGCGCCATGACCGGCACCGGCTGCAGCACAGGCACGGTGACGCTGCGCCTTGGCCTGCCCCGGCGAAGGCCGATGATCCGACGGTCGCGCTGGCTGGCAATGGTGGCGGCAAGGCAACGAAGTTCAGGACCGCACGATCCGCCCGTCGAGCAATTCGATCCGGCGCGGGCATTGGCCGGCAATATGCTCGTCATGGGTGGAAATCAGGAAGCTGGTTGCCAGCGTCTGGTTGATCGAACGGATGAGCTGCATCACCTGGTCTGCCGCTTGCCGGTCCAGATTGCCCGTCGGCTCATCGGCCAGCACCAGCACCGGCTGGTTGATCAGCGCGCGGGCCACGGCCACGCGCTGGCGCTGCCCGCCGGAGAGGGCGCCGGGGCGGTAGTCGCGCCGGTCGGCAAGGCCCACCGCGTCGAGCAGTTCGGCGGCGCGCTCCCGCATGGCGCGGCTCTCGCGCCCGGCCGCGGCGGCGGCGGGCATCATGACGTTTTCCAGCGCGGTCAGATCGGGCAGAAGGTGGTGGAACTGGAACACGAAGCCCAGATGCCGGCTGCGAAACGCGGTGCGCTCGGCATCGCTGGCCTGCATCAGGTCGACGCCCAGCATCTCGTGGCGGCCGCCGCTGGCGCGCATCAGCGTGCCCAGAATGGTGAGCAGCGTGCTTTTGCCCGAACCCGACGGGCCCAGCAGCGCGGCCATTTCGCCGGGGGCCATCGTCAGGTCGATGCCTTTCAGCACCTTTGCCTGCGCCTCTCCCTCGCCAAAGACCTTGGTGAGATCGCGCACGGAAAGGATCGGTTCGGCGCTCACGATCCGATGGCCTCTACCGGATCGATCCGCGCCGCGCGGCGGGCGGGCAGGATCGAGGCCAGCGCGGCGGCGAGCGTGGTCAGTGCAATCGCCAGCAGGAAATCGCCCTGCGCCTGGTCGATCGGCAAGCCGCCGCTCTCCACTTCGCTGACGGGCGGCAGGGGCAGCAGCACCAGCCAGGCCACCAGCGCGCCCACGACCGCGCCGATAAAGCCGATCAGCGTCCCTTCCAGCACGAAGATCGACACGACCAGCCGCTTGCTGGCGCCCATTGCGCGCATGATGCCGATTTCCGCCTGCCGCCGCACGATCGACAGTAGCATGGCGCTGGCAATGCCGACCACGATGGTGATCAGCGCAAAGGCCTTGATGATGGTGCCGGTGCGCGCCTGCGCGTCCAGCCCTTCGAACAGCTGGCTGTTGTCCTCGGTCCACGCGGTAGTCTTGAGGCCTGTCGAGCGGCGCAGCCGCGCGGCGATGGCGGCGGCGTCCGTGGCGGGTTCCACCTTGATCTCGATCCGCGAAATGCCCGTGGGCAGGTCGAACAGCGCGCGCGCCGTGGTGAAATCCATATAGACCGCCTGCCGATCGGCGCTGGCGACGCCCAGCGTGAAGATGCCGCTGATGCGGAAACTGCGCGCCCGCCCGCGCTCGGATGTCAGGCGCAGCACCTGCCCGGTGCGCAGGCCCAGATCGCCCGCCAACCGGCTGCCGATCAGTATGCCGTCGGTCGGCAAATTGCTGCTGCCATCAACAATGGCGCCCTCGATATCGGCAATGTCGGACAGCTTGCCCGGCATCACCCCGATCACGCCCACCGGCGCCAGCGCCTGTCCGCGTTCGACATAGGCCGAACCACGGATCTGCGGCGAGACGGCGGTGACGCCTGCTTCCGCCTCGATGATCGGCACGACCGGTTGCCAGATGGCGATTTGCTGGCGGCGGCTGAGGTCCTTCTGCAAGACCACCTGCGCACCCGATTGCGGGGCCAGGACAGCGGGATCGCGGTCGGGCATTTCCAGCACGATATGCGGGATGCTGCCCACCGTGCGCAGCGTCAGCAAGGTGGCAAGGCCGCCGATCAGCGCGCTCATGAAGATGAACACGCCCACGCCCAGCGCCACGCCCGACATCAGCAGCGCCGACTGCCCCGGATGAGACAGCAGATGCCGGAAGGCGAGCTTGACGGCGTAGGGGCTCATCCCTGGGGCGCTGTCCGCACCTTGACCTGTTCGCCCGGCTGGGCGGTATCGGGATCGGCCAGGATGTGCTCGCCCGCCTGCAGGCCGCTGGTGACGATCACGCTTTCGGCGGGCCAGTCGACGAAGCTGATCGCGCGTTCGATCACAATGCCATCGGCGGGGACGACGCGCACGCGCGCCTCGCCGCCGGACTGGATGATGGCGCTGCGCGGCACGCTGATGGCGCTCTCGCGCTGCTCGATCACCAGATTGACCGTCACGGTGAGGCCGGAGGGCGCGTCTACCGCCGCATCGGCCAGGCTGAGGCGGACATCGCGCGCACCCGTGGCCGGGTCAACGCGCTCCTCGCCCTGCGCCACCAGCTGCAGGCGGGCATTGGCCGGGCCGTCCTGGCCGAGCTCGAACTCGATGCTTT
>NZ_JBANRN010000024.1:0-9722 GCF_037154155.1 Alteraurantiacibacter lauratis
CTCGCCAGAAACTTCCTATCCGCCGTATGCCTTGCCGCCGCCGTGGCTTTCTGGCTCTGATTGAGTCTCGACCCTAGGCCAGCACCACCCGCAGGGCGGCCACCACGGCAAGGACACAGCCTGCCAGACGCAGCAGCGGGACGGTTGAAAGAGCGGCGACAACGCAGCCCGTGGCGAGGCCGCAGACAACGCCGGTGAACAGGCCGATCGGTCGGCGGTGCATACGCTGCGCCAGCGTGGCGCGGATCTGCGCGTCCTGCGCTTCCGCTCCGAAGGCCCGTGCCAGAAGTTGATCGAGGCGTGCGATGATCCTGTTCCTTCCGCAAGGAACCCTAGGGACGAGGGATAACTAGCAGGTTAAGGCTGTTCCTGCCGGCAAATACCTAGGTCGCGCGCATTTGCCCCCGGCTTGCCGATCGGGCCTCAATCATGGCGCTGACTGGCTGATCCTGCGGGCCATTTGCCGGTCAAGCTGGCGACAGATCGCCAGCCACCAGGCGAAGCTGTGCGGGTCGTCCTCGATGCGCGCCAGTTCCGCCTGTTCCATCGCGCGCTGCGCGGCGGCCATCCCATGCGCGGCAAAGTGGCGCAGCGCAGCCGCCAGCGCCGCGTCACCCGTTACATTTGCGGGCGACGCATTGTCGTTGGCGGGGCGCCGACGGTAAAGCCGCGCTCGGCTCACGGCCATGCGGTTGCGGATCGCGCTTTTGGGTGCGGCGAAACGGATCGACATGGGCGGCTTTCCTGCTTCTTGGCCACAGACGCAAAATGCGCCGGGCGAAAGCTGCCTCTAGCGCGGCCGGCCTAAGCGAAGGTTTGGCAGGATGGTTTCCCGCTTCTTAGCCAATTGGCCGCGCTGTCAGGGCTGGCGCAGCCATTGCCCGCTGCGGGCGTGCTGGTCGAGCACACGGCCCGAATGGGGCAGGAGCGTGCTATCGGGCTTGGGTTCGGCTGCGGTTGCGGCTGGCAGTTCCGGAGCGAGCGTGGGGATCGCGCCGAGCGGCGCAGGTGCGGGACGCACGGCCGCGGCCGCTTCCACATCAGGCGGCAGCAGCGCTCCCGATTCGGCTGCGCCTTGCGCGCGCGCCACGAGATTGAAGCGCGGAATGCTCTCGCTGCCGGCATATCCCGCCGAAAAGGCCGCCGGACGGCCCGCCGCCCCGCTCCAGCGGTAGAAGCGGTGCAGGCCGATCGTGCCCACTTCGTGCAGGCTGGGCGCCCAATAGGGATAGATGTCGGTGCGGTGGTAATGCGTGGCGAGGCCCACCGGCCGGAACACAAAACCGCCCAGCGCGGCGCGGGCGATCATCCGCGCGCGCACCATGCCTTGCGCAGACGGGCGGCGGGCGAGCGATCCATCGCAGGTGAAGGTGAACTGGCATCCCGTCTGCCGCTCCGACCCCTGAAACACCACGCCGCACACGCTGTTGGGCCAGGCCGGATGGCGCACCCGGTTCATCACCACCTGCGCCACCGCCTGCTGGCCTTCCTTGCTCTCGCTCGCCGCCTCGTAATAGACCGCCATGGCGAGGCATTCCTCCGCCCGCAGCCGGTCGGCAAAGCCGGCCAGGGCAGTGAAGGGGCGCGCGGCGGGGCCGGCATCCTTGATCGCGGGCGCGGGAATGATTTCGGGCAGATCAGACGAGGCGGCATCCCCCGACAGGTCCGCTGCGGAAGGGGTCCACGCCATCGCGCCCGGTGTGTAAGGAATGGTTTCGGGCATGGCGAAACGGATCACCTGCGGCTCCGCCACCGGCAGATCGGGCGCGGCCATTGCCGGCACCGCCACTGCCGCCAGCAGCACGCCCACGCGCTTGAACAGGATGCGTCGCACCGCTTTGCGCGCAAGCCCGCGCCCCTGCGCCACGCGGGAAAAGCGCGCGGCGAATTCGGCCGGTTCAGCCTCTTGCCAGTGCGGATAAAGGGTCGAAAGCTGTGCCAGCGGCGGATGTCCCGATCAGGCGCAAAATCGCGCGCCTTAGGCGCGTAACCGCTTTGCACAGGGCGCGCAGCATCGGCAAAACCACCGTGCCGGAACGGGACGAAGTGCCGGTCGAGGGGTTAAGGCCCGATCCCCCGGCCCAAAACCCCGCTTACTCGGCCAGCAGCCCGCGCGCGCGCAGCATCGGTTCGACCTGCGGATCGCGCCCGGTGAAATCGCGATACATCTGGTCGAACGGACGCGAATGACCCTGGCCGAGGAAAGTCGACCGGATCCGCTCGCCCATTTCGCGAGTCATCCCGCCATTCGCCGCGACATAATCATAGGCATCGTGGTGCAGCATCTCCGTCCACAGATAGGCGTAATAGCCCGCGTCATAGCCGTGGCTGAAAATGTGCCGGAAATAGGGCGTGCGGTAACGCGGCGGCACCAGATCGGGGTTGAGACCCAGACGGCCCAGAGCCTCGGCCTCGAACGCCATCACATCGGCCGGCGCCTCACCCGGACGCAGCGCGTGCCATTCCATGTCGAGGAGGGCGGCGGTCAGCGTTTCGCCCAAGGCATAGCCCTGATCGAACGTGCTCGCCCGTTCGATCGAGGCGATGAGCTCGGCCGGGATCGGCTCGCCCGTCTGCCAGTGGCGCGCATAATTGTTGAGCACCGAAGGAATGGTGGCGAAGTTTTCGTGGAATTGGCTGGGAAACTCCACCCAGTCGCGCGTGGTATTGGTGCCCGACAGGCTGGGATAGCGCTGATCGGCAAACATGCCGTGCAGCGCATGGCCAAATTCGTGGAACATGGTGATGACATCGTCAAAGCTTGCCAGCGCGGGCTGGCCGGGCGCGGGCGGGGCGATGTTCTGCGTGTTCGTCACCACCGGCTTCAGGCCGAGCAGGTGGCTCTGCTCGATGAAATTGCTCATCCACGCGCCGCCTTGCTTGCTGTCGCGCTGGAACGGATCGAAATAAAACAGCGAGAGTTCGCTGCCATCCGCATCGCGCACCAGATAGACGCTGACATCGGGGTGATAGCCGGGAATGTCGTCGCGCCGTTCGAAGGTCAGGCCGTAAAGCTGGTTCGCCATGTAGAACACGCCGTTTTCCAGCACATTGGTGACTTCGAAATATTGTTTGATGCGGTTTTCATCGAGGTTGTAGCGTTCCTGCCGAACCTTCTCGGCATAGAAAGGCCAATCCCACGGCTGCACGGTGAAATTGTGCCCGTCCTGCGCAATCCGCTCGTTCAGCACGGCAGCTTCGCGCTGCTGCGTGGCAGAGACGGCGGGCACCATCTGGCGCATGAATTCCAGCGCGCGCGAGGGCGTCTGCGCCATGCGGTCATACATCTGCCAGCTGGCGTAATCGGGTTCGCCAAACAATTGCGCCTTGCGCGTGCGCAGTTCGACGATTTCGCGCACAATGCCACGCGTATCGTTTTCGCCGCCCGATGATGTGCGATCAATGCTGGCGCGGAACAGGCGTTCGCGCACATTGCGGTTTTCCAGCACGGTCAGCAGCGGCTGCTGCGTGGTGTTCTGCAAGGCCAGCATGAACTTGCCCGGATGCCCGCGTTCGGTGGCAAGCGCGGCGGCAGCGGCGATCTGGCCTTCGGTCAGGCCCGCCAGCTCCTCGCGCGTGTCGACCAGCACCGCGCCCGCGCTGGTGGCGGCGGTCAGCTTTTGCGAAAATTCGGTTTCCAGCTCGGAAATGCGCGCATTGATACGGCGCAGTTCATCCTTGGCCGCATCGTCCAGCAAGGCGCCGCGGTGCACGAATTCCTCGTAATAGAGGTCGAGCAGCATCGCATCCTCGCCCGTAAGGCCCAGCGCGGCGCGGTTGTCGTAGATGGCCTTCACGCGCGCAAACAGCGCATCGTTCAGATAAATCGCGTCGTTCATCTGCGCGATCTGCGGCGATACGGCGCTGTCGGTTTCGTTCAGCACATCGTTGGCGTCCGCACCCTGCTTCTGGCTGAAAGCGGCATAGGCGCGGTTCAGCATCTGGCCGGTGCGCTCCATCGCCACCAGCGTGTTTTCGAAGGTGGGCGCTTCGGGATTCTGCGCGATCCGCTCGATCTCGGCCAGCTTGATCGCAATGCCCTGTTCGATTGCGGGGCGGTAATCCTCGTCGCGGATGCGCGAGAAATCGGGCGCCTGGAATGGCAGGGCAGAAGGTTCAGCGAAAATGCCCGTGGCCGCGGGAAGCGGGGGAAGAGCGGTTGCGACGGTGTCCATCGGGGTGGTGTCCAGCGTGGTGCAGGCGGAGAGCAGCGCGGCGGCAGCCGCTCCGGTCAAGAGAAGGCGATTCATCGTAGGCTCAAGCAGATTCCAGGGCAAAAAGGCGGTTTCGTGTGAAACTTGAAGCGCGCCTTTAGGCAATTGCACCGCCCGGTGCAATCGGCAAATGGGCCGCAGGCCATGTGCCTCGGCAGGTCGCCCCTAGAGCGCAGGCGGGCAGCGCGTGCGGTCGCCTGCGTTGCACGCCTCGACATCGGCAACCTGCGCACGCCAGCGCGCCATTGCTTCCTCGTGCGCACGCTCACGCGCCTGCACTTCGGCCTGCCATGCGGCCTCGGCAGCTTCCTGTTCGGCGCGCTGTCGGGCGATAATCGCTTCGCGTTCGGCAACCGCGCGATCATAGGCTGCGCGGCTCGCAGCGTTCTCGGCCAGTTGGCGTTCGGCAAAGGCGGCTTGCTCGCGGTTCAGCCGCTCGCGCTCAATCTCTTCCTGCTTGGCCTGTTCCGGGGTGACCGGGATCGACAGGCGATCGGTGGCGGAAGGCGCTTCGCTGGCGGCGCTGCCTTGCTGCTGCGCAGCGGCGGGGAGGCCGGACAGGGCGCTGGCGGCGACCATTGCCGCACCGAAAAGGCCGAACCGGCGAAATGGCGTGGGGTGTTTCATAGGTCTCATCTCCTTCGTGCAGCCAGGTTGCCAGCAGTGCACGCGCTGGTATCTGACTTGCATCAAGATGCTTTACTCTCACCTGACCGGCAGGGCGGTGCGGGCGCATTGTGCCGGGCGGGGAAGGGGAACGCTTGACGAAAACGAACATTTGAAGAACATGGCGACTCTCCGGCCAAGGACCAAAGGGCCGCTCGACTTCCCTTTTCAAAGGCCGCAAAGCGCTCCGATGATCTGCCCTGGCATTATCTCCGAAACTTTCGAACAGGCCTCGCGTTCCCCATGCTGACTCATATCAAGGTGCGCGGTGCGCGCGAACACAATCTCAAGGGCGTGGATATTGATCTGCCGCGCGATGCGCTGATCGTGATTACCGGGCTGTCGGGCAGCGGCAAGTCGAGCCTCGCTTTCGACACGATCTATGCCGAAGGGCAGCGGCGTTATGTCGAGAGCCTGTCCGCCTATGCCCGGCAGTTCCTGGAGATGATGCAGAAGCCCGATGTGGAGCATATTGACGGGCTGTCTCCCGCCATTTCCATCGAGCAGAAAACAACCAGCCGCAATCCGCGCTCCACCGTGGCGACGGTGACCGAGATCTACGATTACATGCGCCTGCTGTGGGCGCGCGTCGGCGTGCCGCATTCGCCCGCCACCGGCCTGCCGATCACCGCGCAGACCGTCAGCCAGATGGTCGATCGGGTGATGGCCCTGCCAGAAGGGACGCGGGCCTATCTGCTCGCCCCCGTGGTGCGCGGGCGCAAGGGCGAATACCGCAAGGAGCTGGCCGAATGGCAGAAGGCCGGCTTCACCCGCGTGCGCATTGATGGCGAGATTTACGAGATTGCCGAAGCGCCCGCGCTCGACAAGAAATACAAGCACGACATCGAAGTGGTGGTGGACCGTCTGGCGGTCCGTGAAGGGATCGTGACGCGGCTGGCGGACAGTTTTGAAACCGCGCTGAAACTGGCCGACGGGCTGGCCTATGTCGATCTGGCGGATGGCGTGGTGCCGGGGCGCGAGGGGGAAGCGGAAAGCGGCGGCAACCTCAAAGGCGCAGGCCTGCCCGCGAACCGCATCGTCTTTTCCGAGAAGTTCGCCTGCCCCGTATCGGGCTTCACGATCGAGGAGGTGGAGCCGCGCCTCTTCTCCTTCAACGCGCCGCAGGGGGCGTGCCCGACCTGCGACGGGCTGGGGGAAAAGCAATTGTTCGACCCGCAACTGGTGGTGCCCAACGAATACCTCAGCCTGAAAAAGGGCGCAATCGTGCCCTGGGCCAAGAGCAATCCGCCATCCCCCTATTACATGCAGGTGCTCGCCAGCCTGGCTGCCACATTCGGCTTCAGCCTCGACACGCCGTGGAAGGATCTGCCGGGCGAGGTGAAGCTGGTGATCCTCTACGGCACGGGGGGCAGGAAAGTGCCGCTCACCTTCAGGGACGGGCGCAAGGAATACACGGTCGAAAAGGCGTTCGAAGGGGTGATCGGCAACCTCAACCGCCGCCTGCTGCAAACCGACAGCGCGTGGATGCGCGAGGAGCTTTCCCGGTTCCAGACCGCGCAGCCCTGCGAGACCTGCAACGGCGCGCGCCTCAACGACAAGGCGCTGTGCGTGAAAGTCGCGGGCAATTCCATCGCCGACCCGGTGCGCCTGTCGGTGGCGGACGCGCTGGCCTTCTTCACCGCATTGCCGGACAAGTTGACCGAGACGCAGAACCAGATCGCCCGCGCGATTCTGAAGGAGATCGTGGAACGGCTCGGCTTCCTCAACAATGTCGGGCTCGATTACCTCAATCTCGACCGCACATCGGGCACGCTGTCCGGCGGGGAAAGCCAGCGCATCCGCCTCGCCAGCCAGATCGGCAGCGGCCTGTCAGGCGTGCTCTACGTGCTCGACGAACCCAGCATTGGCCTGCACCAGCGCGACAACGACATGCTGCTCGCCACGCTCAAACGCCTGCGCGACCTTGGCAACACCGTGATCGTGGTCGAGCATGACGAGGACGCGATCCGCGCCGCCGACCATATTGTCGACCTTGGGCCGGGCGCGGGCGTGCATGGTGGCGAAGTGGTGGCGCAGGGCACGCTCAAGGATATCCTGAAGAGCAAGAAAAGCCTTACCGCCGCCTATCTCAATGGCACGCGCAAGATCGAGGTGCCGGCCAAACGGCGCAAGGGCAATGGCAAGAAAATCACCGTCCACAATGCCCGCGCCAACAATCTGAAGAACGTGACCGCATCGATCCCGCTCGGCACCTTTACCTGCATCACCGGCGTATCGGGCAGCGGCAAGAGTAGCCTCACCATCGACACGCTGCAGGCGGGCGCATCGCGCGTGCTCAACAATGCCCGCGTGGTGGCCGGCGCGCATGACAGGATCACGGGGCTGGAATTCTGCGACAAGGTGATCGAAATCGACCAGTCGCCCATCGGCCGCACCCCGCGATCGAACCCCGCCACCTATACCGGCGCCTTCACTCAGATCCGCGATTGGTTCGCCGGCCTGCCCGAAGCGCAGGCACGCGGATACAAGCCCGGCCGATTCAGCTTCAACGTGAAAGGCGGCCGGTGCGAGGCGTGCCAGGGCGACGGCCTGATCAAGATCGAAATGCACTTCCTCCCCGATGTCTATGTCACCTGCGAGGAATGCCACGGCAAACGCTACAACCGCGAAACGCTGGAGGTGAAGTTCAAGGGCCACTCCATCGCCGACGTGCTCGACATGACGATCGAGGACGCGGAGGAGTTCTTCAAGGCCGTGCCCCCCATCCGCGACAAAATGCACATGCTGAACGAAGTCGGCCTCAGCTATGTCAAGGTGGGCCAGCAGGCGACGACGCTGTCAGGCGGGGAGGCGCAGCGGGTGAAGCTGGCCAAGGAACTCAGCCGCCGCAGCACCGGGCAAACGCTCTACATCCTCGACGAACCGACCACGGGCCTGCATTTCGAGGATGTGCGCAAACTCTTGGAAGTGCTGCACCGGCTGGTGGATCAGGGGAACAGCGTGGTGGTGATCGAGCACAATCTGGATGTGATCAAAACCGCGGACTGGATCGTCGATCTGGGGCCCGAAGGAGGGGTGCGGGGTGGACAGATCGTCGCCGTCGGCACTCCCGAAGATGTCGCAAAGGCACCGGGCAGCTACACCGGACATTACCTCAAGCCACTGCTGGAGCGGGGGAGGTAGCAGGCAGGCTGTGATCGGTGGTTAGCCTGCCCCGGGAAGCGAAGCTCTGCATGGCAGACTTGATCCGGGGGCGGACTGGATCGTCGATCTGGGGCCAGGAGTCGAAGACGTGGCGCAGCCACAACGCGGCGTGCGCGGAGGCGAGGTGATTGCCGAGGGCGTGCCGGAGGATGTGGTGAAGGTGGAGCGGAGTTATACAGGGCGGTATTTGAAGCCGTTGTTGGGGAAGTGAGCGGGAATGGTGTGCCCCGGCGCAGGCCGGGGCAGTATCAGAACACGCTTGATGAGAGGATTTATACTCGACGACATTACGAGCGATCCCCGGAAGTTGCCCCTTTTGGCGCTGCGGTAGTGTTAAGCTGTCAATGCCCGAATTCGTCAAGGTCAAGTAATAGCGACAGAAATTTGTCTAAGGATCTCTCGAAATGGCTCGAAGTCATTGGCTGGTCTATCTGAAATCCATGTTGCAAAGTTTGTCTTGCAGTCATCTGATATTGCCTTAGCAAGATACAAGTAGCTATCGTCTAATTTTCCTTTCAGTACAGAATCGATAGTCACCTCTAATGGAAACTCTTCATTAGCGATCTTTGCCTTCCTCTCGATCAAATTTAATGTGCCGGACTGAACGGCCGATAAAATCACTGACTGCTCAAACATAAACTCGACAGGTAATGGAAGTGTCAGGCCGACTGATCGAAACGCAGCTTCGGCTGGTTTGAGGTGAGTCGGAACATCTAAGGCTCCAACAAAAATCTTTCTGCTGCGTTCCAGCGTTCTAAATTCGGTGTCCGTCAGTTTGTGGTAGTTTCGAAAGTTATCAAACTCTCTACGACCCCGTGCATCGGAGTCGAAGATCCCGATTAATGGGCGATTATCTCTTTTTACTCGAATTGAAATTTTCAAAAATTGAGTTATATCAGATGCACCATTCGCTGATTCAAAGCGAACGTTCATTTCTTGAAAACCTAATTTTTCTTTAGCGGTATTAAGAATTGTAACGTCGCTTGGGCCTTCAACGTAAATCACCGGACATTCGGCTGAGTCTACCCTCGATTGCATTTCAGTGATCGACTCTTTTAACTCAACATAATCCGAATATACTTTTTTCATGCGAGGCGTTATAACCGACAGTAGGCCCATTGCCTTGTCGACGTTTGAAGTGGATGCAATTGACTGAATTTGGGAAGAGACCCGCTCTCCGTCGTGCATGCTCTCAATGTACCACTTGGCGGCTCGACGCCCCGAGATGTCATAAAAGGCAGGGGAATGTGTTGTAAGAAAAATTTGATTTTCTTGGGAGAACCTCTCCTGAAAATCCTTTGCCATTTCGAATGCCTTTGAAAGCTCGAGAGAGTTTTCCGGCTCCTCGTATCCCCAAATATGGTATTGTGACGACTTGGCTGATATATAGTTTAATATAAAAGGTAAGTGCCTGCTTTGAATTCCGTCACCTCTCATGATTAAGGGTATTTCGTGTTGTCCAAAGCGAGTAGAAAAATCCAGTGCTCTGAATAAGTCTTGAAGGCTATCTGGAATGTTAATTGTCGAATCGATCTTAAGTCGATCCAAAATTTCTGAGCTCATGGACTCCGTTAGCAAACGAATGTCTTTAACCAATGCGTTAGGGTCGAGACTCAATCAGAGCCAGAAAGCCACGGCGGCGGCAAGGCATACGGCGGATAGGAAGTTTCTGGCGAG
>NZ_JBANRN010000025.1:0-9475 GCF_037154155.1 Alteraurantiacibacter lauratis
TCGCCCAAGACTGCCTCCAAAAGCCAGCCTTGAATCAGCGACCGTGTCCGCAGTCAAGCTTTGTCCACGAAGCCTAGATGTCTCAAATTCTTCGCAGATCGCGGCTGAACTCGGGGTCACGCCATGGCCCATCGACGAACTCAGGCATTTGCGCAATTTTATAGCGCACAAATCCAAGAGATCGGCGCTCAGCGTCCGGGGGGCGGGAATTGTGGGTGTATCTGACAAAATTGACGTACTGAATGCCGCGCTTCAATACGGACCTGATGGTGCCAAACGTTATGTCACTTGGACAAACTTCTCGAAGGGCACTGCTGCGCGTCTTGCGGCCTGACGATGATAAACGGTGTCATTTACCTTGGCGAACCACATCACACCTTGGGTTCTAATGCCCCCTTGCCTGCCAAATTAAAGCTGCAAACGTGTCGGCAAGTGCAAGGCATCAAACCCCAAATTGCGTCACTCATACGGCCTATACCTCTCCGCCAGGAGGTTTAGGCGAAAAGAGACAAAAGCCGGTCAGAGACCGATTTGGGCCTCAGTCGCGGTCTCTGAGGTTCGGTCGGAAAACGCCAAACAGCGCGGAAGCTGGGGATTTTCTGGCCCAGTGGGGCCTATCTCATTGGTTCGCGATGAGATGATGGCGGTGGGAGAGAGCCTGCGGACGAACTCTCTCGGAGTAGCCCTGCGTATACGCCCGTTATGTCAGCGCAAACCTGCGCACTGAAAATTGATCGTTACCCAGCTTTGTGATTGCTCCCGTAGCATCCGCCCTGTAAGCTGACCCAACAATAAACTGGTCCCATGTGGACTCGGTTGGGGGCTGGTTGGTGGATGACAGGTCAAATCTCAGATGGGGCGTGGAGCAGAAGCTCCAGTTTATCGAGTTCCGCCTGTTCTGGGAGGGTCATGTCAACCGAAGCGATCTGATCGACAAGTTCGGCGTATCGGTCAACCAGGCATCGAGCGACCTCAACCGCTATATCGCACTCGCCCCAGACAACATGGTCTACGACAAGAGTGGCAAGACTTACGTTCGCGGGGCCACCTTTACACCGCTCTTTCTGAAACCCGATGCAACGCAGTATCTGTCACAGGTCCGCTCAGTTGCAGAGGGAATTGTCACCAAGGAGGACGCATGGATCGGCAATTTCCCGATCTTTGATGCGACCCCAGCCCCGGCACGCGGCATAGATCCAGCTATCCTGCGATCACTCGTCATTGCAATCCGGCGCCACGAGGTCATCGAAGTTTTCTATCAGTCGATGTCGTTGCCTGATCCGGAATGGCGCTGGACAGCGCCGCATGCCTTGGCCTTCGATGGCTTCAGATGGCACGCCCGGTCATATTGCGAAAAGAGCGGAGAATACCGGGATTTCGTGATTTCCCGGATCATCGAAACCCGCCAAACCCGCTCGACAGGACAACCGGCAACACCAGACGTCGCCTGGCAGGAAATGGTGGGGCTCGAGATCGGCCCGCATCCGGAACTCAGTGCCACCCAAAGGCGGGTCATAGAGCTCGATTACGGGATGACGAATGGGCAGGTGCAAATCCCGGTGCGTCGCGCTCTGCTCTACTATGCCTTGAAGCGATTGGGGCTCGACACCGATCCCGCTGCTCGTCGACCTCAAGATCAGCAGATTATTCTGCTCAACCGAAAATCCGTCATCAGCAAGGACAATCGTAGAGTTGTCCCGGGCACCGAATATCAGGGAAATTGAACGTAAAATGGCACGCACACTTGAAGCTCACGATAAGCTTATCCGCGAGATTTTCGGTAACCGTCCGGTGGGAGCCGCTTGCTGAGGTCGCGGTGTGTGCGAATGACGTCCTATTGGTCGCACATTTGGACGCACGATAGGACAGCGATGGGGCATGTGACGGTAATGACCGGTGGGCGGCGGCACCGGGAGTGGACGGACGCAGAGCGTCTTGAGATTCTGCGGGAGGCGTTTGCACCGGGCGCGGTGGTTTCGCATGTTGCCCGCCGGTACGATGTTTCGCGGACCCTGATCTACATCTGGCGGCGAGCGGCGCTTCGGCGGGCTGAGGCGGCATTCGTCCCGGCGGTGATCGAAGATTTGGTAGAGCCGATGGTGGCCAGCGCGGCAGGCGCCGAGCCGGAAGCTGCGATTATACTGGAGCTTGCCGATGGCCGGCGCTTGCGCATTTCGGCATCGACGCCGCCAGCGCTTGCGGCGACAGCGCTGAGGGCGGTCCGGTGATCCCGTCGGGCGCGCGGGTATGGATCGCGATGGGGCACACCGATATGCGGCGCGGGATGCAGAGCCTGGCGGCGCAGGTCCAGCAGACCTTCACCAAGGACCCGTTCGCCGGAGATCTCTGGGTCTTCCGGGGCCGATCCGGATCGCTCGTGAAGATCATCTGGCACGACGGCGTCGGCATGTCGCTCTACGCCAAGCGGCTCGAGCGGGGGAAGTTCATCTGGCCTAGCGCGAAGGACGGCGTGGTGTCGCTGACGGCCGCCCAGCTGGCCTGCCTGCTCGACGGGATCGACTGGCGCAACCCGCAGTATTCCTGGCGCCCGACCAGCGCTGGCTGACCGCCGGATTTCTTTACGGAACCGCTCATTTCCGCCTTGCACAGGGGGGCTGGAAGTGATTCACTCTGGCCATGGACGCCGCCGTTTCGCCCTTTCCAAGCGATGTAAATGTGCTCAAGGCACTGCTGGCGCAGGCAACCCAACGGGCCAGTGAGGCAGAGGCCGCGCTGGCCAACGCCCGGGCCCGGGAGACTGCCGCCCAGGCGATGATCGAACACCTCAAGCTGCAGAACGCCAAGCTGCGCCGCGAGCAGTTCGGCGCCAGCGCCGAGCGCACCGAACGGCTGCTGTCGCAGATGGAGCTTCAACTCGAAGATCTCGTGTCGATGCCGGATGTATTCTCCCCAAAAGTGCCGAACGAAAATTCCCCAGTTTGAGGTGAGCGCCAATTCGCTCCGGGGCTAGCCCCGGAGCGAATTGGCAACGACCCGCACGGATCATCCTTATGCTTTCCGGATCGACGGGAGGCGTGGCCGGTGATCAGACTTGAGGAAATTGTCATGATCCATGACTTGAAGCGGCAGGGGCTGTCGGTGTCGGCGATTGCGCGGCAGACGGGCCTTGACCGCAAGACGGTACGCAAACATCTGGCCGGTGGCGTCAAGGCGCCGGTCTACAAGCCCCGGCCAGCTCGTCCGCGTGAGCTGGAACCCTACGAACCGTATCTTCGCGATCGCATCGCGCTGTATCCGGGGTTGTCTGGCAAGCGCCTGTTCCGCGAGATCTCTGCGATGGGGTTCAAGGGCGGCTACACGACCGTCACGGACTTCCTGCGCCAGTGCCGGCCGCCGCGAGTGGTCCAGTTCGAGCGGCGCTTTGAAACACCAGCGGGACGGCAGGCTCAGGTAGACTTTGCCCAGTTCAAGGTGGCGTTCAGCGATGAGCCGGGTGTGACCCGGATCTTCTGGCTGTTCTCGATGGTGCTGGGCCATAGCCGCTGGCTGTGGGGCCGGTTCTGTCCGACCCAGGATCTGCAGACGGTGATGCGCTGCCACATCGACGCCTTCGATGCGATGGGAGGTGCCCCGTCCGAGGTGCTTTACGACCGCATGAAAACTGCGGTGATCGATGAAGATGCCGAGGGTATCGTGATTTACAATCGGTCGCTGGTCGCCTTGCTGGACCATTACGGCGCTTTGCCGCGTGCATGCAGGCCCTATCGGGCCAAAACCAAAGGCAAGATCGAACGGCCCTACCGCTACATCCGTCAGGACTTCTTCCTTGGCCGTACCTTCCGCAACGCTGATGACCTGAACCGGCAGTTCCGCGAATGGTTGGACACGGTGGCCAATGTTCGGTTGCATGCCACGACCCGGCGGATCGTCAGCGAGCACTTTGCCGAGGAGCAATCCGCACTGACGGCTCTGCCTGCGGCCCCGTATAATGCGGTGCTCACGATCGAGCGGCGAGTCAGCCATGAAGGCATGGTCTCGGTTGGCGGCAATCTGTACTCGGTGCCCGACGCCACGCGCAAACGGGTCGTGGAAGTGCAGAACCATCCCCGTGAGATCAGGATCTTCGAGGATCGCAAGCTGATCGCGGTGCATCCGGTTCTCGATGGACGCAATCAGCGCCGGGTTGATCCTTCCCACCGGCGGCTCGCTCCGCCTCGCGCGGCGACAGTGCCGCCGCCTGCAGGGCTTGAGATTACGAGGCGCTCGCTGGGCTTCTACGAGGCCGTCGGGCGGCGGTTGGCCAGCAGCGAGGTGCGGCCATGACGGAGATCATCGACCGTATCCGTACGAGCCTGGTTGGACTGAGAATGCCCCGTGCGCTCGAGGTGCTTGATCATACCATGCGGTGTCTGGAGCGCGGCGAAATGACCGCGCTTGAAGCCATCGATATCCTGCTCTCGCATGAGTATGGCAATCGGGAAAGCAGGCGCTTCACTGTCGGGCTCAAGACCTCACGGCTCATGCCCATGAAAACCCTTGAAGGCTTCGACTTCTCGTTCCAGCCTTCGCTGGACCGTGGTCGCATCCTCGCACTGGCGCAGCTCGACTTTATCGAGCGGGGCGAGGTGGTCCATCTGCTGGGCCCGCCGGGCACGGGCAAGAGCCACCTGGCGACAGCCTTGGGCGCGGAGGCTGTTCGGGCTGGCAAGCGGGTTTACCGCGCCAGTCTGGCTGAGGTGATCGACATGCTGGTGCGCGCCGAGCGCGACGGGCGGCTTCCCGAACGGCTTCGGTTCTTCAATCGGAATACCCTGCTGATCGTCGACGAGATCGGCTACCTCCCAGTGACGCCTGGCGGTGCCAACCTCTTCTTCCAGCTGGTCAACTCCCGCTACGAAAAGGGGGCGATGATCCTCACATCCAACCGCGGCTTTGCTGAATGGGGCGAGGTGTTCGGCGATCCGGTGGTGGCAACAGCGCTGCTCGATCGCTTGCTGCACCATGCCATCGTCATCCAGATCGAGGGCGCCAGTTACCGCTTGCGCGCCCACTCCGATCTCGTGCCGGAGCACACCAGAGCGATCTCCGCCATCACGCCGCCGCCGCCGCCGAAAAGGCGCGGAAGGCCACCGAAGGAGCGCCCCCACGATCACTGGAACGGCTGATCACCGAAAACCCAAACTGGGGAATTTTAACCCGGCACTTCTGGGGAAATTTTAGTCAGCGTTGACATCTCGAAGCCGATGCCGCCGAGGATGAGCTTGCCGCCGAAGCCGCAGCGGCCAAGACAACCACCGTCGTCGCGTTCGAGCGCAAGAAGCCGGTCAGGAAGCCGCTGCCCGAGCATCTGCCGCGTGAGCGTGTGGTCCTGCCGTCGCCCTGCTCGTGCCCGGCCTGCGGCGGCGAGCGTCTCTCGAAGCTCGGTGAGGACGTGACCGAGACGCTGGAGGTGATCCCGCGCTCGTGGAAGGTCGTCCAGACGGTGCGCGAGAAGTTCGCCTGCCGGGACTGCGAGAAGATCACGCAGCCGCCAGCACCGTTCCACGTCACCCCGCGCGGCATGTTCGGCCCCAGCTTCCTCGCCATGCTGCTGTTCGACAAGTACGGCCAGCACCAACCACTGCACCGCCAGGCCGAGCGCTTTGCCAGCGAGGGTGTGCCGCTCAGCGTTTCGACGCTCGCTGACCAGATTGGCGCGACCTGCCAGGCGCTTATGCCGATCTTTCACCTGGTCGAGGCCCATACATTTGCTGCCACGCGCTTGCACGGCGATGACACGACAGTGCCGGTCATGGCCAAGGGCAAGACCATCACCGGCCGATTGTGGGACTACGTCCGCGACGACCGGCCCTTCGGCGGCAACGATCCGCCATCGGCCGTGTTCTATTACTCGCGCGACCGGCGCGGCGATCATCCAAGGCGGCATCTGGCCGAGTGGTCCGGGGTCCTGCAGGCTGACGCCTATTCGGGCTACAACGAGCTCTACGTGCCGAACCGGCAGCCCGGGCCGATTCTGGAGGCGGGTTGTTTCGCCCACGCGCGCAGGAAGTTTTTCGAACTGGCTGACGTCGAGGGCGCAGCGCGCAGGAAGAGCCACGGAGAGAAGTCCGGCATGATCTACCCGATCGCGCTCGAGGCCGTGCAGAAGCTCGACGCCCTGTTTGCGATCGAACGAGGCATCAACGGCAAGAGTGCCGCCGAGCGTCTCGCGGTACGCCAGGAGCTCAGCGCGCCGCTGATGACCGAACTCCGCGACTGGCTGAACGCGCAGCTCGGCAAAATCTCGCGCAACCACGATCTCGCCAAGGCTTGTCACTACATGCTGCGGCGCTGGGACGCGTTTACCCGCTTCCTCGCCGAGGGCAGGGTCTGTCTCTCGAACAACGCCGCCGAGCGGACCCTGCGCTGCATTCCTCTTGGCCGCAAATCATGGCTGTTCTGCGGCTCGGATCGCGGCGGACAGCGCGCGGCCGCCGCCTATTCCCTGATCCAGACCTGCCGGCTCAACGACGTCGATCCTCAGGCCTGGCTCGCCGACGTGCTCGCGCGCATCGCCGATCTGCTGCGCCGGATCCGGACGATCCATGCTGCTTCGCGGAACACCTATGGGGCGCCGCGCGTGCATGCCGAGTTGCAGGCCGAAGGCGTCGCCATCGCGAAGAAGCGGGTCGCTCGGTTGATGCAAGTGGCCGGGATCACTGGTGTCAGCCGTAGGCGGAGCATCCGCACCACGCAGCCCAACCCGGCCGACAGGCCGGCATCAGACCTGGTGCGGCGCAACTTCTTCGTGGCGGCGCCGAATCAGCTCTGGGTGGCGGACATCACCTATGTCCCCACCATGGCCGGGTTCCTGTTCCTGGCCGTGGTGCTCGATGCCTGGTCGCGCAAGATCGTGGGTTGGGCCTTCTCTGGCGATCTCAAGACCAGGGTCGTCCTCGACGCCCTCGACATGGCGCTCGAGACCCGCAGACCGGACGATGTCATCCACCACTCGGACAAGGGATCGCAATACACGTCGCTGGCGTTCGGTAACCGATGCAAGGATGCCGGCGTCCGGCCGTCCACCGGCTCGGTCGGCGATGCGTATGACAATGCGATGTGTGAAAGCTTCTTCGCCACACTGGAATGCGAGCTGATCGACCGTCACCGGTTCCGCTCGCACACCGAAGCCCGCATGGCCGTGTTCCACTTCATCGAGGGCTTCTACAACCCCACCCGCCGACACTCGGCGCTGGGATATCTCTCACCGCTGGAATATGAACGGAGGCGCCATGGCCTGACCCAACAGACCTAAACCGCAACCCGTCCACCAAAGCGGGTCAACTCCAATCTGCTCGCCAAGGGCATTCTGGTGGAAATAAATGACGGCCTTCTGTTCACCTCGGACTATATCTTTTCCTCTGTTTCGGCCGCCGCAGCCACGGTGACCGGAGCCGCAGCAAACGGCCGAATTCTGTGGCGGTTGCCTGATGGTAGAACCTACGCCGAATGGGAGGAGGCTGAAAACAGCACCCCTCCGCTCAATCCAGAAACAGAGTTCTAGCCCATCGTATTCATGACGGTGCGGTAGTTGGTGTGGATTGGCGCTCGACCGCACTGTCGGCTTGATCGAGGCGGGCGTGTCCGCAGCGCCTGTTGCATCGCGGATGTTCGAGAGGTTTGCGGGGTTGATGGAGAGGTCGCAGGGTTCGGCGGCCCGGCCGCGCCAGCTATGTCGGAGCGGGCCTGAGCGCGAGGACGATGGTCCTGAACGTGGCCGCATCGGGACAGGCTGACGCGAAGGCAACCCGGATGCGGGTGGCACTCTCGATGACGCGGGCTGCGACCTTGAGCAGCCGCAGGCGCAGCGTCGCAAACTCGGCGGTGGCCAAAGAGGTGACATCGGGCGCGGTGGCCTTGGGGATTGCCTGCTGGATGCGCCACATCAGCCAGAAGGCGGCGGTGTGCAGGATGAGGCGCATCTGGTTGGCATTGGCCGAGCGGCACGAGGTGCGGTCGCTGGCCAACTGGGACTTGTGCAGCTTGATCAGATTTTCGGCGCGGCCGCGGGCGCAGTAGAGCGTGTCGCAGATCCGCTCAGCCGTGCCGTCCTTGAGCGAGGTGACGACGAAGCGGATATCGAGCCCCATCGTGCTGGCCTCGATGCGCGCCACAACGCGCCGGCCCGTCGTGCCCCAGCTCTTTGCCGCATAGCGGGTCTCGGCATGGCGGCGCAGAACCGGCCACCCCCTTGTGGCGCGATCGACGCAGACAGCATCGGCGGCACCGGCAATGACAGGATCGGCGTGCAGTATCCGGTTGCCGGGAAGGCCGAACACATAATCGACCCTGTTGACCTCACACCACGCCATGATCTCGGGGCGGCCACAATGGCCGTCGCCGCGCAGCGTGATCCGGGCCCGGGGCCAGTGCTTCTTGATCCGTCGGATCAGCCGTCGGACATGGCCGGCCATCTCGGCCCCCGACGGCGTTTTGCCGGCGCGCAGCAACATCGCCACCGGTCGCCCTGTCGCGGTGTCATAAACGTGGATCGGCAGGAAGCAGCGTGTCCCGTAGTGACCATTCCAGAACGACAGTTGCTGGCCGCCGTGGACGATGTCGACCGTCTCGTCGATGTCGAGCGTCACCGCCGCGGGCGGGGCGGGATAGCTGGCGCAGTAGATATCGACCATGACGCCCATCATCTGCACCAGTTCGCGCGTCGTCGGTGCGTTCTCCCAGCGGCTCACCGTCGGTTGGCTGGCAAGACCGACAGCCGCGTCGGGAAGCTTGCCCGCCGCCAGTTTGAAGCCGGGATCATGGCGCAGCGTATCGAGGTCGTCGGCATCCTCATAACCGCAGGCGATCGCCAACATCCGTGCTCGCAGGATGTCGCCCAGACCATGGACGACACGGCTCTGATCCCGGGGGTCGGCAATGCAGTTGGCCAGATGCCCGGCAATGCCCATCCGGCGCTCCGCCTGGGCCAGCAGCAGCACCCCGCCATCCGAGGTCAGCCGCCCGCCATCGAAAGCCGCGGTTACCTTCTTGCGGCAAATGGCTGGGAATCCAAAAGGAACAACGCTATCGTGGATCATGGCGGGCGTGGCACTTTCTGTCCGGTGTCAGAGGGTCGTCTAAGCAACCATTCTCTACACCAAATCAGTAGGTTAAGCTACGTTCGCCAACCAGAAATAGCTCGTCTGGTGAATAATCCGGGTGCTGGCTTCGATCCGCAGCCAAGCCGATAGCTTCTCCGCAAACGGGTCCAGCTTGCCCGGCCGTGCTGGGACTTTGAACTTCGGCTCGATCGTATCCGCCCGCAGGTACTTGCGGATCGTGTTGCGCGACAATCCCGTGCGCCGTTCAATCTCTCGGATCGGGATGTGCTGCCGGAAATGCCAGCGTCGAATTACACTCAGTAACGCCATGTCGATCACTCCTCGTTCCCCCGACGCTAGACCGGTTTTCATAGCTGCTGAATCGGCAGGGGATTCCCAAGGCTCGGGTTTTCTGATTCACGGTCTTTGCTGGC
>NZ_JBANRN010000026.1:0-6043 GCF_037154155.1 Alteraurantiacibacter lauratis
GCGCTCCTCGCCCTGCGCCACCAGCTGCAGGCGGGCATTGGCCGGGCCGTCCTGGCCGAGCTCGAACTCGATGCTTTCGGCCATGGTGCCGAGATGGCGGAAGAACACCGGGGTGGTGAGCTTGGGATGGCCGATCTCGATCGTGTGGCTCGGGATCTCGTCGGCCCCGCTCTGCCAGAGGTGCTCATGCCCGCCACCGGTGAGCCGCGGACCCGAGGGCGAAGCATGCGAGGCGGCGATGGTGAAGGCATTGCCAGAAGGCCCGGCCGTATCGAAGACGATCTCGAGCCGCTGGGTGCTGGCCGGACGGCTGTAGGTGCACTTGCTGATCTCGGGATTGGCCGAGGCGTTGAGATTGGTGACCAGCTGGTCGATGGTCTGGGTCACGGTCGCCTGGATCTGGGTCTGCAGCGCCCCCGGCGTGCCGGTGACGAAGGTCCACACCACCCCGTTGAGCGTGATCGTCTGCCCCGCGGCAGGGTTGGCGGCGAAGGTGATCGATCCGCGCGCGGCCACATTGCTGGTGACGGGCAGGCCGAACAGCGCGGTCAGCCAGAAGCCGGTGCCGCGCAGGTCGATCGGCACATCGATCTGCCCCTCGTCGGTGACGAGGCCGCGCCAGGGATCCTGCGCATTGCGCCCGCGCCCGAGCAGCGGATCCTCGCCGAGCGGCTGCATCGCGGACAGGTCGGTCGAGCGGAAGTCGAGGCTGCGCCAGCCGCTCGATGGCATCACGCCATAGCTGGTCTCGCGGGCGATCTTCAGCGTCGCGTCCGCGCCATAGGCACGCAGTTTGGGCATGGGTCATCTCCGGCAGGACTGGGGGACGGGAATGCCGCGCGGGCCATGCGCGCGCGGGACAGGATTATTGTTCCAAATCATGTGCTTGGTGAGTTGATAAGCAGCGCGGACAGAGCGAACAGGATGACACGCCGCGAGTTGCGGACGTGCATCGCAAGGGAGACCAAGCCATGAGCCAGACCACCACCGCCCGCCATGAGGCCCGCGCCGACGGGGGGTGCGCCGACGGGGCCCGCCGCAATCAGCAACAGGCCCTTTCCGCCTTCATCGCCGTCAAGGCCGAGATCGACACGCTGCTGGGCCAGCTGCGGGCGCTGAGCGACGAGCACTTCCATGCCGCGCCCGAGAGCGTGAACTGGGCCCATGTCGGCAGCATCGCCCACGCCCGCAACCAGCTGCGCGAGGTCGCCCGCTTCCTCGGGATCGAAGGCTGAGAGGCAGGGAGACCAAGCCATGCCCCGCTATGTGGTCACAATCGAAAGCCGTCGCCGCAGCCGCGAGCTTGCGGCTTTCAGCGACCATATCGACGCGCGACGTGCGCTGCATGAGGCGCTCGAAGCAGCGTCCGCCTCGTCGCGCCGCACCATCCACGGTCGGGTGACCGACAGCCAGACCGGGGACGTCATCACCCATGGCCGGGCATGGAATGGCTGGGTCGGGTTCATCTGACAGGACAGGGAAGGAACAGCATCATGAAACTCTCCGACACGCAGCTCGTGGTGCTCGCCGCAGCCGCGCAGCGCGAGGATGGCAATCTCCTGCCGCTCCCCGCCAGCCTTTCCGGCGGCCTGCGCGCGCGCAACGCCGCGCGGGTGGTGGAAGCGCTCAAGCGTCGCGGGCTGATCGCCGAGACCGTCACCAAGAGCTGGGCCAAGGCGGATCCTGCGTGCAACGCCTTCTGGCGCAACGACGAGGACGGCCGCGCCACCCTGCTCCACATCACCCACGCAGGCCTTGCCGCGATCGGGATCGCGCCGGAACCGGAACCGGATGGCCCGCAGGAGACCAGCGCCGCGCCCGATGCCGCAGCGCCAACGGCGACTGGCTGTCCGCACTGCGATGGTGCGGGCCGCCACCGGCATCAGGCCGGCACCGAGCTGGAGCACACCACCCGCTGCCATGTGTGCGATCCCGAACCGGAGACCGCAACGGTCAACGCCCCGCCTGCCGCTGCGCCGCCGCGCCGCGTTCGCCAAGGCACCAAGCAGGCCGCGCTCATCGCCATGCTCGAGGCGCCCGAAGGCGCCAGCGTGGCCGAGATCAGCGCCGCGCTGGGCTGGCAGCCCCACACCGTGCGCGCCGCGCTCTCCCATGCGCTCCCCCGCCGCCTCGGCCTTGCCGTCTCCTCGCAGAAGGAGGAGGGCCGGGGCCGGGTCTATCGTCTGGCAGCGGCAGGCTGAGCCATGGCCAAGGCCAAGCTGCACGACCGTCTGCTCGCCGCTCTCCTCGCCGCGGGCGAGCGCCGTGTGCCCGAAGCGGCCACGCAGCGCACCACCGTGCCCACCTGCAGCCATCCCAAGGCGCCGCAGGGCTGGCACTACCACGTCGGCCACGCCGGGGCCCTGCGCGTCGGTCCCACCGCCAGCGCCAGCCGCTAGGGCGAGCGAGACGCTCAGGGAGACGCTGCTCGGGATCGTGCGGCTGAAGCAGGTGGACTCCGACGGGCTGACTCGACAAGCCTGACTTGACATGTCAAGCAAGGCTTGACAGGGTGGGTCATGGAGATCGAAAGCATCGTCCACAAGGGCCTTCGCCGTTTTTTCGAGACGGGCGATCCCAAGGGCCTTGTCGGCGATGTCGCGCGGATCCGGCGGATGCTCGCCTTCATCGATGCTGCGGCAAGCTTCGAAGAACTGGCGCTTCCGCCCAATTTCGGGTTGCATCCGCTCAGCGGCGACAAGGCCGGACGCTGGGCCATGAGCGTGACCCGCAACTGGCGGCTGACCTTTGTGAAGCGCGATGCCTACACCATCGCCGAAGTCGATCTGGAGGATTACCACTGATGGCGCTTTCCATGCATCCCTCCTTGGCGGTTCATCCCGGCGAATGGCTGCGGCACGAGGTGCTCACGCCTTACGGGGTGAGCATCAATCGGCTGGCGCGCAGCTTCCATGTCTCGCGCCAGGCGCTGAGCAGCCTGCTCAACGGGCGGGCCGCGCTGTCGGCCGAGATGGCGATCCGCTTCGAGAAGGCCTTCGGTATCCGGGCCGAGACGCTCATGCGCATGCAGACGGCTCACGACATGGCGCGTGCCCGCGCACGGGCCGACGAGATCGTGGTCGAGGACCTGCGCCCCGCGGCCTGATCGCTCATGGACGTTGCCGGGACATTGCCTTATGACGCCGCCGCACCTCCGGTGGTTTCGACCGCTGGGCGCGGGGCCTCTTCGGGAGGCCCCTGCTTTTC
The DNA here is from genome assembly GCF_037154155.1 of Alteraurantiacibacter lauratis. Taxonomy (NCBI): domain Bacteria; kingdom Pseudomonadati; phylum Pseudomonadota; class Alphaproteobacteria; order Sphingomonadales; family Erythrobacteraceae; genus Alteraurantiacibacter; species Alteraurantiacibacter lauratis. The sequence goes on from NZ_JBANRN010000026.1 coordinate 3,208, forward strand.
GGGCCTCATGACGCGCCCATTCTGCCCAATTGCCTGACCGTCTGCCGCTCAGCCGCCGAGCGGATCGCTGACCAGATATTCGGCGGTCAGCACGATCCTCGCGCTGAGCAGCGGTGCGGCGCCCTCGATGGCCAGCACGCCGATCTCCGGGGCGGAGGGGACGAGCGTCTCGGCCAGCCCGCCGAGCGTCTCGTCTGCCGTGAGCGCGGCGCCGATCGCGCCAAGCAGGGCATCGAGCCCCGCCTCGCCGCCGCCACCGGCAGGCTGGGACATATAGGCCTCGAGCTCGATGCGGTGGCGGTACCATTCGCGCCGCGGGTTCAGCGTCACCTCGGGCTCGCCGGGCTCGCCGTCGCGCAGGATGACGAGCCCCTCTGCCGGCACCTTCTCCGGTAGTGCGGCATTGCGCCGCACCGGCGCTGACAGCCGAGCGCCGAGCTGCGCGGCGAGCGCGGCAAGGATGGCCTCCCGCTTCGACATGGCATCTTCCCGATCGTCGTCAGTTCCAGCGCCGCACGATGCGGTCCTCGAGCCGGGCGATCCAGCGCTCGGCCGCGCCGCCCACATCGAGCCGTTTGCTGAGGCGCACCTGCGGCACCAGCACGAACAGCACCACGCTCACCAGTCCGTGACCGGTGCGCATCGCCGTAGTACTCGCGCGGGCATAGCCGCCGCGCCGGCCGCTGCGCGCGCGCAGGTTCTCGCCGACCAGCAGCGCCGGCCGGCCCGCTCGTCCCGGCACGAAGCGCAGGGGCTGGCCCATGCGCTGCTCCCACAGCCGCGGGGTCAGCCGCCGCCCGCCGGCACGCATCGCCCTGGCCGCCTCGGTCGGAATGGCAAGGAAGGTGGCATGCCGCGCGCGGATCAGCGCGCCCTCGGCATGGCCGCGGATGATCAGCGGCGCCTTCGACCACACCAGCCCCGCCGCCCCGAGGCTCGCCTCGCCCTTGGGCCAGACCTGTCCGCGCCAGGTGCGCGCCAGCCGCGTTCCCAGCCCCGCGCCTGTCACCTGCGCGCGCAGCTCGTCCTTGAGCCCGCCGGTCGCCTCGGCGACGGCGCCGCTCACCGCCTGCTCAGCCGCGGCCACCTCCTCGGCCATGATCTGCCTGAGATCGCCGATGGTGGTAAGCTCAAGCCTCATGGCCCGCGCAGCTCCGCCGTCCAGACGAGGCGCTCGGCATCGCCGAGCGGTTCGCCCTGCACGATCCACGTCTCGCCTGCGACTTCGATCGTGTCTCCGGCAGAAAGCAGCGGCACCTCGGCCATGCGCAGATCGGCAAGCGCGGTCGGCGCGTGCAGGCGGGTCTCGCCCCAGCCAACCACCCGGTCGGGACGGCGCAGCACCACCCGCACCGGCACAGGCGCACCGCTGCCGCCCGCCCGCCAGAGGCCATCGCGCGCAAGGTTGGGATCGGCGAAGAGATCGTCGATGGCCTCCGCGAAGGGGCTCATGCTCAGTTGCTCGAGAAGATGCGCACCGCGAGCCGCGGGCGCTTGTTGACAGGCAGGATCGACGCCTCGGTCTTGACCTCGATCGCGCTGCCATCGGGCCGGGCGATCTGCCGCGCGTAGATCGGCAGGCCGACCGTGTTGACCGTCTCGATCAGGTTGGCAGGCGCACCGTAGGTGACGAAGGTGTCGAGCGTGCCAAGCGGGAAGGCGATGCCCTCGCCGGAGGGGATCAGCGTTTCCGTTGCGCCGGTCGAGAGGGTGACGGTGGCATTGTACTCCTCGAACACGATCCCGGCGAAGGGGAAGCGCCGGCGCGTGTCCTCGCGCAGCGGCTGCGCCCCGGTCGAGGAATAGTACTTGTAGGCCTCCTCGACCTTGGCGTGACCGATCAGCCTGTCGAAGAACTCAGGACTGACGAGCGCGAGCACACCGGTCATGGTCTCGCCCTTGAGCTCGGTCTCGATCTTCCTGAGCACGTCGCGCACCTTGCCCTGGACCTGGGTGCCGGCGGTGCCGAGCAGGAAGTCCGTCTCCTGCTGCGCCAGCCCGAACTCGGTGAAGTAGTTGTAGAGCGTGGTGCCGGCGCCATCCCTGACGATGCCGCGCAGCGCGTTGACCTCCATGTACTCGCGCGTCTGGGCGTGCTTGACCCGCATGCGGGTGAGCTTGCGCTCCATGAGGGTGGCGAGCGGATCGGCGGCGTCAGCCACGCCGAAGCCGCGCACGCCCTGGATGTCCTGGGGCGTGATCACGTCGTCGTGCGGGATCCAGGGCACCGTGAAGGAGCGCATGGAGCGCGTGTCGCGATTGGCGACGGTGGCGGGACCGCCCAGCGGCACGGTGGGCAGGAGGTTGAGCACGCCTTCGGCCTGCTCGATGACGACGGAGCGCTGGGTGACGCCCTCGAAGCGGAACAGGCCCATTGTCCCAAGCCGCGTGTAGACATTGGGCAGGATGTTGATGGCCTGGGTCATCTCGGCGAGCGAGTAGCCGCCCGCGTCGAACGGGTTGATCATGGCGACCATGGGGTCGGGTCTCCTTGGGATTGAACGGGCATGAAAAAGGCCCCGAAGGCGGACGCCTCGGAGCCGGTCAGAGAGTCAGAGGGGAAACGTGAAGATCAGGCGGTGTCGCGCGGCACGATGCCGGCAGCGCTGAGCTCGGCGTGTTTGGCTGCCGCCTTGGCCGCGTCATCGACGGAGGCGTCGAAGACGAGCGCCGCCCTGGACACGATCGCGGGCCCGCGGGCGATGACGAGGCCGGTCCTGTCACCGGCCGTGGCGTCGACCGCCTCGGTCAGAACGGCGCTTGCGACTTCCGCGCCCTCGTCACCGACAACCTGGGCCGCCGGCGAGAGCCGGTACTTGCCCGAAGCGGTGATCCG
>NZ_JBANRN010000027.1:0-5085 GCF_037154155.1 Alteraurantiacibacter lauratis
AGCTCGCCAGAAACTTCCTATCCGCCGTATGCCTTGCCGCCGCCGTGGCTTTCTGGCTCTGATTGAGTCTCGACCCTGGAAAGCCAGATACTTCCCCTGGATCAGGGCCGATCCGACAGGCTGCGCATAAGCTTGCGCGATCAGCCAGGTGCGAACGTGACGCACCGCCTTTTCGTGATCGCCGCTGTGAGCATGGATGTCCCAGCCTGCGATGTCGGAGAGCGCCCGCTGATAATCATAGCGCGTGTGTTCAAGGATAAGGATTCGCTTGTCTGACAAGGGCGGTGGCCCGAACCTGCGACAGGCATGGTCGAGACCAAGCTCAAAAGGCATGTTCATGCGTGCGAATTCATCCGGGGCCGCAGATTTGCAGCGGCTGAGGTCGTGGATGCCGTACTTTGATCCCCGGATGAGCTCGGCAATACGATCGAGCCGCGCCTCGCCGTTGTCGGCATTCTCCGGTGCCAGCCTCGGGAAGAAACCCATATAGACGATGCAGAACGCTACCGCCTGAAGGATCGGTGCGAAATCTTCATCGAAGGGACAGTTGACGAAAACAGAGCGATCAAAGGGTGGCGGCAATATCAGCCCCTCGGCGGATGCGGGTCGTTTCCGTAGGAGTTCCGCTCTCTGATCCGGCCATCACGACCGTGGATGTAGAGTTCGGTTTTCTGGTTCTGGGCGATCCTGGTGGCAGCAGCGATAGCATCCGCCTGCGTGGCGTGAACGCTGGTCGCTCTCGACGCGCCCCCCTTCTTCACAGCCCATCCGCCAGAAGAATTCCGCACGACATGCTGACCCTGTTTTGCCATGGTATCTGACCTCCAGCTCTAAAGTAGCAGTACGATAGACCAGTGGCTAGGTCTGGGGGGACAATCTGTGCTCGAAAATCCCTTGTCGCCCGAATTTGCCAACAACCGTGAACATGGGTTGTGCGTCACCGGTCGGTCAAGATGCCGCTAATCTCGCGGCTGCGAGATCGATGCTGGCCTGGAAGCCGTGGCGCTCAAGCATATGGAGCAGGTTGGCGCCGTTCATCAGGGTGATCGGCTTGCCAGTCGCGAACTTGTAAGCGTCAGGACCATAGTCCGCTGTGGATACAAGGATACCGCGCGACGCGCCCTCATTCATTATGGTGCCGTACAGGTCCCGCACCGCCGACACGCCAACGGTTCTGGTGTAGCGCTTGGCCTGGATGACGATCTTGCCGCCAGTGATCGGATCGGGATCAAACGCGATGGCATCGACCCCTCCGTCGCTGCTTGATTGCGTGACCCTAACCTCGCCGCCGCGTGAGGCGAACTCCTTTTCGAAAACCTCGCGCACGAGGTGCTCGAAGTCTTCCCACGAGATTGCTGCGAGGTTGGTGCCCTGATCAAGTGCAGAGCCAACTTCCCGCGCCTCAATGAACCGGCGGTCCTCTGTGTCGAGTTCCATAACCGGGGCGATGGGAGCAAGGGACGCCAGTGATGCTGCCGAGACGCCCTTCAGCGACTTGAAGCATGCTTTGGGATCGACGCGCGCGAGGTCGATGGCGCAGAAGGACTCCCGGTCCACAAGCACCGACATCAGGCAGCTACGCTTCTGCTGACCGCTTGCCGGGTCGATGAATTCGACAAAGCCATTGAAGAGGATTGCATCGATGTTTCCGGCCTCATCGGCCTCGAACAGTTCGTGGATCGTGCGCAGGCAGACCTGATAGGCAACAGACTCGAAGTTAGCCTTCCGGTCTCGATCGGAGATGAAGCTCTCCTTCAGCTCCCCCGTCGCCTTCACGAATTTCACCGCCTTCGTCGATGGCAGGACATCGATCGATGGCAGATCATAGGCAAGCTTCATGAGCTTGCGGACACGATCATACTGCAAGAGGTAGGATTTCTCGAAGAGGCCATCATAGTCCGACCGCTCCAGCACCAGCGAGGCATGCTCAATTACGGCTTCCTCTTCTCCGCTCGCAACCTCGGCCGCGAGTTGATCGACGAGGGCATGCGAAGCAGCCTGCTCCGCCTTGAAGGCATCTTCCTTGGCTTTGTGCTCATCCCAGAAGGCCTTGCGCCGCTCCTCCCATTGGGCAACTGCGTGAGCCAGAGCAACTTTTCGACGGTCTTCGGCATCCTTCCATTGCTGCATTTCAGTCGCGTGGTTCGCCTGTGCTTCTGCAAGAATGCCGGCTTTTTTGCCGAGGATGACTTGGAAGAAACCGACTTTCGGCTCGACATATTTCGGCTGCGGTGCCGGACTGCTCGACGGCTTGGGCTCAGGGAAGTCCTTAGGATACTCGTATGCGGATCGATCCTTGAGGGTCTCCCAGTCGATCCTGTCATCGACCAGTGTAGTATGCGTAAGGATGCGGGTCAGCGATTCCAGCCTGAGCGTCGCTTCGGTTGTCAGCTCATCAGCAGCCGCCTGCCCGGAAAGCAGGGATTGCCGCTTGAGGTAGATCTCGTATTTTTCATCCCAGCTGGCGATCAACGCGTCGAGCTTGCTCTGCAAGATGAAGATTTCAGGCGCGCTGACCTCCTTGTGGAGGTTCAGCTTCTTGTGCCGCACATCAATGTAGTACCGCAGGACCCGGTCTCCGCGCGCACTCCATTTCGTTTGCAGTGACCCCACGGCGATGTTTTCGAGATTGGTCGAATGTATCGTGACGTGTGCCACAGCCGCCCCCTTCTATGCCCAAATAGATGAGCTCCTACAAAGAGCCGGATGTCGCGTTCAGATCAAGTGCAATGATCCTAGTTGGTTATCCTTGAAGCAGGCCAGCCACCTCTTACCCCCGAGTGCAGTTGTAGTCACCTTAGGTCTTGGGACGAAGGGCAGCTTCAATCACACCACTCAGCCAACGCAACTCGCTGTCACTGAGGCTTCCCAGCCTACTGACGATTTCCGTGAGCGTTGCGCGCTGGAGTTGGCCGTCGGGCAAATTCGGGGTGAATAGCTCCGCAGGATCAATTTCCAGCGCCTCTGCGATCTGCGTGATCACACCGAAACGGGCTCCGCTGTTTCCCCCTTCGATCTTCGAGATCATGTCAGTGCTGATGCTTGCACGTTCGGCCAGAGCCTCCTGCGTCAGGCCCGCACGCACCCGGTGCGTTTTGACCAGTCGTCCAAACCTTGTCCGCAAATCGACCATGGTGCCTCCCAGCAAACGGGTAGCCGGGGAACAGTCTCATCTTGAGGGAAGTGCCTTCGAAAATCAGGCATATCAGTAAGTAAAAGGCAACTTTCTCGAATTAGCTTACGAGCTGGATAATCATCTCGGAAGATTGAGGACAGCATGGCCGATCAGGCATCAGGCATACGCAATAAGATAAGAGCGCGGGAAGCCCCCAGAACCGTCAGTCAGTTTGATCGAAGGACCAGCGAAGCACCGAAAGCAGCGACGAGCGGTTCATCGTTCTTTCGCAAGCTGGCCAAATGGACGGCAATCACGATTGGCGTACTGATCGCTCTCGTCGCCGTAATAGGCATCATAGCCGAAACCACGGCGACCCCGGAAGACAAGGCGCGATGGGCGGCTGAACGTGCTGAGCGCGAGAAAGAAAGGGCGATTCGGGAGGCAGCAGAGGCTGAGCGCGAGGCAGCAGAGCTGGCAGCCCGACAACAGGCAGAGGCCGAGGAAGCTGCTCGCGAAGCGCAGTTCAAATGTCTCCGTTCGCTGGACGGCTCCATGGGTAGTTTCAAGATCGAGGTGAAATACGAGCTTCGGGACCCAGACAGCTTTGAACACATTCAGTCGTTTGCAACGGCGGTCGATGCTGATGGCACACAGCGCGTTCGCATGAAGTTCCGAGCGCGCAATGGCTTTGGTGGGATGAATGTAGAAATGGCGGAGGCTGTGATCGATAACTCGGAATGCGAAGTGCGGTCGTGGCGATTCATCCGGTGACCGATCGCAGCTGCAATAGTTTCGGCTCCACCCTTCATCGCCTAGCCTCTTGAAATTGGACGATTGAAGCAGCATGATTACGATCCCTCGGTATGAGGTTCTTCCTGCGGCAATTCGGAGTTCCGATGAAGCTGCTTCGGGGTAACGCGGTGTCGCCGTTTCGGAGCATCACGTTGCTTTCTTGGTTGGTGATCTGCGTGCAAACGCAAGGCAGCCGAGGGTATATGGAAGGACCCACGGTATGAAGAAAATCACCCGTTTTCGTAAATACTGTGGCCTCGCCTTGGAATACGGAGCTAATGCGTTCAAGTTCGCATACTACGTTCTGAAGTTCCTCGGCGAGGTCACCAACTACCGTGCGAAACCTCTACAATCACCACTTCACGCTGAAACCGGGCACTCGGGTCTTTATACCGTCACTGTACGGCGCTCAGCGTGGCGGAGACATCAAGGAAGCGATCGAAAGGGTCTGGCAGCCACCAGAAAACTACTTTCACCTCCTCGACGGCGGTCATGTGGCGGCAGTTAAGTCGCATCGAGACGCCCCTTGGCTCGCATCGCTCGACCTACAACGCTTCTTCGAGCAGATTAGCCGGTCGAAAGTGCACCGCGCCTTGAAGGCTGTCGGATTTTCGCAGGACGAAGCTTGGGAGATGGCCTGCGACAGCACCGTCGATAAAAGACCGCCGAAGCGAAAGTTCAGCCTTCCCTTCGGCTTCGTGCAGTCGCCGATTGTTGCATCCGTGGTGCTCGCCAAATCGGCCTTGGGCGGCCAGATTAGAAACCTCCGCGCAGACGGCTTGAACGTGACTGTCTACGTGGACGACATCACGGTATCAGGCATTTCGGAGGAAGAGGTCAGCGACGCAGTTGAAAAGCTCGAAGCCGCTGCTGCCCTCTCAGGTTTCGCGTTCAACCCAGATAAGTCACAGCCCGCAAGCAGGCGCGTGACAAGCTTCAACATCGAGTTCGGATCGGGCCTAATGGAAATCGCGGAAGACCGGATGGTGGAATTCGAAGCCGCGATCAGACACGGCAACGAATATCAAATCGGCGGCATTCTCGGTTACGTTGCGAGCGTGAACGCAGATCAGGCCAAAGAGTTGGCTAGTGCACTGCCCTAGGGTCTAAACCCAATCAGCCTCTTGAAATTCAGTGCGTGTATTGATTCAGAGTGTCTCCGCTGAAGCAGGAGA
>NZ_JBANRN010000028.1:0-3883 GCF_037154155.1 Alteraurantiacibacter lauratis
CTTGTGCCGGTGGCGCAGCACGAATATCAAACCGGTGGACTCTCGTTATGACCGCGGGACCAGCGGGGGGCAGGTCAACGGTCCTGTTCGATCGCGTGCCCGGTCTTTTTTTGCGCGTGATCCCGTGACGCACAAAGAACCGGTGCACCGTGCCGATCCCAACCGGAGCGCCGCGCTCGATCAGTCGCGCCTGAACCTCTACCAGGGTCATGTCTCCCTGCTCGGCAATCAACTCCCGGATGAAGCCGCCGTGCGCCTCGATCTTGCCCGAATGCCGGTCTCCGCCGCGCGGCTTGGCCACTGCCTGGCCATGCGCCAGCGCACGTTGCCGCCAGCGGATCGCGCTAGACACGCTGACCCCGAAGCGAGCCGCTGCCGCACGGCAGCTCAGCCCGCTATCAATCGCTGCGACAACCCGGTCCCGAAGATCCTGTGAAAGCGTTTGTGCCATCCATGCTGGCCTCCTGCCACCAGCAGGAAGTCTGAATCACAACGCCGACGCAAAGGGAATCCCCAGCGATTCAGAACGTGTGGAAACCGCTCTAAATCACAACCTCAAATCTGTGCCATTGGTGCTGACGGGGGACAGTGCTTGAGCAGGAAGACTTTAGCGTCGCCAGTGCAGCCAGCCCGCACGGCTAGGCCACGGCCGACCTCAGCCACGGTGCCCTTTAGAACATCGCCTTTACTTGCCGAAGTTCATGCCGGCCTTGCGTCCGTCGAAAATCGCCTGGGCGATCTGTCCCGGTCCCAGGCAGTCTCCTATGCGTTCAAGCGACTTGATCTTGCCTTCATCGCGAAGACTGTCGAGTTCGTGATACAGCGCATCGTCCGAGAGCTGGCCGGTAACAAGGACCACTGCATCGGCTGATCTTTTGCCTTCCTCTTTCGTCAACTCACGTGTCAGGCTTACCGCGCCGGATTCGATCGCAGCAATCGAATGACCAACCACGATTTCGATGCCCTTTTCGTTCATGCTCTTGATCACATGGCCCATCTCCAGCGTCATGGCCGTCCACGGCACAGGATCGCTGGCAGTCGTGACAAAGGTGACCTTGCAGCCGGCCGCCGCAAGCAGTTCCGCGATCGAAGATGCCATGTAGTAATAGTCCTCGTCATAGACGATGACTTCACCCTCTGGCAGCCGGCCATTGAGGATGTCTTCCGGCGTAAAGACATGATCGAGCTCATGCCCGGGTATCGCATCATGATGGTTGCGACCAAGCCCGTCACCGCGCCATTTCGCACCCGTCGCCACGATCACATGATCTGCTTCAAAACCAACGACATCCTCTGCCGACAGCCTGCTGTCGAGATATAGATCAACATTGGTCATTTGCTGCATCTGGCTGAGCCGATAGTCGACCACGCGGCCCCAGGCGCTCAATCTCGGCAACTTCTGTTCGCGCACCAGCCTGCCGCCCCATTCGGTCCCGGCATCTGCGAGCGTCACGCTGTAACCACGCTTGCCCAGGGTCGTGGCAGCTTCCAGTCCGGCAGGTCCACCACCAATTACCAGAATGCTCTGGCTGGCATCGTGTGCGGCGGGGTAGTCCTCCGGGTGCCAGCCCTGCAGGTGCTCTTCGCCAGCCGAGGGATTCTGGGTGCAACGTACGCGCGTATAGTGGTTCAACTCGGCGATGCAGGCGTTGCAGCCAATGCATTCTCGAATGTCTTCAATCCGCCCTTCCTGGATCTTGTTAGGCAGGAAGGGGTCGGAAATGGATGGCCTTGCGGCACCAATCAGGTCCAGGATGCCGCTCTTGATCTGGCGCACCATCGCATCGGGAGAGGTAAAGCGACCGACGCCAACCACCGGCTTGTCCGTCACCTGCTTCACAAAATTAATGAAAGGCTCTTGCTGACCTTCTTCGAAAAAGCGCGAACTACCGCTGTCAAAGGACCAATCCGATACGTTGACATCCCAAAGGTCAGGAACATCGGCCAAGGTCTCAATCACCCGGCGACCATCATCGCGGATATTCAGGTTCGATTGCCAACGTCGCTCTTCAACCGCAAATCGTACAGCGACAGCGCAAGAGCCCCCTACCGCGTCTTTCACGTCGCTCAAAGTTTCCTTGAGCAGGCGCACGCGGTTTTCAAACACGCCTCCATACTCGTCCGTCCGCTTGTTCGTGTTGGTAACGAGGAAGTCCTGGAGCAGCGACAGGTCGTGCGCACAGTAGACGTAGACAATATCATACCCGGCGCTCTTCGCGCGCAAGGCGGCATCTACATACCACTGACGGAAAGCGGCAATGTCCTTCTTGTCTACGGTGCGCGCCGTGATCGGATTGATATGATAGTGGGGGAACTTGGACGAGGATGAAAGTGGATGTGCCCTCGCCTGCCAAGCGACACCGGACGAACCGACATGCGCCAGTTCGGTTGCGGCCAGCGCACCATGTGCCTTGATGGCTTCGACCAGTCGGGCCGTCGGCGCAATGTGCTCATCAAGAAACAGTTCGGGCGTCTTCAGCGGCGCATGATCCGAAGTTTCGTGGATCATGGTCTCCTCGACGCAGATTACGCCCCAACCCCCCTCTGCACGGGCTGCGCGAAAAGCGATCATGCCGTCCATCCCGACCATTCCCATGCCAATCGCATGCGGAACGGAATAGAACCGGTTCTTGGTCCGCACCGGGCCAATCTGTAGCGGCTCGAACAGGATGTTATAACGCGGATCAAGTGTCGTCATCTTCACACCTCAAATCATGACATCTTGGGCGAAACTGTGTTCGCCCGCGTCTTACTCGTCGCTGCCCGTCAGCGTCGCGAGATAGGCAATGACCGCTTGACGGTCGGCATCATCCTCAATCCCGGCAAACGCCATGGCCGTGCCCGGATAGGCCTCCTGCGGATTGCGCAGGAAGTTCCCGAGATTGTCCACCGTCCAGAGATCGGCGGAACCAGTGAGGGCTGGCGAGTAAGGATAATCCTCCACGCCGCCCACGCCCCGTCCAACAACGAACTCTAGGTGCGGGCCAGCAGGCGAAGGCACATCGGAATCGATCGAGTGGCAAACGCTGCAGCTGCTGAACAGTCTCTCTCCACGTTCGACCAACTCGGCGTCACCCTCAAGCGCGGCCACCTGGGCCTGCTCTTGTGCGATCATCTGCCCTTCGTCAGGGGCATCGCCGCTCTGCGAACAGCCAGTCAAGGCCATTGCGCAGGCAACAATGCCCGCAGTGATCATATTACGCATCTTCCTGCTCCAGCATTTCATTGAGTTCGCGCGTGGCGCGAATGCCGCTTTCAACAGCGCCATCGATATATTCGTGCCAGCCATCTGCAGTCGCAGACCCGGCAAAGAACAGCCGCCCCTCGGGCTTGGCCATATCCTTGTATTTCGAGAACCAGCCGACCTTGTAGGAAGGCCAGCCTTGCTTGGAAAACGGATCATCAAGCCAGTTGTAGGGCGCAATCTCGGTTACATCGGCATTGGGATGGATCTTTCGGAGCTCGTCCACGACCGCGTCAAAATCATTCAGGTCGATCAGCGACTGGCGGCCCAGGGTCGCTTTCAGGACAGTACCTTCCTCATCGCTGAATTCTTCGGTCTGAATGGCATTCAACGGATTGGGATCATCGCAAAATGCGAAGGTGTTCCCGAGATTTTCGTTGAGGTGCATGTACATTGTCGCACCTTCACAACCCTCGGCGTTGGCAATGAATGCCTGCTTTTCCGCGGATAGACCCGACTTGAAATCAATATCAGGATAGACCTTGGTCGGCAGCGTCAGCACCGCCGCACGCACTTCGATTTCTTCTCCATCGGCTGTGCGAATGGTGACATTGCTTCCGTCTGTCCCCCGTCAGCACCAATGGCACAGATTTGAGGTTGTGATTTAAGGAGGGTTGGGGCTTCGTCGTAGTGACGAAG
>NZ_JBANRN010000029.1:0-3300 GCF_037154155.1 Alteraurantiacibacter lauratis
GCTCGCCAGAAACTTCCTATCCGCCGTATGCCTTGCCGCCGCCGTGGCTTTCTGGCTCTGATTGAGTCTCGACCCTACACAATCGAAAAAGGATGGGTGACCGATATACGCGGCGGACTGGAGGCCGAGCTGGTCAAGTCCTACATGGCGCAGTTTGGTGATGAACGCGGCTTCGGCATGAGCCACATCGGTTGGGGGATGAACCCCGATGCGAAGTGGCACGCGATGACACCGGGCGAATTCCCCGGCGGAATGGGCATGGAGCCGCGCAGCTATCTGGGCAACGTGCTCTTCTCGACAGGACCGAACAACGAACTGGGAGGCAGCAACGATACCGCCTGCCACCTCGATATCCCAATGCGCAATTGTTCGCTGTTCCTCGATGACGAAGCGATCGTCCTGGATGGCCAGATCGTGCCGAAGGAAATTCAGTTCGAGCGCACTTGAGACCCAGGAAGACCGAGACCCCAGATGAGCAATCAAGAGGAAATCTACGATCAGGCAGGGTTCGGCAGGCCCGTTCCACGCGGCCACAGACCCGCCGTTATTGTCGTGGATTTCTCCTATGGCTTCACCGACACCCAATATCCAACCGCCGCGGACATGTCGGATGAGATTTCCAACACGCGCAAAATTACCGACCTCGCCCGCGCGATGGGATTTCCGGTGATCTATACGACCATCGCCTATCAAGCGGCGGAGCTGGACAGGCTGGCATGGCTTAGAAAATCGGAAGGCATGAAGGCCCTGCTCCAAGGGTCCCGTCTGGTGGAGATCGATGCGAGGACCGGTATCAGCCCGCAAGACAGCATCGTTGTGAAGAAGGGTGCATCGGCATTTTTCGGCACCAACCTGGCGGCATTCCTCGCAAGCGCCCAGGTCGACACCGTGATTATAGCCGGTGCAACGACATCGGGATGCGTGCGAGCGAGCGCCGTTGATGCCGTGCAGGCGGGCTTCAACGTGCTGGTCCCGCGTGATTGCGTGGCAGATCGCGCGCGCGCGCCGCACGACCACAACCTTTACGATATTCAGCAGAAATATGGCGACGTCACCGATTGCGACGATTTGTTGCAGTGGCTGGCATGCTTGGACGCTGGATGTTGAAGAGTTAACCGTTCGAAAAAGAACAAAGAAGGAAACTTGGGCATGACGAAACACATCGTGATTGTTGGCGCGGGCCCTGCCGGCATGCTGACTGCAATTGGACTTGCCAAAGCCGGAAGCCGCGTGACGATCGTCGAGGCCAACGACCACTTCAACGATTCACCACGCGCCGTTGCCTACCACCATCCGGTCCTGCCCCACCTCGACAAACTAGGTGTGCTGCAGGATTGCGTGGAAGAGGGATTCTTGCGGCAGAAGTATTCCTGGCGTATCCATGAAACCGGAGAGATGATCTTCTGGAGCCTGGCTTGCCTCGATGGCATTGCCCCCTTCCCCTACACGCTGCACCTTCATCAGGGAAAGCTGTCGAAGGTTCTCGCCCGGCATCTGGACAAGCTGGACAATGTGGAGATTCGGTTCTCGACCAAACTGGTAGGCTGCACCCAGGACGAAGGTGGGATCAAGGCCAGCCTGGAAGGCCCGAACGGCCCGGAAACGCTTGAAGGTGATTATCTGATCGGTGCGGATGGTGCGACCAGCACTGTTCGCAAGGACATCCTTGGCTACAACTTCTTCGGCATCACATGGCCCAAGCGCTATGTGGCGCTGAATGTGAATATCGACCTCGACAAGTTCGGCTTTGCCAAGGTGGCCATGCAGATGGACCACGAGCACGGTGCCGTTATCTGCAAGCTGGGCCAACCGGATTTCTGGCGCATCACCTTCATGGAAGATCCAGAGCTGCCACTGGAGAGTCTGCGCCAGAGGATCGACGAGGTCATGGTCGATCACGTTCCCCACGATGGCTATGAGATCAAGGACTATGCTCCCTATCGCATGCACCAGCGTGTTACGGATCGGATGCGCGAAGGGCGCATACTGCTGGTAGGCGATTCCGCGCATGTCACCAACCCGACCGGTGGGTTGGGCCTGACCGGCGGCATGTTCGACGCTTTCGCCCTGATCGAGGCCCTCAATCGCGTGATCCACGATGGAGCCGGCGATGACATGCTTGAATTCTATGAGCGGGACCGGCGACGTGTGTTCATTGAGCACACCTCTCCGCGCGCAAGCGACAACCTGCGCCACCTCTACTACACCAAGCCTGGCCAGACGAAGGACGAATGGATCGCCTGGGCACGAAAGGTGGCCAAGGATGAAGACCTGATGCGCCAGCAGTTGGGCTTCACCGAGATCATGGAAAGCAAGTTCTGACCTGAGCATGGCATGTTACGAACTTGCGGCCCTGGGCGGCCGGTTTCTCACAACCGGTCGCCGCTTATGCGGTGAGAAAACCTATCCCGAAGTTTCCGCATTCGTACAATATTTCATCCCGGAAAACCCCAAGGACCTGTCCGTAACCTTCGTTCATGGCGGCGGCGGTCAGGGCAATGAATTCCTCTCGACCTCCGATGGAAGGCCGGGTTGGGCGCAGATCTTCCTGCAGCGCGGCTACCCGGTCTATATTCTGGACCGCCCAGGCCATGGCCGCGCAGTGTGGAATGATCATGTGCTCGGCCCATCGCTGCCCCCGCCAGATTACGAAAGCCTGTACCCACGCTTCGTAGATGTCTCTTCCGCACCAGCCTGGCCGGGTGCAGAAAAGCACAGCCGCTGGCCACAAGACCCTTTGGCCGGGGATCGCTTCATGGCCAGTCAGGGCCCCATGGCCACCTCGCTGGAAGCCAGCCAGCGGCATGTAGAGGCGATTGCTCCCGAGCTATTCGCCATGACCGGGCGAACAATCCTTGTCACGCACTCGGCCGGTGGACCATGCGGTTGGGCGCTCGCGGCAATGGGCGGAGATGCCGTGGAAGCCATCCTCGCCATCGAGCCTCTGGGCCATCCCGGCCTTGAGCATGCTTTGGGTACATTCCGTGACGGCCTGGTAGTCGCTCCACTGGCGGGCGGTTGCGACCCGTTTGACAGGCCAATTGCGATTGTGACTGGTGAGGCAACATGGATGCAGGAGCAGAATGCCAAGGCAGCCATGTTCCTCTTGGACAAGGGATATCCCGTGGAGCATATCCGCCTTGAAGAACGCGGCATAACCGGGAACGGCCACATGATGATGTCGGAAACCAACAGCGATGAGATTGCAAAATTGCTCATCGACTGGCTAGGGTCGAGACTCAATCAGAGCCAGAAAGCCACGGCGGCGGCAAGGCATACGGCGGATAGGAAGTTTCTGGC
>NZ_JBANRN010000030.1:0-2677 GCF_037154155.1 Alteraurantiacibacter lauratis
GAGAGAGGCGCAGGAGCCGTCTTCGGCGGGGTGTTCAGGAAGAACTGATCAAGTATTTCTGCGCTGGCGCGACGGCCCGTGCAGCGGCTGAGGTTTCGGGGGTCAACCGCAACACCGCTATCCTGTTCTACCACAAGCTGCGCGAGGTGATCTTCGAGGCCCTGGCAGCCGAAGCACCCGAGCTGCTGGCGGGCGAGATCGAGGTCGATGAAAGCTACTTCGGTGGTCACCGCAAGGGCAAGCGGGGACGCGGCGCAGCAGGCAAGGTGCCGGTGTTCGGGCTCTTGAAACGGCAGGGCAAGGTCTATGTCGCGATCATCGCAAATGCCAGATCAGACACGCTTATTCCGATCATCAAGGAGAAAATCAGGCCCGATAGCGTGGTCTATACCGATGCCTTCGGCAGCTACGACGTGCTCGATGTCTCGGAGTTCCACCACATGCGGATCAACCACTCCAAGCTGTTCGCCGACCAGCGTAACCACATCAACGGCATCGAGAACTTCTGGAACCAGGCCAAACGCCACCTGAGGAGCTACAACGGCATCCCGCGCCAGCACTTCCACCTGTTCATCAAGGAGTGCGAATGGCGCTTCAACTACCGCCCCATTGGGCGTATGCAGGCAACCCTGATGGGCTGGTGGTTCAAATAACCCAAGTAACCCTACCTATGTCAGCCCCTTTGATTTTTATCCAGGGCGTACAAGAGACGTGACAGACGCACCGGGGCTGGCTAATGGGCCCGAATGATGGACTTCCTGATGATGGACTGGCTGTCCAAGCCGGTTTGGATGTGGCTTGCCTTTATCGGCATTGTCATCACGTTGCTGGTCATCGACCTTGGCGTGTTACACCGCGAACAGCGCGAAATCGGAGTCAGGGAAAGCCTGATTCTCTCATCCGTCTACATAGCGCTCGGCCTCACTTTCGGGGCCTGGGTCTGGTGGTACCTGGGCGAGACCGCCGGCATGCAGTATGTCACCGGCTTCGTGATCGAGAAAAGCCTCGCGATGGACAACGTCTTTGTCATCGCCATGATTTTCACCTATTTTTCCGTACCGCGCATTTACCAGCACCGCGTGCTGTTCTGGGGCATCCTGGGGGTGATCGTGCTGCGCGCGATCATGATCGGTCTGGGCGCGGCAATCGTCTCGGAATGGAGCTGGGTGCTCTACATCTTCGCCGCCTTCCTGATCCTGACCGGCGTCCAGATGTGGCGCAACGCGGAGAAGAGTTACGACGTGTCCTCCAACCCGGTGCTCAAGTTCGTGCGTCGCAAGTTCAATGTGACGGACAAACTGCACGGTCAAAGGTTCTGGGTGAAGCAGCCCCATCCCAAGACCGGCAAGCCTGTCTGGTTCATGACGCCGCTGTTCCTGGCGCTGATCATGGTGGAAGTGGTCGACGTGGTTTTCGCGGTCGATTCGGTACCGGCGATCTTCGCGATCACCACCGACCCGTTCATCGTCTACACCTCGAACATATTCGCCATCCTGGGCCTGCGCGCGCTGTATTTCGCGCTGGCAGCGCTGGTCCACCGCTTCCACTATTTGAAGTATGCGCTGGCGCTGCTCCTGGTCTTCATCGGCTCGAAGATTTTCGTCGCCGACCTCCTGGGCATTGACAAGATCCCGCCCTCATTCTCGCTCACGGTCACTTTTGCCATCCTCGCGGCAGGTATCGGTTGGTCGCTTTGGAAAACGCGCGCTCAACCAGCTGCGGAACTGCCGGACAAGACCTGAAATGGAGACAGTCATGAACCTGCAATCGATCATGCTTTTCGCCCCGGCTGAAAGTTCGGTTGCTGACCGCGGCCCGTCCGCCTATGCCATCGCCATCGCTAGGGCGCACAATGCGCGTCTGACCATCTTCGTCGTGAATCTCGACGTCACGACGCCGGGTCGCGAGGCCGACCCCCGACAGGTGGCCGCGGGGATCGGGGATGCGGCAGCCGAGGCAGGCGTCGATCACGTCACGATAACCGAACATTCGCATGCCATCGGAATCCACGAAGTCGTCGCCGAGCACGCCCGTCATCACGACTGCACCATACTGGGCAGCGGAAATCTGGGGGTGCTCACCGAAAAGATCCTGATCGAGCACCTGCTGTTTTTCAGCGGCCGGCCGCTGGTGGTCGTTCCGCAGGACTATCGCGGCGGCGCTCCGCAGGGCGTGACGGCGGTAGCCTGGGACAACACCCCGGCGGCGGCGCGCGCGCTGGGCGATGCCAAGCCGATGATCGGCGACCGCCCCATGGTGTTCCTGACGATCGACGGCGACAAGCAGTTGCAAGGCGACCTGTCCGGCGACAAGATCATCGCCGCAGCGGAGCGGCGCGGACTGAACGCGAGCGCCGCTTCGGCCGAGCGCGGTAGCCGCAACATCGCCGATGCGCTGCAGCAGGAGAGCAAGGCGCTTGGCGCGGATCTCCTCGTCATGGGCGGCTATGGCCATTCGACTTTACGGCGGATTGTGCTTGGCAGCGCCACCGCTTCGATACTGAACGGTCCGAGAATGCCGGTGCTGTTGTCGCATTGAGTGGCAGACTTTGGAAGGCGGAATAATGGAGTTTATGACCACCGAATGGCTGGTTGTTGATTGCCACTGAGATTTGACCCGGGAGGGGCATAAATTTCCACTGAGAAGTGACCCATGTTCTGATCTTTCCCCTGGGCTT
>NZ_JBANRN010000031.1:0-2494 GCF_037154155.1 Alteraurantiacibacter lauratis
CTCCTGCTTCAGCGGAGACACTCTGAATCAATACACGCACTGAATTTCAAGAGGCTGATTGGGTTTAGACCCTAGGTTATGGGATCGCGGACATAGATGTTCTGAGGCAGAAGAATGTCGCCACATCCGACCACGATTTGCCCGTCCACGCCATCGTCATCACCGCCAGTGAAGACAAAGCCCGATGGCCAGTGGTCCCAGCGCCCCGGTTCATCGGTACAGGCATATTCGGTGATCGTGGGATAGGTGTTGAGCTTGTAAGTGACATCCGTTCCGTGTGGCGAGGTAATGCGCATGTTCTTGGCATGGGCGAGGATTTCGCCAGCGATCTTTACCTTTTCCTTCAGCTCATCATTGGGCATCATGCGGGCCAGCAATTCTGGCGGCTCGACGACTGTTATTACACGCGTGCCGGATGCCTGAATGGCCATTTGTTCAGGTGAAAATAGCAGGAACACGCAGTCTATAAGCATGTCCACGTTCTTCAGTGCCTCGACAGCCTCTGGCATGGCGGCGAGTCCCGTGCGACCGACCGCCCAGGAGCCGGCAGGTGGGCTGGCGGGAAGCCGCATATGGTAGATGCTGGCGCCAAGCTGGCGTCCTGCGGCAAGGAATGCATCGGCATAGTTGAGGCGCTCATCACCTTGCGTGAGCACAACCAGCTTCTCGCCTTCGTGGACGCCCGACATCTTGAGCTGATGAAGGCAAATTTCGGTGAAACTAGCGTGGTCCATTCAGTCTGTCTCTTTCAGCTCTGCAGCGGGTACAAAGTCCTTTACGGCCGCCAGGAAGCCGTCCAAGTTGTCCCATGGGATCATGTGTCCGGCGTTCTCAACAATGCGAACGTCGATGGCGGGGGCCAGCTGCCTGATTTCGGCGATATCGTCGTCCTGGATTACCGGTGCGTCGCCAGCCACCACCAGCCGCATCGGCAAAGTCAAATGTTGCAGGTCGGCATGGATGTCGTCACTGTGGAACCCGTCATAGGCTGTCTTGATCGCATCCAGCTGACAGGTGTGCAGCCACTCCGCCCTTAGCGAGAGTTGCTCTTCCGTCCATGTTGGGCAGAACGCGCGCATGTCTTCTGCCGAACAGCCTTTTTCCGCCATACGGATAGAATCTTCGTACCACGGCCAGGCTGAAGGATATTCGCGTCGCCCCGGACCGCTGACCGGCGGGTCAGCAAGGATCAGGCCGGCAAATGCGTCAGGAGACTTGCGGGCCGCCCTGATAGCGGTACGTGCACCCATTGAATGGCCCAGTACGATGGGCCTGTCGAGTGCCTTGGATTGCACGAGGCTAACGGCATCGTCCGCCATGGTATCCAGCGAATAATCGAGCTCGCCCGCCTCGCTCAAACCACGACCGCGCACGTCAAGCACATGCACGTTGAACGTCTCTGACAGCCGTTCGGCGATGAAGCCCCAGGTAATCGCCGGTGACGTAATACCTGGTATGATCAGCAATTGTGGGCCTGGACCCTGAAAGTGGATCAGGTGCTGGCGGATGCCATTGGCGCGAACATTGTAGCCTCTGCTCATTGGTCGCTCCTCAGTAGGCACCCGAAAGGAGAGAGCCTCCTCCGGGAACCCTTGTGTCGAGGGAGAGAGACTTGAGGAGCGACCAGGTGGTGGCGATTGCTGCGGTCAGCACGGGCTTGCCGATCTGCGCCTCCACCATTGAGACAGCGGGAAGGGAAGGCATCTGCACGCATGCAGACAGGATGACCGCGTCAACCGCGGCGATCTGCTCCATGTCGCCAACGATCCCTGGCAGGTTCATCGGGTCATGCGCGGCAACTGCCAGATTGTCGGATATTTCCAGGGCCCGCCACTCGACGACTTCGATGCCCTCGTTCTCGATATATTCGACGACCATCTGGGTAAGGGGCTTCATGTAAGGCGCAACGACGGCAACCTTCTTTGCCCCAATGGCCTGGACCGCCTCGACCAGTGCGCCGGCAGATGACACCACAGGCGCAGGGTTACCATTCTCCACGGTGACTTGATGCAGCCTGTTCTGGGATTCTCTGTGATAGCCCTTGCCCATGGACATGATGGCGACAAGGCAGGCGTAGCCCATGACGTCGACTTGCGCGTCAGACAGTTCGAGCGCGCAACGATCACTTTCGCAATCCATCTTGGCAAGCTCTTCCTTCGTCACATGCTTCATGCGCATGCGCGAAGAGTGAAACGTGAATCGTTCGGGCGAGATGGCCTCGCGTGCACGCAGCAGCGCAGGGATCTCTGTTTCCATTGTTACGTTCGAGCTCGGTACGATTTGACCGATGCGATAAGGCTTCATTGAATCGCTCCATATTTCTCCTCGCCATTAATTATCCATCTGAATAAATGCAAGCGGATTATAGGACTATTTTTCTGGTCTTTGCGGCCGAATGCGCTGCTTAAAGCATGGAATGTGACCTGCCCCCCGTTGCCTCCCTCGATGTAATGTAGAGTCTGCCCCACTCGAAGGAGCAGATGAATGAGGAAGA
>NZ_JBANRN010000032.1:0-2072 GCF_037154155.1 Alteraurantiacibacter lauratis
CTCGCCCAAGACTGCCTCCAAAAGCCAGCCTTGAATCAGCGACCGTGTCCGCAGTCAAGCTTTGTCCACGAAGCCTAATTAGCGTCAGGATTGACTGAACATATTTCCTAATTGGTCTAGGCAGGAAATACTGCGTTCGGAACGAGCAAATTGCCATAGATAGCCTTCGCCATAGCCAGAGCTTCAATCGCGCTTGATGCCGTGACGTATTGCCTGCTGACGTAAGCGCCAGGTTCATCTTTGTAGCGAACAAGCACCACCCATTGCCGATTGAGGTTCATGGCCGTTATCGACGAACCCCCACCACATTTCCATTGGCGACTTCGATCATGAAGCCGCGGTGACAATGCCGACATGAAACTGCTGACGCGCCGTGTGTCTGTACGCTCAGTTGGTAGGTGCTGGTGTTTCCGCAATGCGGACACGGAACCGTTGCCGACGAAGCCATAAATTGCCTCTCCTTCCGTTTTCTAGTCACCTGGAACTGTAATTCGCGTCATTGATTCAGATCCATGATAGGAGATGAGCAATGGTAGGTCGGCAGGCGGATGCGGTGGTGTTGAGCGCCGAGGAGCGTGATTTTCTCGAGGCACAGGTTCGGCGGCACAAGACCCCTCGGTCGTTATCGGATCGGTGCCGGATTATCCTGCTGTGCGCAGATGGCTCGCAAAGCAAGGAAGTCGCCGAGCGCCTTGGGGTGCACGAGCACACAGTCGGCAAGTGGCGTCGCAGGTTCGTGAAGGACCGCATCGAGGGGCTCACCGACGAGTACCGGCCTGGCCGCCCGCGTACGGTCTCAGATGACCAGGTGGCAGAGGTAATCGAGCGCACGCTGAACGGGACTGTCAGGAATTTCGTGTGTGGGCGGGCGGTTGAACATTAGGCCGCCATGGCCTTGATGAAGCGCTCACCGAACAGGACGGCGAACTGGGCCTTGGCCATGGACCACTCACGTGGCGGCATTCTCCACTCTTTCTCGGAGCGGTTCAAGATCAGATAGAGTAGCTTGGTTGCTGCTTCGTCGCTGGGGAAGTGCCCCCTGGCCCTCACCGCCCGCCGAAGCTGGGCGTTCAGAGCCTCGATAGCATTGGTCGTGTAGACGATCCTGCGGACCTCGTCGGGGAAGGCAAAGAACGGGATGACCTCGGCCCAGGCCCGCCGCCAGCTCTGGCCGATCGCCGGATACCGCCGGCCCCATTCGCTGGCCTCGAAGGCGGTGAGCGCCTCCTCGGCAGCCTTGGCATCGACGGCGCGGTAAATGCCCTTCAGAGCAGCCGCCAGCGGCTTGCGGTGCTTCCAGGAGACGAAGTCCATCGAGTTGCGCAGCAGGTGCACGATGCAGGTCTGGACGATCGCCTCGGGGAACACGGCGGTGATCGCATCCGGAAAGCCCTTCAGGCCGTCAACGACGGCCAAGAGGATATCCTCGACGCCGCGGTTCTTCAGCTCGTTCATCACGCGAAGCCAGAACTTGGCGCCCTCATTCTGCTCCAGCCAAAGGCCGAGAACCTCCTTGTGGCCATCGGCGCGGACGCCCAGCGCGATGTGGATCGCCTTGTTCCGCACCATCCCCTCGTCGCGGATCTTCACCCGGATGGCATCGAAAAACACCAGCGGATAAACCGGGTCCAACGGCCGCTGTTGCCAGGCGGCAATCTCGTCCAGCACCGCGTCCGTCACCGTGCTGATCAGGTCCGGCGAAACGTCGATGCCATAGAGATCGCGCAGATGCCCGGTGATCTCCCGGGTGCTCATGCCGCGCGTGTACATGGATATGATCTTGTCGTCGAAGCCCGGGAACCGCCGCTGGTACTTCGCGATCAGCTGCGGGTCGAAGCTCGCCTGCCGGTCGCGCGGCACGTCGATCGAAAGCTTCCCCGTCTCCGTCATCACCGTCTTGCGGCCATAGCCATTGCGCGTGTTGCCAGCCGCATCGTCGCCGGCCAGATGATGGTCCATCTCCGCGTTCAGGGCGCGCTCGGTCAACGCCTTCTTTAGACCGGTTTTCATAGCTGCTGAATCGGCAGGGGATTCCCAAGGCTCGGGTTTTCTGATTCACGGTCTTTGCTGGC